>JAKAAY010000001.1 GCA_021802055.1 Thermoplasmata archaeon
TCGGAAACCATAACGGTGGATGGAAGTGCGGTCAGCGAGCCGGTTAAATTCGTTGCTGTTACTTACACAGTGACGTTTGTGGAGAAGGGTCTTTCGCCTGGCACCAACTGGACCCTGACCATTGACCTTTATTCATGAGCCAATAGATTATGGATAAATCAGAAATTAATGGTGGTAAAAATTCGGGAGTTCAGGGTATATATGTCCCTATTTACTGGAAACTTGAGCCCGCCCCCTATTTCAACATCTGGTGAGATATAGCATTCATTGCTTTCCTTCTCTCCCGGATCTATGCCAACGACGAAACTGTTCATGCGATCATTACTTCTTTTCCCTTATTCATTTTATCCTCCACGGGAGCTCTTATGGCCAGCTAAGAGCCACTTACGGAAAATTTACTGCCTGGATAATTCAGTATTCAATCAGTATTCCGATCCAAGAAAATCATCTCATACCCTGACATTGCGTGAGGCGAATTCCTCTGCAGGATCTGTTGCGCAGAATTCCAACAGCGATAAAGGTAAGGCTTTCAGTAGCGTACTGCTATTCCACCGCACCTGCAATCCCTGACTTTTATATTCAAAGTAATCCTATCTTTGGTCATCTAATGGATCCTAAGTCATTGCTGGATGAAGCGTACGCCCACGTACAGAGTGCAGAAGCCTGCAGTCAAAGCGGGGATTTTCATGGAGCTTACGTTGAATACACCAAGGCTGCGAATCTTCTCATGGAACTTGCAGGTCAAAGCGCCGGAGAAATAAAAGTTTCCAGGTTGGAGAAAGTGGAGCAACTTGTTGCGCTGGCAGAAAGGATGAAGTATAAATCAAAGGAGCAGAGATTGCAGGATTCACGGAAGCGGGTAAACGCAAATGAGAGAAATATACCCGATTCTCCAAGTACCTTTGAGGAACTCGGCGTAACAGTTTCGGAAAAGTCTGATGTATCATTCAATGAAGTGGCTGGCCTTGATGACGTGAAGGAGGAGATTTATAACAAGGTGATCCTGCCCATGAAGGAAAGGAACCTTGCTAAGGAATACAGGATTTCCCCGGGCGGAGGAATATTGTTGTTCGGCCCACCAGGCTCGGGCAAGACACATGTTGCCAGAGCTATATCACACGAAGTGAGTGCAAAGTTTGTCATCATCAATCCCTCTGCACTCCTGAGCCAGTGGTTTGGAATGTTTGAAAAGCGCATATCTCAGCTGTTCGAGATCGCTCGTTCAAATTCTCCTGTGGTTCTGTTCTTTGATGAGATAGATGCTATTGCCCCAAGGCGTAGTAAGACAAATTCATCGGTGATGAAAAGGGCAGTTCCGCAACTCCTGGCCGAGATGGATGGTTTTCGAAGGGATACAGGCAGCATGGTCCTCGTCATAGGAGCGACAAATAATCCCTGGGATATTGACGAAGCACTCCTGCGCCCTGGCAGATTTGACGAAAAAATTTATGTCAGGCTGCCAGAGGAGAGCGCTAGAAGGAGGATGTTTGAACTTTCCCTGAGCGGCAGGAAGCTATCGCCTGACATGGATTACGGCAGACTTGCTTCCATATCTGACGGATTCAGCGGCGCTGAAATAGACTATATTTGCAGAAAAGTCGCCGAAGAAGTGTTCAGGCAATCTGTGGAGACGGGGGTAGCCAGAGATATAGACGAAGCAAAAGTGGAGGAGATCATTGGCAGAACCAGGAAGACAGTCAATGATAGTATGCTGAAGAGATATGATGAGTTCATCAAGAGTGGTTAAAATTTGCTGTGCTTTGACCATTATGACATCAAGGTGAACGGTGTGGTGAAAGGAACGGCGTCCACCGGTTCATGTTGTGGTAAGTCGGATTATGACGCAAAAGGTATCGTTGCGCTTCACGCTGGAAACTAATATATATGTAAGTGAAAGTAACCTCCTGTATGTCTTCACTGTCATTTCTAAGCAGCCCTGAAGTCGAACTGGTTCTGATCCTGGTCGATGGCATACTCTTTGGGCTTGGCCTCAAGAAGGCTTCATGGGCCCTCATATTCATTGTTCTTGCATTTCTGCTGGCCGAGTACATCAATGAGTCCAGCGTCCCGAACCTCACTCTTAGCTCATTTGAAACCATACTTTACGATCATTTCTTAAATATCATCAACAGCATAGGGAGCCTGCTTCACATAGGAGGGATCGGGGGGTTAAGCCTCTTTCTTGTAGTATTCATAGTGGGACTTGCCATTGGTTACCTGAAGGGCTGATTTCCGCGCTCATGTGCCGCGGGCTAAATGCAGCCCGATAACATGCCTAGTGGCTATTGAGATGGAACGGAGCCCCTCAGTTTCCCGTATTGCACATACCTTTCCATAAGACCGGATGATACCGAGGGCTTTATGGTCTTGAGTGAGTCCATTAGTTCCGCCGTGGTGATCCGCGATTTTTCATCACCATTCACAGCCTTGAGAAATGCATTCTGGGCAGAATACCTGCATATATATTCAACATCAGCTGCACTGTAACCCTCCGTAGAGGTGGCTATCTGTCCATAATCAATTTCTCCCTTCCTGCTCACTGCCTCCATCTGATGCCGGATTATGGTTTCTCTCGCCGCCATGTCAGGAGGTGGTATGTATACCATTCGGTCAAATCGCCCCGGTCTTGTAACTGCAGGGTCCAGAACCCACGGCACATTGGTTGCGCCCAGAATTAGCAGTTCACTGCTGCCATTGGACTGAAATCCCCCGATCTCGTTGAGGAATTGAGATACGCCACGTCTGGACGCTTCACTGGAACGCTCATCCCTGACAGGGAACAGGCTCTCAATCTCATCGAAAAACAATATACACGGAGTAAGTCCCCTGGCTGCAGTAAACAGGGAATTGATATTCTTCTCAAAACTTCCAAACCACTTGCTGTACAGGGTCGATGGATTGACATAAATGAAATTCATGGAAGTTTCCCCAGCAAGAGCCTTCGCCAGGAAAGTTTTTCCATTTCCAGGCGGACCGTAGAATAACACCCCGCCACCCACGAACACGTTGAAATCCTTGGCAAGTTCCGGAAATCTAAGGGGATAGATCACCTTGGTGAAGAGCTCGCGCTTTACATCCTCAAGGCCAGCGACATCCTTGAATTTTACCTGGTGGCTTGAAATTACGCTGAGTCCCAGTTCTTCTATGGTCTTTAAAGCACCCTCATCAAGCCCTGTGGACTGAGGGGTGTGGCCCTCCAGGCCTGTTATCACGCTCTGGAGAGATGCCATTCTTCTCCTGATCTTCTCCTTTTCAACCGCATCAGCCCTTGCGAAGTCACGTTGCAGGATCTCTATAGCCTTTCTGTATAGTTCAACGGCCTGCTTCTTGTTCCCAGAGGATTCAGTTTCCAGACCTTTCTCAAGGAGGTTACGCATCATTTCATTATTCAATTTAACAACATCTCCGGAAATTCTGTCAAGCCCAGAGCATGAAACCTTAAAGTAAGGTCATTACTGAACGTTCCATCATCAAGTCCTAAGTTTGATCCATTAATTGCGGTTTTTTTGAACATCGACAGTAATTGGAACCACTACGGTTTTATTAACCCTTTTGACCACTGAAGTTTAAAGTCTATTTCTGCCATAGGCAATTCATCTGCTTGGTGAATAATGAGAACCTATCTGCCCAGAACACCATAAATCACATCCACTTCAGCTTATCCTAGTGCAGGACTGAAGGCATCCCTGAATTGTACTTACATTCCCGGTTGATGCCGGAAATATTTTAATTCTACACGAAAGAGATTTAAAGAGACACCATATATAACTCGCATGGGCGAGGAGACCGAATGCGTTTCGCTTCTCAGAAGGTCATATCAGGAGTCGGCCAGAAACTTTACTGAACTGACCAAGATGAACCTTTTGGAAAAGAAGAGAGTCACAAGGGACCTGGATCTTCTTTACGCAAACGTGGAGAAGAGTTGTTCCGAGGGTCTTTCGACCAAGGATCTTTCTAGGGCGCTTTCTAACCTAAGGCTCGCACAGTTAAGAACTGCTCTGTCCATCAGGAATGATCCGGCCGCTAGAGGAATAAATGATCCTGATCTGAATAAAGCCTTAGATCGTTTCACAGCCGATGAATATGCAATGGTGGAAAAGCTGGAGCGCTTTTCCAACATAGATTCCCTGAACAGCCAGTCAATAACTACTCTGCTGGTTAACAAGGATGATCAAATATATCGACTAATAAAGGAGTGGTATGAGGATAATATGGAGGATTTTCTGGGCGCCATCGATCTGCTTTCTGGGCGCAATGTCAGGGGTGAGGTGGCTTCAGCACTGGAAGAACGATACAGAAACAGGTTCCAGAAACTTGTTGAGGGCATTGTGGACTACATCCAGCAGGACCCTGGCCAGATAAGAAAACTGTTCATCAACTATGAAAACTCCATGAAGAACGCACTGCGGATAGAGTCTAAAAGGCTCGAAGCCAGGAAGAAGATCGTAGACCTGGTTTCAAGTGAAGAGTTTGAGGATGCCCATGATAGGGCTTCTTCCATCATTATGCTGGGAAAGGCGAAGAATATTGATGCGCTTGCCAAATCTGATGCGGACGGAGTGATAAGGTCCCTCAAGCTCATAGAAGCGAAAATGAGGGAGGCCATAGCAGATTTGGAGGATGAAAGGGGAAAGCTGGAGAACGATCCGGAGATGAAAATCAACCCGGTTCTCAAGGAAATAGAGAAAAACAGGCTTGTGGAACTCGTAGAAGAGGCGAGCATCAAGAGAGAGACCATAGTTGGTGACATCGAGCAGCTGGAGAACCTGAAATCGCTCGCCATAATGAGCAGCAGCGGGGCGCATAAATCATATGGATCCACTTATTCATGCACATATGATGAGGTTTCACTCAGGAAACACCTGTTCTTTGAGTCAACCACAAATTTTCTACGCAACGGCGATAACGTCCCGTTATATGTGGCAAGATATAGATATAGCGGGAATATCAGGAATAAGGTTCTTGTAAACGCGATGGAACGCCTCTCTGATGAACCGCTCTTTTCAGACAGGGGGAGGGAAATTTCAAAGTCGTGGTCGACGGAGTTCATACTGAGAAAGTTCATGTCGGATGTCAGGGTTGGCCTGAATCTCACGTACATTGCACATGACGCCCTGTTTTTAGGCGGGAAGGATTCTAAAGGGTCTGGAATCGATGAGACACCCTGCGATGTGGAGGATTTTACAGAGGTATACAGTTCTCTGGTGCAGTATACCAGAGACAGGGACTGCTATTTCATCAGCATTATAGGATCTCCCAATGGATACTCGAAGGATCTCATTGATATGGTGACCAGACAGGACGGAAAAGGGCTTTCCGGTACAAACGTCCTGATTTTGCTCAGGGACATGAAGTCCGGCGAAGTTTTCTACAATGCTTCCGATCCCTGCGGAAAGTATCTCGGATCGCTTCTCTCGTCAGGAAAGGACCTGGAAACCGTAAACTATGAGACAGTCAGAAATGAGACTCTCTCTGAGAGCGGAGTGACTGGAGTGGCGCGGATGAAGACCATCTGCAAGCTGAGCTCCCTCAGTGAGGCTGAAGTAACAAGGGCCTGGAAGAGGCTTGAGAGTGAGCGTACCGGTAAGATTGACCAGATCAACGGAGAGTTTGTATTCAGGCTGGCAGCCAAGAATGGAGGCACTTGATATTATGATAGGATCTTCAGGCATAACGTTTTTTCCAATTATAAATGTCATCTCAACCTTCTTTACCCTCATACTGATCTTGGTTGTCTTTCTATGGTTTCTGGCAAGACAAAAACTCATTGTGACCGCACACGGGGTGCTCATAGAGTCCAGAGACGACTTTTTTTATAAAGTTGTCAGGGGAAGCGCTTATTCTGGAATTTTTCTGGCCCTTTCACTCATTCCGCTGTTCGGATTCATTTTTCTTTTCACTTCCGCAGGTTTTGTTTCGAGTTACTCCAAAAGGGTTGGGATTATATCACATAAGCTCAAGACGGGACCGAATTCATATGTCTTTGTGGCTGCCATAGCCGGGTTTGTGGAGATGATAGCGGGTTTTGCTGATTTCCAACCGTTTTACACTGATCCCGTAATCGGCACACTTGTTGACCTGGCTCTGCCTTTCTTCATTGCAGCTGCAGCTGCTGCCATTCTTCCCTTCGCGGGGAGATATATGGGGTACTTCACTGTGCTTGTCGCCATTGTACTTATGCTGTTTAATCTACAGGGTGCAACCACAGTGAGTGATGTTGTCACTGTGATGACGTTTTCATTGCTGTTCCTGCTCGTTGCAGGCATTTTGTACAGCGAGAGACAGAGCTACATCCGCAAGGGTGGGATGTCAAAGGACATATACGGAACCAAGAAGTTCAACCCGGCTATCCCTCCAGGCACTGCAACTGCAGGTGCACAGCAGCAGGGCACCGTGCCACCCAGAAATGTAGATACTGCGTCCGCAACGGCATACCAGCAGACCGTTACCATGCAGAGCCCGTCAATGGGACCCCCGGTGCCAATGACGTCCGCTGACCGCAAGCTGGCAGCCAGGGATCTCATAGCCATGGTTGGCCCCCCGCTCAGCGGTAAGACCACGTTTCTGGCATATTTCTTCCAGTTCATTGCTGAGATTGAGACAAAGACTGGGGTCTCCATAGAGGTGAATCCGGGTATAGAACTCATGGAACAATACCTGAAGAGGATCATATCGGAACACAAGTTTCCGGAGCTTACCGGAATGGATAAGGTAGGCGAGGTTGTTTTCACCTTTACAAGGAAAAAGAAGATCGGAAAGAGCAGCACGCACCTAAGGGTGAGTGACATTGCTGGGGAGAGATTCAGCCAGCTGCAGGGGGCAAAGGAAAGCGTCAGAAGGCAACTCACCAATACAAGGTTTGAGTATCTCCTGAGGGCGAGAGGATACCTCATAATGGTCGACTGTTCCTCTTACACAGAATGGGCAACAAAGGATCTGGAGTACTGGAGGATACTGAACTCCCTGCTTTCCGCGAGACTGGAAAAAGAACCTCCGAGAATAGCCTTCGTTTTCACAAAAACAGACACACTGCCATCCGCCGTTGCATCATACGACGCAATACAGCTCCTGGAAATACTGAAGAACACAAACCTTTATATCAAGAAATATGTGAGAAACCCTTCTGCATTCAAGATTTTCATCAAGACAGAGCGATCCTCTGACGGCCAGATTGTGCCAAAACTGGATGTGGATGTTGGAGGGAGGCTCGACATCAAATATGATTCTGAGTACAATGACGGATTTCTGTACGTGGCCCAGTGGATTGCTGACGCTGGAGGACTATGAGCAATCAGGTTTCTGCGGAGCAGCTAATTTTCGGGTGGGTTGACAGAGGCAGTTCCAGGGGGTACCAGCTCGTTACCAAATCGAATGGAACCAGGCAGGATGATCTGGACTATCTGCAGAAACACAGCCTTCCCTCATCCCTTGACAATCTCACTTTCAGGGAATGCAGGAGGTTGTTTTCGCTCCCCAGCGGAAATCTGGCCTTCAACTATGTAAAGGGTATAGGCAAGGACGCCTATGGAAGGGAAGGGGCCATTTACAGTCATTTCATAGTCATTTCCCCGCAGGACTTCAGGAGGCTCAACAAGAATTTCGAAATGGTCGACGCCCACCACCTGAAGGGGATCGCGTCTGTGAAGGACCTTCAGCGTTTCGTCTCTGGTGGAAATTCTGTCCCCCTCCCCGCAATATACATGGAGGCTGAAATAAGCCCACATAAAGGGCTTAACAGCCAGGCAGTTGACTCCCTGGTGTTTCCATTGCTGCAGCACCTTTACGACCGCAGAATCACGATAATGTGCAGAATCTCCTCGTACTGGGGATCTCATTCGCTGATCTGGCAACTTGAAAGGATGTTTCCACCCGATCTCCTTGTGTCATATTCAACATATCAGCGAGACCCTGCATTGGACAGTTTCATAACCATAGGAGTGACGGATTTGCCCTTGGCGCTTCCTCCATATTCCTTCTACATTGATCTTGACTCGGATAAACCGGATCTGCTATTCACCCCGGACGGTGTGGCCTGGAGTAATTCGTTTGCTATTCCTCCAGGCTCGATTCTTTACCAGTTATCAGCCTCTATTTCCAGGAATCCTGAACTTTACTCCCTTACGGGGAATGTTACACCGGAATCCTATCTTAGGTCTGTTATGGGAACTTTCCTGAAGAGGGCGATCGCTTCCGGGGAGGACATGGGCATGCTCATAGGGTCTGTATTCCTGGCAATGGAGGATGGCACGGTGCTCTCCAGGGATGAATTCTATGGGTTTATACGTGAATTCGCAGCCTCCAGTGTCAACAACAGAAACACGGTCCTTGATCTTTACATGAAATCCATAGATGAAGATCCAGACACCGCGTCCCAGTTCAGGAAAATTAAGGAAATATTCAATATAGTCCTTTCCGCTGGAAATGATGAGGAATTCATCGAAAGGTTTGCCCGTGAGTTCTCCAGCAACAGGAAGCTCAACCGAAACAGCATAGCTTGTGAATGGGTTGCCAGGCAATTGCTGAATGCCCGTTCAATGCAGCGTTTGAATTCCGCTCTTCTCAGGAGTTCCATATCAGTGTATGAGCAGTGGGTAAAACTTGCACACAAGGAACAACCTGGCGTTGAAAGTCTCTCCAAAACGCTGGCTATTCTCAGAACGGTCCCTGGAAGCCAGAAAGACGGCAGCAGGCTGATATATGAGGCCATACACAGCGCAATCAGGATGCAGTCCCCAGACATTCCGGCCTTTGCGGAGCTCCTGATCCATAATGCCTCCAGTATGGAGTTCGATGATTTCGTTGATGTCGGAATAGAGATGGCAAAGACCCTTGGGATGATCAATGCGCCTGGGAAAGAAGGACTTCTCGAGAACCTTCTTGATATGCTTCAGGAATGTTCTGGTGAGAGCCGTAAGGCGGATGCTTTTATCAGAAAGTTGAGAGGAGAGGTAGAAAAATGAGAAGCAAAAATGAGAAGAATAAGGAGGCGGCAAAAACTTCCGCCGGTGCATTTGACGAGGACTTGGACAGATTCAGCCTTTATCTCATGAGACTGCTGAAGGACCTTGCAAGGGATAAGAAAGTCCCCCGCATCAGAAAGGAGACCCTGAGGTTCAACATGCCTCTCATCGACTCCATCCTGTCGGGCAGGCTGGACAGGCAACAGTCCATGCAGAGCGCTGTGACTATCATCAGTTCCATTCTCTCGGCTGACAGGCTGGAAGCAGAGGACAGGGATTATCTTGTAGCTGCCCAGAGCAAGATGAAAGCAGATCTGAGAGAGATGAACAGGGACAAGCCGCTTGAGCAGATCACGGCCCTGGTTATGTCTGATTCCCCGGAAGATGTTAAGCGTGGGTTGATGAGACTCGGCGATGAGGTTAAGAACGGGTACAGGGACGGAATGGACGGCATGGTTGAAAAGGCGACTAACGCACTGATGGACTCTGATCCAGAGATGGCCATGCTTGCCTCGAAGTTCATCTATTATGCTTCCTCCTTCAGGAGCAGCGTGTTCCAGTACCACAGGGATGGCATAATGAAGGCCATGAAGAGTCAATCCGCCAGCGTCAGGGCCAGTGTCGTGATGGCGTGTGCCGCTGCCAGAGACATGACTTCGCTGGATTCCCTCGCCTCCCTGGCTTCCGATCACAGCACTGCAGATATCGGGGCCCTTGGACTTTCCGATTACAAGATAAAGTTTCCTCATGAGGGGCCTAGGGCCAGGGTCTCTGACGTTGTCCGGGACGCTGTTTATGAGATCATTGAAGCGAGGAACGATAACTCACTCTATATACGGAAGAGCATCAAAACCTCAGTGAATGAGAACATGGTTACAGGGAAGGAGTATTCCCTGGACATGGAGATAACCCCTCTGGTTGACCTGAAGGGGCTGGAGATAGACCTTACGGGAATGCTGGGGGAGTTCGACGTCGTGGGCAACCGTGTGATAGGTTTTGATCTGCTGAAAGCCGGGGAAATGAAATTTGTCGACCCCATAAAGATCATACCGGAAACGCCAGGACACCGCAAGGGGAAAATCAGGTGCAAGACCTCTAACGGTTGGGAGGCCGTCCTTGAGATTGAGGCTGTGGTGAGCGAACCAATCAAGAATAACGTGAAATCTGACAACCAGTCTGATCAGCCCCATGTTTCAGGCGTTATCATTGCCGGTCAGTCTTCCCCCATCGACCTGCTGGGCAAGGATATACAGTCGATGGAGATTACAAGGGCCGTGAATGCACTGGATGAACTCATACGGTTTGCAGGGGATGACACGGGTCTAAAGAACAGGATTGAATCGCTCAAACTGATGCTGACCTATAAGGGAACCACTATGATGACCAAGTCTGAGATGGACTCAGCTATGGAGCTTGTGGAGAACGTCAAGAGACGGATGTACACCTGATCAGGATTTCTGCTTCTCACCCGTTATTTTCTTGATCAGGTCGTCGATCTCCTTGTCACCCGCGGCTTCGGATGACTTCTGGGAAGATTCCATTGCCTGAACAGATTGGCCCGTGACTTCCTTCACTATGTCCTCGGCTGAAACACCACCACGGGACGCAAATTCCTGGAGTGATTCGCCAAGTGTGCTGAACTGTTCCTCCAGCCTGGTTTCTAGGTTTTCCGTGCTTTCGTTAATGGAGCGCAGGTTGTTCTCTATCTCCCTTGCCTGTTCATCGGTGAGCATGCGCTTGCCGAGGTCAGTGTGTGCCTCAGACAGGGTCCTGTTGATCTCCCTCTCATTGTACACAAATTCAAACGTGATTTCAAGGTTGTCAAGGTAAAGCGAAAAACTCCTGAGGTAATCAATTGCGCTTTTGATCCTTTTGGCGTTCTGTGCTGCGTTGAGCACACCCCTGTTGTCCTTGATGGCGGCGGCGGACTTCAGGTTGTTTATTGCCTGGTTCAGAAGCTGCTGCTGCTTCTTCAGGTTTCTGTCCACCTGGGCCTTATATCCCCTGATCTTGCTTCTAGTCTCGAACCTCTTGTCATCTTCCGACTTTCGTAGCTTGATACTCATTTTACCGCAGTTGTAGCAACCGTTATTCCTTAATTAAATATTCCTCATGTTTACCTGACATGCCTGATACTGCCTGGGCTGAAAGCCTGCAGAAGGTCCGTTAGCACATATCAGTGCACGTTTTCATCACTCTTTCTCGTCAGTCTCGCCAAGTTTGCGGAGCCTCTCCTTGAGTTTATCTTCCAGGTCGCTGAGGTCTTTCCCGGTCTTTGATGGATCTGATACCTGCGTCTTGCTGGTTTCCTGGTGTTCGGGAAATGTTGTTCCCACGTCCTCAAGAAAACCACTGAAGAGATCCCCGATTCGCTCGCTCTGGTTCTTCGCCTTTTCGAGCTCCCCCTCAACTGTGGACATCCACGAAGGTCTTATCTTGCTTCCAGAGAAAGTCCTGACAAACGTTTCCATGGCATCGGAAAAGCTCGACAGGACTGAGGACTGATCCTTCATCATTTCCATGTCGGATACAATGAGGAGAAACGACCTGATCTTCTGGGCCTCCGTCTTCAGGGAATTGGATTTCTCCTGGAAGACTTTGAAAAGCGGCTCGTTGTGTATCTGGGCTGCGTCAGCCGCTTTTTTGTCGTATGTTGCAGCAATGGCGTCACATTTGGAGGCGTATTGCTGAGCTTTGTTCTTGAGCATCTGTATGCGAATCCCTGACTCGGCTTCCGCTTCCTCCCTTGATCTCTTGTCAAAGAGCTTCATGATAGTATCACCCCCTCATCGTCTTCCTCCTCTTCCTTGCGGTTTCCGTCTACTGCTTTAATCCCGGCTTCATTTGAAGCATGAGAAGCTTCGGAATAGCGTACCGAACCCGGTGATCTTCTAGCTTCAACATAGACCTCCAGAGTCTCCAGGGACCGCTTCATCCTGAGCTCAGATTCCATACTCTCCCTTGTGGACTCCTTGAACTGATCAAGATTTTTCTTCTTGAGGACCCTGTCAATGTTTTTCAGCAGCTTCTGGCCATTCACCATTTCCTGCAGGGATACCAGAGTGGAAAGGAACCTGTACCTGAGCTGGAGTTCGTCCATGCCTTTCTTCTTTGCTTCTATCATATCCATTGCACTCTGGAGCTTGACCTTTGCCAGAGTGTCTTCCTGGCCGCTGTACCTTTTCGATTCGCCCTCCAGTCGCTCAATTTCATCCTTAGCCATTTCCAGCATTACGTAGGTGTCCTGCATGGATTTTCTCAGGATCCTGGCGCCCCGCTTCCCCAAGTACTTCTTGCTGCCGAACGACTTCCACATGGACATCAGTGTCTCTATCCATTCCGTCTTGAAGTCTGAGGACGGAGAATTTGCCATGAGCTTATCCATCACGCTACTACGTGAAATATTCCACACCCCCGGTGATTTCAGTTGCCTGCATATTGCTCCTTCCAGTCCTGATATCTTTCCAGCATGCCCCTGTCGGCAACAGGCTTTACCTTTTCAAGAGCCGCATCAAAGTCAGCCTGCGTGATCTTGCCCACCTGATACTTCAGCTCTCCGGATCCGGGAGGTGTGACTGAATCACTCCTGTCAATGGCATCCCTGTTCGTTCTTCTCAGCATGTGCCATATTGCTTCCGAACAGAGGAATGCAAGGTCCCTTCCTGAAAAATTCACTGTGGACTCGGAAAGCACGGACAGATCCAACCCGACCTCAAAGCCCTTATCGACCGTGTTTATCCTCAGGATCTTCTCCCTGGTCTTAGCATCCGGAAGGCCTACGTATATCTTCTTTTCGAACCTTGAGAGTATTGCTGTGTCCAGCTTCCACGGGACATTGGTGGCTGCAACGGTCATCACGAAATTGTCACCAGTGCCAAAGCCGTCAAGCTGGCTCAGGAATTGCTGTACAACGGAGGAGGAAGTTGAGTTCCCGTTGTCCCTGCTCAGAACCAGGTTCTCAACCTCGTCCAGGAATATGATGGAGGGCGATCTCGCTCTGGCCGTTTCGTAAAGGGCCCCCACAAGTCTTTCAGAGTCTCCCACGTATCTGGAAACAAGTTCTTTTCCATTAGCATTGAAAAAGGTGGCATCTATGTTTGCCGACATGGCCTTGGCAAGAGAGGTTTTACCTGTTCCGGGCGGTCCAAACAGCAGCATGTTCCTCAGTTTTGGCACCTTGACGTTAGCTGATGGTGTCGCCCGGGCAAAGAAGAATGCTTCCCTTATGAGTGCCTTTTCCTCATCGAGTCCCCCTATTTCCGACCATTTTGTGTCTGCAGTTGAGATCAGAGATTCAATCCTGGACCTGAACTCATTTTCCATCTTGTCTATGAGGCCGCTGTCGTTCTTTGTCTTCTGGGTTGACCGGGACATTCTCTCATTACTCCCGAGAGAAGCTTTTTTCTTCACCCATTCCTCCTTTATCTCGAGATATCTTTCCCTGTCGGATGCGTCCAGATCTGCCAGAAGCTTGAGTTCACCTATTATGGTGTCGCACAGGGCCGATGCCTTTTTCATATCACCGCCTGATTCAGCGTCTGATACTTTCTTAATATTTTCGCCTATGAGCTTTCTGAGGTTGTCGATGGTAAGGTAGTCTGCGCTCAACAGGATTCACTCTTCTTTTTCCTGGCTCTTTTCACTTTCTTCTGACTGGGTGCTCTTCTCCTTTGAACCGGGGAGCAGATTTTCCTTGTTCTTGTCCATTTCACTGAAGAGCTTCATGAACTTGTTTTCGCTCTCTGAGGTTGACTCCTCTTCTGTAGATTTTACGTCCGAAATCCCCTGAAGAAGTTCGCCTCTCTTCCTGTCATTAACCTTCTCCCTGGACCTGTTCTTGATCATTATGTCCTTGATATCTTCAGGATTTGCGTTCATGATGATGTCGCTGCCGGCCTCCTTGGTCTGGGATTTGGCAAGTTTGACCTCCTCGATGATGTCTATGTTGTCCCTGTAAATTTTCATCCTCTTGTCCAGGTCCTTGATGCTCCTTTCAAGCCTGCTCAGTTCATGGGCGATGTCTGCTCTTCTTGTGCCTGAGGCACTTGCCCCTTCCTTGAACAGTTTGTCAAATTCAGCCTTCTTCCTGTCTCTTTCCTTGCCGAGGAGACTTACCTGTGTCTCTATCTGCACAATCCTCTCGTCCGCCTGCTCGGGGGAGAGGTCTGTCACATCCTTCTTACGGAAAAATTTCATGTGCCCCAGTATTTAAGATATGGATTTATATAAGTTTTGGCTGGGTATCGACCGGTACGATTGTGGACCTTGACAGTGACCGACTTCAATCCCAGAAGAGGTCATTCCTGAGGGATTTTAAGGGTTAATTCAGGTGCCTCGTCTTTATGCAGGAATCGTCTTATCATTAGGGTCCGGACAGATTTATGATCTTTTCAGTGGCATGTTGAGGGCCTTCTTCAATTGATGGAAATAGGATTTGGGCAAATTATGCCCTCGCAAACTCCTTGCGGGATTTCATTTCTGATGCCTCGAACTTTGACTTTACATCATAATTCGTGGTACTGCTCAAGGAAAACATGCTTGACCGGCATCCTCATAGTTTCCACTGTTTTCCGTCTGCCATATCATTCTTCTGAAGAGAGAATTGGTTGGTCCCGGGATGCAGCCAACTGCTATGGTCTCTTTTAACGCCCCGTATTTTCAATGAGTTGTCCACTCTCCGTAGTGAATGAGGTGGTACTCAAAATAGCCCCCTGAAAGTCAACCGTCTTTCAGCAGATACTCCCTTAAATCCCATGCTTCGATCCCGTTCACTGTTACTCATAACAGCAGAATGACCCATGCTGCGTGAGTTCAAATATATCCTACAAGTAAATCAGATTCCTGATACAGGGTCAGTGGCAACGTTGCAGCTGATCATCACACTCTGAGAAGGGCAAAACCAAACCCAGTTGCGGCCATGGCACCGTTGAAAATGAGGATCTTGACTATATACGGTGAGACCTCACCCGCTGAAGGATTTGAGAGTTTCATCTGCCTGACTGCGCTGCTGTTCAGCATAAGTGTAAGGCTTATGAGCGTCCCGTTTGAAACGCTTGTTTTTATGTAGTTATGGGGGTAAACGCTGCTGTTGAAACATGTTAGGTTCTGCCATACTGCACTGGTGTTATTGATGGGCGAGATATCATATATATAGAGGGTTGGGGATGACGTATATATGGTGAAATTTATCACTAGCTGGCTGGTATTGTCGGTAACGGCATAATACTGTTCAGTGTGGTTATCCACATCCAGATATCCATTGGTGCTAAGTGAAATGCTGGGGTGCGTTTCGTATAGCGTGCCCACTGTGAGGAATGTCATTAATACCACAGACAAAACTGTTATGAAAGCGGTAACCTTTTTGGATATCATATAACGGGGTTCGGTATCCTGCCTCGATATAAAACGGTTTTTAATTACTAATTAACTAGTAATCAATTAGCTATTTATAAATTGAAGAGATGTGGGGCAGATATTCTTGGTTCAGTATAAGTGGGTGGCTCTATCCAACACCACTATTGGTGTGTTGATGGCAACAATAAACGGAACCATCATGCTGATCTCTCTGCCTGCAATTTTCCGGGGAATAGGTATCAACCCGTTTCTCCCAAGTTCCTTCGAGTACCTCCTGTGGATCCTCATGGGTTATAACATCATCACCGCTGCTCTTCTGGTCACGGTTGGAAGGCTCTCAGACATATTCGGGCGAGTCAGGCTGTTCAATTTCGGGTTCCTCATATTCACAATCGGATCTGTGATGCTTTACTTTACTCCTGGCACTGGAAATACGGGAGCCCTTGAGCTGATTTTTTTCAGAATGATTCAGGCAGTCGGCGCTTCATTCCTGTTCGCAAATTCAGCGGCCATTATCACTGACAGTTTCCCGGCGAACGAACGCGGAAAGGCTATGGGAATAAACCAGATTTCTGCATTGGCTGGTTCGCTTGTGGGTCTGATACTGGGCGGGATCCTGTCATCAATCAACTGGAGATACATATTCCTCGTGAGTGTACCCGTTGGGATACTGGGTACCGCCTGGTCTTACCTTAAGCTCAAGGATACTGCAGTTAGACATAAGGATCAGAAGATAGACTTGGTGGGGAACGCCACCTTTGGGGGTGGACTTTCCCTGATCCTCATTGCCATAACGTATGGGCTCATGCCCTATGGAGGTTCCAGCATGGGCTGGGGAAACCCATGGGTAGTCTGGTCCATGATTGGAGGGGCGGCCCTTCTTGCCCTCTTTGTGGTAGTTGAACTCTACGTGGAGCAACCGATGTTCAACATGAAGCTCTTCAAGAACAGAGCTTTCTCAACTGGAAGTTTTGCAGGCCTCCTGCAGAGCATGGGCATGGGAGGAGTGATGCTGATGCTCATAATACTGTTGCAGGGCATCTGGTTGCCTCTCAACAACTATTCCTATTCCTCCGTTCCTTTCTGGGCAGGCATTTACATGACTCCAATGATGCTGGGATTTGTGGCAATGGGTCCAATAAGTGGAGCTATTTCTGACAGAATTGGCGCAAGATTTCTCAGCACCGCCGGGATGATTATTGGAGCAGTTGCAATGATAGCAATGAGCTTCCTCCCGTACAACTTCTATTATCCCGAATTTGCCATAATGCTCTTTGTATTTGGCTGTGGAATGGGTACATTTGCTGCGCCGAATATCACCGCGGTTATGAACTCTGTGCCGGCTCAGGCCAGAGGTACTGCGTCAGGCATGCGTACTACCCTTCAGAACACTGGACAGACCATGAGCATGGGCATATTCTTCACCGTCGTCCTGGTTGGCATGACAGCATTGATTCCGGTCTATTTCAGCAAGAATCTTGCAATTGCAGGAGCACAGGTATTGATACCTATTTTCGACAGGATTCCGCCAACGTCTGCTCTGTTTTCGGCATTCCTTGGCTATAATCCCATGGGGCAGATAATGTCCCAGCTGCCGGCATCTTTCACTGCAAACCTTAGTGCGTCTACTCTTAGCACTCTCACGGGAAAAACCTGGTTTCCTGAGAGCCTCGCTCCTGCCTTTATGAACTCTCTTGTCATATCCTTCAGGATAGGGGCGCTTCTGTTCATATTTGCAGCCATTCTTTCCTCACTCAGGGGAAAGAAATTTATTCATGAGGAAGCAACTTATTACGGGGGGGATTCAAGCGAAGCCGCAAATAATGCAGGAATGGGAGCTGGGACGGATTTCCGCCCGGAAACCAGCGAGTAAGCAGGAGTAAAGGAACGCATCAGCAAAGTGAGCGATTACCATGGAAGTTGAAGAGGATATGCTTACGGAAATTTGGAACAGATTTTCCAGTACTGCACGCACTTTTAAGCGGAGGCTTGAAATAGATTTGGGCCAGTGGAACCTGAAACCCATAGAACTTAAGGTCCTGAAGCTGCTTTCTGAAATGCATGAGATGCCAGTTAACCTTATAGCCGATAAAACTGAGGTTACTGGGCCCTGGATCACAGAGATCGTCAATGATCTTGAGAGGAAGAGATATGCAAAGAAGACGAGGAACCCTGCCGACAAGAGAATGATATGGGTGTCCATCACAACGGAGGGCCAAAATGCGCTTGAGAACGGAATGCAGATTTTTGGCTCGGATGTCAGAAGAGCTCTGCGAAGACTAAGCCCTTCAGACATCAAGGAATTCGGTCGAGTCCTGCAGGAGATCGAGTCTTCGCTTTAAGGCTCTGGGATCCAAAGCAAGTCCCCATATCAAACAGGGTATCACGGGCGCTTTGAGGTAGGGATCAAGTTATTATTTCAGTAAAAGTTAATCAAGGAATCCGAGGTGTTGTTGCCTGAAGGAACTCACAAAGAAGGAGATCAAGCAGATCCGCAAACTGTTGAAGCGAGGGATTGACGTCCCGGAGATTTGCCGGAAGTTTGGAATACCGCCAGAGGAGTGGAGAAACCAGGCCATAATGCACGATTTCTTCTGATAGATTGAACCACCGAGCCGTCCGCTAAAGGACCTGGCATAACTTGCCCGGGTATGCCAACAAGAGTTTTAAAAGGTGTTTCGATAAGGAGTTGTTGAACAAGTTCCTTACATTTCTTGGTATAGCCGCCCTGGCACTATCTTCCCTGTCATTTGTTTATTCTCTATATTTTCCAGGGGTAATTATGCTTATCATCGGAGCGGTACTCCTGGCCAGGGAGATAAGGCCCCTCATGGCATCCAGAAGGATATCTGACATCACCTACAATAGCATAATAGAATCTGGCCTTGCGAGGATACAGAATGGTAATACTTCCATACAGAAAGAGCAGTTTGAGAAAGTTATGTCGATGATCAGGGATGTTCTATCCGCCCAGCAATACGTGCCAGAAATAGGATTTGATTCAGTTTATCTCCAGTACAACAGCGAGGTGCCTGCCTCTGGTGCCCTTAAGATCATCCAGTCTAGGGGAATAAAAGCTGATCTCATGCAGGATAAATCCACCTGGAGGATCAGGATTCAGTTTTAGCATGGGGTTAGAGTTCACCGAGATCCCGGCGTAGTTCCTGATCCGTGCTGACAAACTAGAAATGCAAGAGGGACCTTATAAATCGGGGAGTGGAGACAATAAAACAGAAAGAAGTGAAGTCCGTTCTGGTTGGCAGGTGGACCATGGATGGGGCTGGCGTCAGGCTGAAAAGAATGTTCGGTTCCCCGGCAACGGTCCAGGCAACAGATCCATTCCTGCTCCTTGACAATTTCGGGTCTGACACACCCAAAGATTACGAAGCTGGCTTTCCCTGGCATCCCCATCGCGGGATAGAGACTGTAACCTATCTCCTGGAAGGGAAGGTGAAACATGAGGACAGCGTAGGAAACAGCGGCTATATCTATCCTGGCTACGCGCAGTGGATGACCTCCGGAAGCGGTATTTTTCACCAGGAGATGCCACAGGGGATCAGGGCAAATGATCCTGAAGATATACTCAAATCGACCGGATTTCCAGACCTGGTTTCCGGCCTCCAGCTATGGATAAACATCCCTGCAGAAGAGAAGATGAAAAATCCCATCTACAGGGACATCAAGAAGAACCAGATCCCCATCACCGGTGATCAGAGTGGAAACAGGATACGTGTCATAGCTGGAACGTTTGAGGATACCACCGGAGAGCACCAGTTTTCGGCCAAGGTAGCTCCCAGGTACCTGGACGTCTCCATGGCTAGGGAAGCAACGCTCCATATACCGGAGTCTGCTGGGAGGACGTCCATGGTTTTTGTTATTGGGGGGAGCGTGAAAGTCGGCAGTCATGAACAGGCCATCGGCACAGGTTCACTGTGTATACTATCTGATGCAGGAGACCAGATACAGCTAGAATCCAGTACAGAGGGGGCAAGGATTATCATGTTCAGCGGAAAAAAACTTGGCGAAAGTGTGGCATGGCATGGCCCTATTGTCATGAACACACAGGAGCAGTTGGTGGAAGCCATTCAGGATCTAAGGAATGGAACATTTGTAAGAAGCAGGGAACCTGTCTTTCTTTGATCCGACCCACGTCGGTCCACTCCTGATGTAAACGACAAAAAGCTATCTATTGGCATACGCAATCAACAACCGGATGATCAATCTCATAATTGCAGATTCAGAACTTGAGACCGTACCGCCAGAGATGCTTGATGACTATGCTATCAGAAAGATGGCAAAGCAATCCGGGAAAAGAGCAGGTGAAATGCTGCTGGATTCCAATTTCATGCATGCGGCCATAGAGAGGCATTTTCCGGGAAAATCTACGAGATTCGGAAGACCCGATATTTTCTACCTGTTACTCAACGTGGCAATGGATTCAATTACAAACAGGAGAGGGCATCTCAGGGTGTACATTCATACAAAGCATGATGAGATTATTAGTGTCGATCGGGGAGTGCGCCTCCCGAAATCGTACAACAGGTTTGCCGGCTTGATGGAAGACCTGTTCAGAAAGAGAAAAATAGAAAGCGGTGGGAAAGAGCTCCTATCCATACGCAAGGGGACGCTCAAGGACGCCGTCATTTCCACGGGAGCAGATGCCAATATAATACTCGCCCCAGGCCCCGGCAGATCAAGACCCATGGAATTTCTTTCCCGCAAGGGGACGTTAAATGTCATAATCGGCGGTTTTACTGAAGGGGATTACGCCTCAGATATCAGCGAAATGGGGGAGAAATTTTCAATCTTTGAGGATGAACTCACTATATGGACTGTAGCCTCCGAGATACTGGTTTCCTATGAGATCTTAAATGATCTTTGATCAATTCGGGCACTCCCAAAGGGAAATGGCGTACATGGGATCCTGTGATCCAGCGCCAACAGGAACTTTCATGATAGTTCCCTTTCCCTCATCTGCTGCTCTTCAGATGCGGCGTCGTACGGGTATGTTACATCCATGGCGCTCGCCTCGTCAATTTCCCTCAAATGGCTGCGGCTCAGACTCCATCCTGCGGAACCAATGTTCTCTGCAAGCTGTACTTTGTCCCTTGCGCCTGTGATAGGGCTGGTTATTGACCTGTTCCCCATGACCCAGTTCAGTGCGATCTGAGCCCTTGTTTTGCCGATCTCCTGAGAGATTCTGGACAATACGGCCAAAATCCTCCTGGTTCTGTCATTTTCGAATTTCATGTACATTGTAGGATTCCTGGAGTCTCCTGCCCTAGTTCCCTTTGGTGCCTTAGAGATTCCATCAACATATTTTCCAGAGAGAATACCTCCAGCTATGGGGCTCCACGGAAGCACCGCTATTCCTTCGCTGGAAGCCATGGGAAGTATCTCAAATTCAGTGGCACGGACCACCAGGCTGTACTGCGGTTGAATGCTCACAGGCTCATGCCATCCCCTTAGCCTGCACATCTGAAGGGCTTTCTCGAACTGCCAGGCCCGGAAGTTGCTTACCCCCATGTATCTAATCTTTCCATCCTCTATGAGCGAGTTCAGGGTTGAAAGGGTCTCCTCCATTGGGGTAAGTGGATCCCACGCATGAAGCTGGAACAGGTCAATATAGTCCGTGCCGAGGCGGTTCAAACTCTCGCTGACAGAATGCATCAGGTGCTTGCGGGATAACCCAACACTGTTGGCATGTGGACCTGTCCGGAACCTGCCCTTTGTGGCTATTACCAGACTTTCCCTGTCCTGCCTCGACAGCCACTTTCCTATTATCTTCTCGGAGTTTCCCTGCGAGTAGACATCGGCTGTGTCAATAAAATTCCCATCCTCGGCAGTAAACTGATCGAGCATTGAGTGACTTTCCTCCTCTGGCGTAGTCCAACCGAATGTCATTGTCCCAAGACAGAGTTCGCTAACCAGTACTCCGGTGCTGCCCAGCCTCTTCATTTTCATAAGTTATCATTGCAAATTCGCATATACTCTTTTTTGCATTTAGCATAACCTCCCTTAATCATCACCTTCCATTGATCTTTTCCGCAAAAGTTAAATTAATGGAAAAGCAATCAGCCCTGAACGGTAGGTAGCAAATGGCAAGAATGCATTCCAGAAAGAGAGGCAAATCAGGTTCGCATAAAGATTATACTGAGGATCCAAGGAAGTTCGTTACACATTCAGACACCGAAATAGTCGATACTTTGGTTGCGCTTAAGAAGGACGGATTGACCAAATCGCAGATCGGCATAAAGCTCAGAGATCAGTACGGTGTAGCCAGCACCAAGGCAATCCTGGGAAAGAAGGTGGGTGAGATACTTAAGGAAAATGGGCTCCAGGACCAGGTACCTGAGGACCTTATGCACCTTATTAAAAAATACCAGAATGCAAGCAGGCACAACGCAATAAATACAAAGGACAGGGCAAGCATAAGGAGTGCCGCTCTCATCATGAGTAAAATACTCAGGCTGGTTAGGTACTATAAATCCAATGGATACATTCCCAGAGAATGGAACCTTGACAAAGTAATAAGATAGATGCTGGCTGAAATCCTTGATCCTGCTTTCCTGGATGCCCTGCATTCTGCGGCTGAAAAGATCAGGGGAGAGAGCGAATTCAGAATTATAGCGCACTATGATGGCGACGGTACCAGCGCAGGAATCATACTGGCCAGGGCTCTTCTGAAGTTATCAAAGAGATTTCATCTCGGATACATCAAGAATCTTGGAGCGGATTCCTTCAGGGACAGGATACAGGAAGAGAAGGACCTCCCTACCATCATTGTGGATGCTGGTTCCGATCAGTTAAGATTCGTTCCCGATGTTCAGGACATCATTGTGCTTGACCATCATTTTTACCAGAAGTCCAGTTCAAAGGCACTCAACATAAATGCCAGAGATTATGATATTGACGGCACCAGAGAAGCCTGTGGATCCACTATGGCTTACTTAATGGCTCTAACGCTAGATGACCATAACAGCGATCTCTTTCCGTTCTTCCTTGCCGGAGTCATAGCAGATAAGCAGGATATAGGGGGGCTGAGAGGCCTCAACGGAAAACTTGAGGAAGCTTATGGTTCGAAGTACCAGAAGGTGCACTCACTGAACCTTGAGGGAGAGAATCTCCTGGACGCACTATCATATTCAACTGACCCATTCTTTAATAACATCTCCGGAAACAGTGAAAACAGTAAAAAGCTGCTGAGGGAGACCGGTATTGAGATTTCCAAGCCACCACTTGATCTTACAGAAGATGAGAAGAGAATCCTTGCCAGAAAGCTTTCCTTCAGCATGGTGAGCCAGGGCGTAAGCAGCGAGGCGTTGAAATATCTGGAGTCTGATGTTTACAGGTTCCCGACATATGGGTTTTCGTCCAAGGAGATCAGTTCTATTATTGACGGAAACGCGAAGATTGACAAAAACTCAGTTGCCGTGCAGTACTTCCTGGGGGACCGGAGGGTAAAGAAGGAATGCATGGACAATTGGAAGATCTTCAAGAGCAAACTCATTGACTACTCCTACAGATCCCTCAAAGAGATGTTTCAGGAGACAAACCTGAGGTACTTTTATGCCCCTGAGTCAGAGATGGCAGGTGCTATCAGCGGGCTTCTCATGCTTTACCTTCTTCCCCAGGATAAGCCAGTCATAGGATTCAGCGTAAGTGATGGCACTGCAAAGGTTTCAGGGAGAGGTACCAGAAAACAGGTTGAGAAAGGCTTGAATCTATCCGTTGTTCTCAAGAATGCTGCCCAATCCGTTGGCGGAGAAGGCGGAGGGCATGATATTGCTGCAGGAGCCAGTATACCATCTGAAAAGGTGAAGCAGTTCCTTGAGGTTGCAAATTCAATTGTCCGAGAGCAGCTTCCCTCTTCTGGATCACGCACGGACTGAAATTTCTGGCTCATTATGAAAAAGATTATGCATAATGCAGCCATTATAGAATGGATGCATCGGTTGGGAATCTTTACCTCCGACTTCAGGTTCTACCATGATGCCGTCAAATTGTTGAAGGAATGGTCTCTGCCTTTTGAAAGCCTGGAGTCAAGGGAGTCGGTCCCCGGTGATGTTCTTGCGGTTCTGACCTCTGAAAGGGATGAGTTCGAGGTTGAGAAGCAGGTCAGGGGGGCCAATGCTCTTCAGGCACTGCGCAGGTCTTTACCCAGACTGGTTGGAAAAACAGTCTTTGCAAGAATAGTCATAGGCATAGATCCTGGACCGAAGCCTGGTGTCGCGGTTGTATGCGACGGTGTTGTATCAGAAGCCCTGGAGATCTCAGCTCTGAGCGTTCTTCCTGATTACATCTCTGGCGTTCTGGCAGATTATCCTTACATTGACCTTTTTGCAATGGTGGGCAATGGTGACAAGCCAAACCGTGACGTGATTGTTGAATCTATGCGCAAGCTGGGGGTTAGAGTGATCATTGTGGATGAAAGGAGCACCACCATTCCCCACAAGAGAGAGAATAACGCCCTTTCTGCAGCAATAATAGCCATGGCCCAGGACAGGAAATATGACCCCAGAGCGAGGGGGAGAGAACTTTCCAACGTAGAAAAGAAGTTCGTGACCTTCAGGGCCGTTCTTTAGACCACAATACTACTTTTTCCACTTTGGTTTCCGTGGAAGATTTCTTGGCCTGGAGCCCGCAATAAGTACCATGAACGCCATGAAGGCAACCACGGCGGCAGCCACGTAATAAATCCATGTGAAGTCCGGAGGAGTACCATAATAGAACTGAGAACTGTAGGATGTCTGCCCGTCAACCTTAGCAGAGGGGTTGTTCACAAGTATGCTGAGGGTATGCGTTCCAGTGGAAAGCTGGGGAGGAATGACTTCTATGCTCACCTGTGTGCTCGAATAAGGAGCGATCTTCGCCACCACTTTGGTGCCGAGAGAGACACCGTCGATCTCAAAATTGACCGTGGTATTCCTTATGGGAATTCCAGAGGGGTTTGATATAAGTGCATTGAGAGTCATGGGGTACATAACCTGAATGCTCACGCTGGCCGTTGCGTTAACATAGCCATTGGTGCCAGATGCCTGGGCCTCAGCAAAAATGGTTACTGTGCCATTGGAGTTTGGCATTACGATTGACTGATTGAAATTACCCGCTGTTGCATTATAAAAATGATAATACGGCTGCGGTCCTAGCCCTGAAAGATTGTAACCAGAAATGAATATTGTCAGACTGTAGTTGGTGAATCCATATGTCAGATTTGCGAATAATGTGATGTTCTGGCCAAAATACGCTCTAGTAGGGCTCGAAAGGTGGAGATTAAATATATTTGGGGTAAGTGCTGCGGGCTGCGAAGCTGTTGAATCGGCGTGATTATAATCCACAACTGGCGTGGAATATGTAACCAGAAGCATTGCGGCGATGAGTAGCAGAATAAATCCTGCAATCCACTTCAACGGTTCCTCCTCCCCCTAATTGAAGCGGCAATAAGACCAGCTATCACCGCTGCAGCGATTATCACAACGCCTATGATAAGCGAATCGTATGGGTTACCAGTATAGTTTGCAAGTACTGAACTGCCGCCAGGATAGGGTTTTATCACTGGAGGAGGCGCATAGCTCGGCGTAAGTGTGAGATGTATCCAACCGCCCTTGTAATAGCCTGAGATTGCGATCGAGGGGATATTTTGAGGCTTGGAGGTGTTCGGATACATCTGTAGATACAGGTCCAATGAGGAGTTTCCATTCACGGAAACGTTTGTCACTTTTGAGCCCAGGTAGTAGAAGCTGAAGGACCAGGACTCGTTATCCACAACTGAAGTGTTGGCAAAAAGGCTTACGTTGACCAGAGAATTGCCGCTGTTCTTGATGGTGAAAGGTACCAGGATGCTCTCGTTTGTGGGAACACCATATGTGTTGATCGAGGTCAACGAGGCAGAATAGAATGGATTAACCGTAATGTTAAGCACCTCCTTGACCGAGCCCTGTGAATAGTTCATGAAGAATGGTACTGCGTTGAGGCCCGATGGGGCGCCGTGTGGGACATTCAGAGTAACGTTGACATTCTTCCAAACCCCCGGTTGGATGTACACACTGCCTGGATCAAAACTCATGGCCCAGGAAGAATTAGCCGTGCCAAACGTGAGGTTCACGGGACTCAGCCCCCTATTCGTCACATTGAAGGTATAATTCACCTGGGAGGTAACATTAGCAGTTGCAACCTTACTCAACTGCTTGAAGTTCAGGTTGTACTGGTTTGAAAGGGTCAGTGAAATGACAATGGATCCGTTCTTTCCTACGTAAGTATAGTAGGTCGAGTTATAATAGGCTGTTTTATTGCCGCCGGGATAAGGCATACTACTCTTGACCGAGCTCGTAAAATTGTACGTCCCAGATGGCAGCAACAGGGAACTCTGCGTCGTGTTAAACTGGTACTTGGTGGTATTGGTACTGATTATCACGTCAGTATTCAGGATGGTCATATTCTTTACTACAGACAGATCTACAGTGTATGCCCGGACAAGTTGCACGTTGTAATTGTATTTGCCTGTGACAGGCACGCTAACGTTGACGAAGTCTCCGACTCCTGTAAGGTTGTTAAACGCATACAGGATATTGTTTCCAGGCGATACATAGACCGTGTAGTTTCCTGCCGAATTAGAATTTGAATAGTTCAGAACATTGCCTGTCTGACCTATCACCTCAACCTTTGTGAATCCCTGAGGGCTGTTCAGGAAACTGGTACTGCCATATAGTTCCACATACACGTTGGTGAGGGTGCTGCTCACCTTGACAGAAAGACTGCTGGATGAAATGTTGAAATGCTGTGAGCCGGAAGCGACAAAGGTTCCGGAGGAATTGCTCAAGAGATAGTTGTAAACTACAGCGTAGGATCCAACGGGGAGATTGTAACTGCCCTGAGTCAAGTTGATTGATATTGAACCGGAAGTTAGCCTGTATGTTCCCTCAGATAATCCAAGAGAATTGCTGAATTTCACGAAATAGGAGGTCTGGAAGTTTACTGTGAAAGACGCGTTCTCAAAAATATAAATCTCAGTAAGGTTTGAACCGCCGCTGCCGGATGCGTACAGATAGTAATTGCCCGTAGGCACTGAGTTATAGTTTTGAACCATTGTCCCGTTGGTGTAAAAGAGTTTGGAGTTGAGACTTCCGATAACGTTAATGGAAGAATAGGTTATCACATTGAGATAAGCAGTTCCATTACTAGCTGTAGGTATTGTAAGTATGCTGTAAGTCGGTTTGACTTTGGCCGAAGGGCTTGTGATATTTACCCAATAGGAACCGGGCATTATTGAGCCTCTTGCAACACCACTTGATATGGTCAGATTGTAATGAATGCTGCCTGACAGTTCCAGTTCTCCATTCAGTGGAATTGCGTTTCCATTTGATTCCAGGTTAAATGTCACGTTTTTTACCTTTGGTTGGACAGGAATATCCTGCACGAAACTGCTGAGGCTGGAATATTGTACACCGACCGTGGTTTTATCATAGGCAGTAGATATTGTAGTTGCTGAAGTAGAGCCGTTTGCGAAGTCCGGGTAGAAGAGTGTTGCCGTACCGTTCACGTTTGTAACGCTATAATAGAGAGGGATGCTGTAACTTGAAGCCTCCACTATTGCCCCCACGACGGCAGACTTCGAATTTAACCCCTGATACACGTTGGGGTTGTAGAGCCCTACAGTCGTAGCTTCTTGAACACCCATCAAGAGTTTCAGTGTCCTTTCGCTTACAAGGGTAAGCTGGGTGAAATTATAGTACAACTTGCCAACGGATATTCCACTTGCAGAAATGTAATATGTTCCACTTGGCAGTGAAATATTCCATGTTCCATTTGTCCCAAACCCGTAGCTCAAAAGTGTGTTGGAGGATATGATTTCATAGGTTCCAGAGAAAGTGATGTTGGTCGAAATCGCACCGCTTATGCTCAGATTGTAGCTGGGTGAAGGAGTTATGGAAAGAGTTGTGTCGTTCGTAAGCTGTATAGTGCTTGCATATGCCATATCACCTTGACTGAAATAGATCGTGTAAACGCCCACAGGTACCACTGTATTGAAATTACCACTGGGGGAGATTGCGGCCGTCAGTTGATAGTTGACATTTCCATTGCTGTACAGATACAGTGTTCCCGGCGCATTAACACCAAGAACATGCCCCGTGAGCTTAACGGACATTTCAGGGGTCAGATTCAAGCTGTTGTTGAGGTTCCAGGTTGGAAAATCAACGGTTATAAATTGAGTGGAGGTGTTTGACCCAATTCCCTGCACTGTGTACTTCCCGGGCGTCACCCAGATGCTGGATGATCCGTTGAAGTTGGTTAAATTTGAGAACACCTGTCCGTGGCCGCTTGCAGTGATCTTGTAGCCTTGAAGCCTGTTTCCATTGTATGATACATTCATGTATAATGAGTCAAACTCTATGTTAAGGTCCTGAGTAATTGCACCCCCTGTACTCATGTCTACCGTTGAGATATCTTTGTAGTAGGTGCCGTTAACCAAAACACTCGCGTTGAAGACAGTAGGCGGAACATTACTCAGTTGATAGACTCCGTTAACAAGCTGTGCAGATATGTTAAGTCCCGTAGAGGAGTTGGTAAAGAATATCTGGGCATTTTCTATTCTCTTGTCAAAAACTGGAACTGCTCCTTTTGCGTTGGGAACCTTTGAAAGCTGGTACTGGTAGCTGAGAGTCCCCTTGAGCAGGTCAGGCTTCAAAACGTAATTCTGGACAATGTAATAGCTGGGGAGACCGGTGGTTGAGTTGTAAGAAGTGGCAATCCGCTCAGCCTGCTGATTGGAAACTTTAACTTTCAGGTACTGAATGGAAGTGCTTCCGCTAAGGAATATCTTGTTAAATGCCCCATGACTGATCAGAATCGTATCGTTGCCAGGGACCGCAGTCAGGTTGTAGTATCCCTGGGCATTGGTTGTGGTAAAATCATGGGGTATGCCATACTGATCCAGCAGCGTAACATATAAACCAGGAGCCGGGTTATTGGGGCCCTGGGTAACCCTTCCAGTTATTGTCGCTCCAGGATAATAGGAGATTATAGTGTCTTCCCCGTTAACCACCTGTGAAGTTGGCGGGAAAATCTCCGTTGTGCCGATGTTATTTTTCTGGTAATAATATGCCTGTTGAAGAGAAATCACTTTCCAGGCATTGGGATATTTTGTGTAATTGTGATGAGGGTTCCATGGTACGCCTATGTACGAGAGCTCGAAGTGACTGAGATTCCACGCTGGCATGATGGTATATTTTGAGGCGCCAAAAGTCAGTCCCGGAATTCCACTGGTATTACCGGTTGCCTGCGGAGGATAGCCCACCATCATCCTGTATATGGTCGTGTTGTAGAATGCGGGGTTGTACTGTATAGTATACCCTAGTGGCTGGGCAGCGGAAGGGGTCTGATTCAGCGGAAACGTTCCGTTGGCCGTCTGAGCAAATATCTGGTAATACTGGTATGGAACAACCTCTCCGTTGGCCGTATATGAAGGCTTGTCGGTCAGATAAGTTGGAGCATAAAAGATGCCAGGATTATCACCCGAACTCGGGAAAAGGGCATGATCTATGCCTATATATTTGATGGAATAACCTGTTTCTATTCCAAACTGTAAATATGCATTGACAAGGGTAGAAATTGGGAAGTTGGATGACAGGATGCCAGAATAGAGAGCAAAATAGGCGTTGGTTGGAGTGATCCCCTTTATAAACGTTCCGAAGACGCCGGGGTTGCTGAAAATCATATACTGGTAACTTGAAGGATTCTTAAGAATGGCCAAAAGAAGGGCCGCATAATGAGGGCCAAAATACTGATACATGGTAGCATTTACGCTTGCAGGCAATTGGCCTCCATTGTTGACATATGCTCCCTGGATTACCCTTGCCATAAACAGAGATATGATCTGGCTCTGATTCTGCGCAAGTAATACCTGCCCTGCCACCTCGTATCCTTGCTGGAAGTCATCTGCTACTGTCGGGTGCTGTCCCTGAGAAATTTCCTGAAATCCGTAGTCCCACCAAGAGACAAACGCTGGTCGCTGATCTATGGGGAGATTTGTGTCCTGTGTCGAAAGCCATGAGAAAGCGGCTGCGCTTGGCTGTGAAGCATTGGATATCCCGAATCCGTAGGACCCGACGAACTGACCGCTGGATGATGAATAATTATACGGGCGAAGGAAACTTGGAAGACTGTTATATATCTGATCATTTACAGAATTTGCATTATTGTTAGGAACAGCTGCCGCAATTGTTGTGAATGCTGAAGGGATTATCAGAAGGACTACAACGATTGCGACCAGAAGCGCCTGAACCCCTTTCGCGCTGCCTTTGATGGCGCCTTTTATTCCAGACGTGGGAATGTGTTTTCTGTTCTTGATCTCGCTTATTTTGAGGAGTCTTCCAAAGTATCCGAGCAACGCTGCCCCTAGAACGGCATACGCGGGGGCCGCTGTCACGTTGAACCTTGCGGCTGCAAAGCTCATGTATATGGATACAAGACTGAAAAGCAGGATGAACAGTATGCCATCCTTTTTCTCCTTGAAATAAAGATAGATAACATAAGCAAGTCCAGATAGCCCCAGAAGAAACTGGGCCGGCCCGAAACCAGATATGTACTGGCCAAGGGGAGGAGAAGCGGCTTCCGCTATTGTCGCGTAAACTCTTGTCTTGATGAAATATCCCTCTCCACTGATTATTGAATTGAGAAGACCGGGGTCAAGCAATTTGAGCCCCCCCACAAGAATTAAAACCAGAACGGCGAGTGAGGGAATTGATATTATCCATGGGAAGTCCTCAGCAAATGCCATAAGGATTCCAAAAGCCACGATACCAAGCGCGAGATAAATGGCCGGATATAGCCAAGCCGAGGCGTTGCCTAGGCCCACATAATAATACGAGCCCAGCAGAAATCCCATGCCTGCGAACGCAATATAGTGATAAGTTACATATTGTGTGGACTTCTTGGTAAAAATATTTACTATGAACTGGACAAAAGCGTATATAACAATGATTGCGAGGATGTAAGCGTATCCCTGCCACGAAAGCATAAGCGCGCCGAAACTTGCGCCCGCCAGCAAGCTGTAAACAGTAGAACTCCGGTTCTGGTAAAAATAGTTCATAACGTAGGACGGGTACATCCGAAATGCGAATTTTTTCAGTATAATTTTCTTCTTCTGGGTCGTGTTTATTGCTTTTAGGAAAAAGTAGATTGTTAGGAAAGCAAAGAAGAGTTCAGGGGTATGCATTCTCCCATCCGAAAGAATTCCTGATGACAGGTTGCTAGGCATCAGAGTGTATAAAATTGCAGTAAGCAACCCTACCTTCGTTCCGAACACTTCCTTTCCAAGAAGATAAACAGGAATTATCAGAAGAGCGCCGAAAACCGCGTCAAACTCTAGGAATGCGTAAGTCGCCCCACTTAACGGGTTCATGAAAGGTGAGAGTATTACAGCTACCAGGACGATAAGCACATGGAAAAATGGTGGTCTAGGGTTCGTCGCTCCAAGCGGATAGTTCAGCGCCGCGTCATGGGTCATCCAGTGGCCAGTGGTAAGCATATACTGGATAACCCTGAAGTTGTAGTAGGGATCGCTTCCCCCTGAAACGTTGAGGGTTCCGTTTGTGAAAGTCACACTGTATGCAAAATAGTTGCCGAGGAATAGATAAATTATCACCAAAAGGGTGATGACGATTATCTCCGGGTTAATCCTAAGAAAATCAAGTAGCCTGTTTGCACTGTCGAATCTGCTCATCAGCCGTTTACCTGAGGTGCCTAATGTAATCTCTCTATAAAAAACTACTATGGTTTGTTAATCCCATCTCTGGGCAAACTCAGAATTACTCAGGTTCAAATGTAAACGAAATGGTTACACTGTTTTCCATTAACTGACAAAAGGAGACATGTAGCCAATAACTGACGAGGGGGTTTAACCATCATGAATCTATAATGATATTAGGCTGTTAGTCGATAGACCCGGGTCATGACATCATTCAAAACAGTATGGGAAGGTCTAGCCACATCCGAAGAAAACGAACTAAAATCCATTTCAGACGGATACCTTAGATTTCTAGGACTTGCCAAAACAGAGTCTGAAGCCGTGGACTTCTTTGTGAATGAACTCACGGATAGAGGTTTTTTCGATCTTGAATCAGCCGACAGACTTGTGCCCGGAAGCAAGTTTTATCTGAATCATATTGGCAGGACACTCGCTGCTGGAATAATAGGGAAAAATGGCGTTAAAAATGGGTTGTATATTATAGCTTCACATATAGACTCGCCCAGACTTGACCTTAAACCAAAGCCACTTTATGATGACTCGGAAACCAACACCTCACTGCTGAAAACCAATTACTACGGCGGAGTCAAGAAGTACCAGTGGGTAAACCATCCTCTGGCACTCCACGGAAAGATATTCACAAAAGAAGGTAATTGCATCAAATTGAGCATAGGCGAGAGTGATTCTGATCCCATCTTCATTATCCCTGACCTTCTGCCTCATCTTGCTAAAATGCAGACAGACAGGAAGCTGTTTGACGGGATCAATGCCGAGGAATTAAATCCAATATTCAGCAGCATGCCTGGCGATACCAAAGAGGACAAGTTCAAGAACCATGTCCTGAAAATACTCAAAGAACGCTACGGCATCGAAGAAGAAGACCTGGCATCAGCCGATCTATGCCTCGTCCCAGCTGGTAAGGCCAGGGAATCAGGGATCGACAGTTCTATGATTGCCGGGTATGGGCATGATGATAAAGCCTCTGCGTACACATCCTTCAGAGCATTCATTGACTTGAATGATCCTGAGGACACGGTTCTTGTGCTCTTTTTTGATAAGGAAGAGATAGGGAGTCAGGGAACTAGTGGATCTCAGTCCAATTTCCTTGAGTTCGTAACCTCTCTGATATTGCATAAGCTGCAGGGCAGGTATGATCACTTTGAACTTACCTCACTACTCCGAAGAAGCAACGTTATAAGCTCAGATGTCAACGCAGCAATGGATCCTAGCTTCAAAGGGGCGCATGATACTTACAATGCTGGCAGGCTTGGTTCTGGCATCATAGTAACCAAATACACGGGTAGCGGAGGGAAATACGGAGGCTCAGAGGCCCCAGCTGAATTTGTCGCGTTCCTGAGGGTGATTTTCCAGAAATACAACGTGAGATACCAGTTTGGAACACTGGGGAAGGTTGATGAGGGAGGAGGCGGAACCATTGCACAGGATTTCGCGAGATTTGGTATGAATGTCATTGACGCGGGATCGCCCGTCCTTGGCATGCATGCGCCGTTTGAGCTGGTGAGCAAGGCAGATCTGTGGAGTTGTTATAGGGCCTATCTTGCGTTCATGAAACACTAAGATACGGGAAATGTTTAGGCCAACGGCCTATATCTGCCATAACAGGGCAACTTGTTCATTTCACGGGAGGGATTCTTGCCTCTGCAATAACTAACAGAGGTTTTCGTCTTCTGCCATTGGTTCCTTTGAGGTATATGTTACATCACAATTTTTTTCTAATGGAATCCATTCGATCTTACGATGAATGCAGAAGCTGGCATCCAAGATTCCATAAGGGGGTCCAGAAAAATGTCAGAGGATGGTAAGAAAGTGGTCTATAATTTGAGCAAAAACATAGATTTTTCCGATATCAAGAGTATTGCGAAGGTACTCTCAACGATATTTTTTCAGGAGGATGTCAGTAAATGGTATGTCGAGGAAAAAGGAGATATGGTTTTCAAACCCCGTTATGCAGCAGAGATAATTCTCCCTAAGGACCAGGCTAGAAAAGCAGAAAAGACCATGGTACAGTTTCTCAAGGACCTCAGGGATGGTGATATTGCACAAAATTTTAAAAAATACATCGAGAAATATCAGGATTACAAAGCCGGTATAACCTCGACCATTATGCTGGGATTTCTTGGAGCATTGGCATGGGAAAAGATGGCAAATAAGGGAGTAAAGAAAGACTATTTAGCCGATATCGTCGATGAAATTATTGGAAATATTAAGATTGTTGAAGTGTAGTTGTTTCTGGGCACCAATTAACTGGCTGATCAGGATAAGATTTGGCGGGATGCGGAGTTTGATCCTCTGCACTGTAAACCGAAACGTTTTTTCTCAGTGTTCACCACCATACGGTTTAAGCCCGGGTCATGCGCTTGAGTTTGGAGCGGGGCTCTGAATCAACAGTATATGCTCTTAGGGACAGACTATCATGGACGTTTGCCGGGAATGCGAAATGTAACCAATCACTACAGGCTACCCCTTACAGATTAAATGACCCTCCTTGTCTGATTGATATAGGAACCGGGTTCATCGCAATAGCCCTTATTCCATTGGTCTCCTTTACTGTCCCGCAAGATGCAGAACTCGATCTAGGAAATTCGACTAGCTTATTTTGCGGTTTTCTTGAAGGCCATATTCCTCAAAATTAGGGAATGTTCTCACCGGCAGCATCGATTATTCCAGAACATTGGGTTAGAGGTTCATATCCGCGTTTGTTCTTGATTTCCTCATCGCCGCAAGAAGGAGTGCAGTATACAAAAATGCTACAGTTGAGAATTCAAAGAGAGTCTCTATCAGCAGCCCTGTAATGTTCAAGTAATACTCTCCATTATATTTGTACTGGGTTCCGGGAACAGTCATTATGACAAGGATTGTGGTCGCAACCATAAACAAGCCCAAGCCAATGAGTTTTTCCTTTACCAGTTGATTGGCGATATTTTGCAATCCATTAGAAAACAGGATGCCAGATCCAACAGAAGTCCCCGCCACGAGTGCCGAGAGAATTCCATAGTTTAACGTGAATTTGACAGCTGCAAATGCAAGGCTGATTGAGATGACCCCAAGGATCGCTGACGCTGAAAACCATACGGTTGCCCTGTGATTACCCTTTCCTGGAGTATGCACGTCGACTCGATCATTATTGTGATAATAAATCTATATCGGATCTTATGAAACGGACCCTGGTGTATACTCCTCTATAAAATGCAATGAGGATCTCGCGGAACGCATACTTCCATTGCTAATGAGCAAAATGCGGAGGGCCGGATTTGAACCGGCGAATCCCTACGGAAATGGACTCTGAATCCATCGCCTTTAGCCAAGCTCGACAACCTCCGCAAGGCTTCCTGTGATGTTTCCCGTTTATATTAAAAATGACGATCAATGATTACAAGCTAAGGTCACTTTTCCACTCTTCCATTTCCTGCCGCAATTTGTCGTTATGTCTGCTTTGAATTGCCCGGACCGACTAGTACGCAGAGAATCCATCACACCCCGGCATTCAAGGCGAACATAATTCCAGTTCATTGCCTGTAGCCCCCAGTACTTTGTATTTGGTTTCTCAGCAAAGGTTGCTAGGAAATGGTAAATTTTTTCATGCCAAATATTCATAAATTGTCCGGTTATCAGGCGAGCGTAAACCGATGTTCGAGAATAACTTCCTTTCAATTGGCAGATTTGCAGAAAGAAATCGAAAAAAGATTGTGATCTTCTGGATTGCCCTATTTCTTTTAATGGTCCCCTTTGCAGGCAGCTTTTTTAACAATGTAAGTTACGATCTTGCATCGGGAATAGTTCCCGCAAATTCTCAGTCAAATATTGCGCAGAATTATGTGAATAAATATTTTCCTTCAACCAATGGCAGTTCCGGAAATAGCTCACTTGTGATCGTAACCAGCGGCACCAGCATAATAAACAACACCCCCCAACTCGTTCAGCTTCAGGACTCACTTGTAAAGGGTCTACAGGGCAGCAATTATGATTACATTTCTGTTGAAAGTATTTTCACTGTTGAAAAGGGCATACTAAGGCAATTTTCCCTTGTGCTCTACAATGAGACTAATGGTACCGATGCTGCCCTGGGATCAATAAACAGCCAAATCTATCTTCTTAACGCTTCCCTCAACCAGACCTCATCAATAGTCTTTGGTTTACCATTATTTTACTTATCCAATTTTTCAAAGGAATTTCAGATCACTGGTAATTTCAATCAGAGCCGTAATTCAGCATACAATACTACTATTGTACCTGCCTCTGCCATTCCCGCCGTTGGAACGTTTCAACTCGGCTCCAGTTATGTGAACAATTTCTCAAAGATTTGGAATACAACGTTCAACCAGACAGACTTCAGCGCCAGCCCCACCGGTTACATGAATTCCATTGTCAATTCAACTGTCACGGGTCCGTGGATGACGAGCCTTGCTGCCGCCAGTTCAAACGTTGCAGGTATTTTCTCCCTGCTGGACACCCACATATATCTGGTAAATTATACCAAACAACCGGTTTTTGCCTCCAACCTGTACTCCCTCTCGGTCTCTCATATCTCTTCTTTCATTGCTTCTAATGCAACGCTGAACAGTTTTATCACGAAATTTCTATTCGTGACGCCAGTTCAGTTTGTTACCACTTCTTATTCGCTGGGCAAGGATCCAACTAGTCTGTCTGTCGCACTGCAATCACTCACAATGGTCGTCAGTTCCATTTACACATTGCTGGATAGGAATCCACTGGTTCAGCCAAATCCCAACAGTGCCATCATATACACTTATGCCGAATCCACCTATCTTTCAGGTCAGCCATTGGGTATGGAGATCGACCAGGAACTCAACAGCAGCAACATCTGGAATTATCCCTTCATGCCGACACCCTACGTGATCCATCAGTTCGTGGGCTATGATAATAAAACCACAATCACCGTTCTCCAGTTTGGTAAACCTTTTGGCATCGACTTTGTGAATCAGGCGGCAAGCATTGCAGACAACTACACTGGCGTCATCCCGGGCAGCAATTATTATGTGGCGGGCTCATCGGCTTTCAGTTCACAGTTGGGGCAGGAATCCCTTGGAGGTTTGATCACCGCCCTGGGTATTGGTATTTTCCTTTCTGTAATAATAGTCGGTGTGTTCTTCAGGTCACCTGTTTCTGCGTTTGTGCCGCTGATGATCTTTGGTATGGTCGCAGTCATAGCAATGGGGGCGAACGGCCTTCTTTACACGTACGTGTTCCACTCTGAGGCTTCGTTCATAACGCCCACTCTGTTGCTCATCCTGCTGTTGGGACTGACAACAGACTATGTTGTTTACATGATGTCCAGGTTCAGAAGAGAGCTCAGAAACGGGAACGGGGATGCTGTGGCAGAGGCAACTCACTGGTCTGGGCATGCTGTATTCACTTCTGGAATAACAGTGGCCATGTCCTATCTCATCCTCTGGATTGCAAATGTGCCTTTATTCAGTGATGCTGGAATTACCAACGCTCTTGGAATCACTGTGTCAATACTGGCTGCACAGACATTCCTCGTGGCCCTCTTTGCAATCTTCAGGGAGAGGCTTTTCTGGCCGTCCAAACCGGCAGAGAGAACCCATGCCCCTTTCGAGAGGGGCATGAAGCGTGTTGGAGAGGCCGTAGTACATAACAAGGGGAAAATTATCGTTGTCTTCATCGTGGCAACTTTTCTTGCAACCTACGTCTACGCCATCACTCCTGTGGGAATGGATGTATTCAGCCTCCTGCCCAAGAGCAGCGGCATAGAGGCTATTTCGGTGGTCAATTCTTCCTTCCACGGCGACTTCTTTGAAAGGAATTTCATGGTCGTTAAGCTCCCGTCACCTATTTCTTCAGGATCTGGGGCAAACATAACTTACAACATGAGCGAGGTGAGTACAGTTACTTCCATAGAAAATGCCCTCCTGCAGAACCATGGGATTTCACAGGTATACGGACCAACGCTTCCGTTTGGTTACTATGTGCCCATAAGTCTTGCTGGCATTCCTGCATTGCAGCGTTCCACCTATGAATCTCAGATTGCATCCTACATAGGCACCAATACCAGCTATGTGGTAATTTATTTCCAGATGGCGAGTCTAGCCTATTCTGGGAATGCGACAGTTTCTGACCTCAATATCCCCTCTGAACTGTCGTCGGTAAGCACCCCCACTACATATTCATACTATATAGGCGGGCTCACCCAGGGACTTTCAGATTCGAATATCTATGTGCATTCTACATTCTCACTCATTGTACCGCTCCTAGCCATTTCCATATTCATAATTCTGCTGATCCAGTTGAGTTCTGTCCTCACGCCCGTGAGACTTATTCTCATGGTGATAGCCACTGTGGTCATGTCACTGGTCTTCACCTATGCCTTCTTCTATTACCTCCAGCATCTGCCGCTGCTCGTCTTTGTGCCGCTGTTTACCTTTATCACACTGCTGGCCGTGGGCCTGGATTACGATATCTTCATGATCACAAGGGCCAGGGAAGAGGTCATGAAGGGGAAGGACTCCAGAGAGGCTATAAAGACAAGCATATCTGAGAATGGAGGGGTGATTATCACACTCGGTACAATCCTGTTCGTAACCTTCTTTGCTCTTAATTTCAGCGGCATTGCCATCATTCAGGAAATTGGCCTTGGTGTCGCAATGGGAGTGCTGTTTGACACCTTGATAAGCTGGCCGTTTTTTGTGCCTGCAGTGATGCTGTACCTGGAAAGGTTCAACTGGTGGCCGTCCAAAATGTCGAAGAAGCGGATAAACTAGGGAAGCAATGAGTGCCCTGAGCCATTATCGTGTGGCGAAAGGATAAATAGCTTCCAGAGATTTCCGCTCAGTTTCCATGAAGACTTACCTTGACGTTACGTTTTCCAGCGAAGGTGCCAAGCCAAGCGAAGTCATAAACAGACTCAGGTCACTGGGATTTAAGCCAATGATAGGGGAGCACGACATGGTTTATGAGTGGGGCAAGAATGCCACTGCAGAAGATTCTGTGTGGTTTGCAGACAAAATTCAGGCCACCATGGAAGGGTTCAAGGTAATGTTTCACATCGAGACTGTCAGTGACTAGGCTTGTAAGGTATCCTGCGTATATCTCCACAGTTTAAACATTTCACTGTAACCAGACCGTTTTTGAGCCTTACCTGAGAACCATGACTGTAAGGTGTGTTGCAGTTTTTACAGTATCTTCTCTTAAGGTGGGCAGGTATGGTTATGTCCATTCTCTCTGCGATCTTCCTGGATATCCTTATGTATCTTCTTGACAGGTCCCCAAGCGATGCATCTTGAGCCAGCACAATGAGTGACTCAATCTGACCTAGTGCCCTCTGTTTCAACGCAGGGCTATTCCGTTTCATCCTTCTTCCTTTTGTTTGCGAACGGAATGTACTTTCCGAAGTGGTCATCTATCATCTCCCCATTCTCAATCACCTGGTTACCGCCTAAAACGACATGCTGCGGAAAAACGGCTTCAAACCCATCAAAAGGAGTGAAAGTGACCTTTGAATGAAGGCGATTCTGGTTTATCCTCCTGACCTGCTTCAGATCCACCGCATAGAAATCAGCGTCATAACCCGTATCTATCCTTCCCTTGTTGAGCTCAAAGAGCCTGGCAGGGTTCTGGCAGGTCATCCTGACATATACCTCGACAGGGAGTATTCCCTTTGACAGTAGCCCCAGCATAATAGGGAGCCTGGTTTCAACGCCTATTATCCCGGACTTCCCATGTTCAAAGTCCTGTTTATCCCCCTCCGTATGGGGAGCATGATCCGAAGAAATCATGTAAAACCTGCCGTCCAGGAATGACGAGAGCAGACTCTCCTGTGTTGTTCTGTCTCTAAGAGGCGGGTTAACCTTTCCCCACGGCCCCAGTTCCATTGAGTCGTTTAGAAGAAGGTGGTGAGGCGTAACCTCCTGGACGATGTTACCGAACTGGAAATCGGGCGGTGTTGAACTCACATGGGCAGCCACGGGTTTATTTATGGCAAGATCCCTGACGGTTTCCAGGGCCTTCCACTCACATCTTTCAGGCCTTGATAAATTGTGTTCCCTGAGATTCCGTGGCTCAGAGGCAGATGACCTCAGGCATTCCTCGTCCTCGGCGTGAAATACAACAGGCTTTGAAAACTCATTGAGAAAGATTCTGTCCTTATGGCCCAGATCCTTTACCCCCACTGTGTTTGTGCTGCCTCCCAGAAAAATCTTCAGGGATGAGGATTCCTCATGTATCAGCGGGCCGTTGCCTGGCATATAAAGCGAATAAAGGCCGAAGTCTGCATATGACTTGCCCCTCACTATGCTCAATTTTCTCTCATATGCCTCATAGTCCCTTATTGGAACCAGGTTGTTTGGCATGTCAAAAACAGTTGTAGTTCCGCCATAAATGGCTGAAGCAGTACCGGTGGAGAAATCCTCCTTTTCTGTCTCGCCTGGATCACGGAAATGGACGTGGCTGTCTATTCCGCCCGGAAATACCGCTCCTGACAGCTCAACGGTACGCTCCCCTGTGAAGCTTCTGGCAATCCTTGCAATCTTCCCATCCCTTATACCCAGGGATAATCTTTCATACTTCCCGTCACGGTAAAAGTTTCCGGTGTATACAGTGTCGTACTGCACCCTTCAGACCCCCCTGATTTCTCCCCATATCTGCTTGTGAAGCTGAGTCATTACACGTGCCTGTACCCTGTCATGGATCACGCTCTCCACAAGCCATTTGGGGTCAGTACCCCAGCATGGCTGAAACACTGCGGGAATACCTGCGGGAACTAACTTAAGAAATTTTCTGGAAAAATCGTAGTCTGACTGATCCGATATTACGAACTTCAGGTAGTCACCATGCCTGAGAAACTTCAGGTTGTCGATTATGAATGAGCCGCTTTCTCCTGATGATGGCGTCTTCACGTCCATGTCAAAATTTACAAGGTCTGAGAATGTAAATTTCTCTATATTTACGGCCCCGCTGGTCTCGACTAATACTCTTCTCCCTGCTTCTGTAACAGCCTTCAGGAAGTCGGCAGCATCTCTCTGAATCAGTGGTTCTCCGCCAGTGAAGCATATCCAATTTTCCCAGCTTTCAGTTGCCTGTGCTGCCACTTCTTCCGTACTGAGTTCTTCTCCCCCTGTGAAAGTGTATTTTGAATCACACCACGTGCACCTCAGGTTACATCTATTGGTCCTGACGAACAGCATTGGAATTCCTGTGTATAGTCCCTCGCCCTGTATGCTGTGGAATATCTCTGTTATTCTCACTGCCAACTCATTGTCCTTGCCATTATTACACTTTTGGCTCAGTGAAGAGCGTGGTTCGGAAGGCTAAATCAGAGCCGTTCTATGAACCGTCATGTCTGCCCAGAAAAAAAGATTATAACTCGCTTACACTATCGAAGCTATGGAATACCAGCATATTTTTGACTTTGCAAGAGAGGCTGAAACCATTCTCATTCTAAATGATGGTGAGGGTTCAATCGACAAGACGTTCTTTTACCTTACGGAGGCTTCCAGCGGTATTTTTGAGGGATCTGCTCTTATAGTGGAGCCAAAGACCCTAAAGATAGTGACGGGAAAGCTTGAGGAAGAATCTGCCAGAAACACGGGTCACGAAGTCATTACATTCAACACGATGTCTGAATTTCATGATATCATAAGGGAGCAACTCAAGAATGTTGAAACGGTTGGTCTCAACTATTCCTCACTCACTCTGAAGATGTACATGGATCTCCTGAAAATGGTTCCTGAAAAGAGGTTTGTGGACGTGTCAGGCTCAATTTCAGAATCCAGGAAGTTCAAGGCTCCTGAGGAACTGAAAAAGATTAAGGAAGCTGCTAGAATTGCTGGGGCAGCCTTTGAGAATGTCCTTGAAAAGATACACGAGGGAATGACCGAGAAAGAACTATCTGCCGAGATCGGGTACCAGATGATGAGAGAGGGTGCCATTGAGCCGTCCTTCAGTACCATAGTGGCATTTGGCGCAAACAGCTCGATGCCACATTATTCACCCGGTGACAAAAAGCTCAGGAAGGGGGAATTTGTCCTGATGGATTTTGGTGCACTCTATGACAGGTACTGCTCGGATATGACCAGGACCGTTGTCTTTGGAAAGGCTACTGAAGAACAGAAGGAGATGTACACGACCGTAATGGAAGCGCAGTCTAGGAGCATGAATGCCATAAGGGAAAACGCAAACGGAAAGGACGTGGACAAGGTAGCGAGAGATATCATCAATGCGTCAAAATACAAAGGCAGGTTCATTCATTCCCTGGGACATGGGTTGGGAATGGACGTGCACGATCATCCTGCCCTCTCCCCCAGTTATGATTTTCCCCTTAAGGCTACGATGGTGGTGACCGTTGAGCCTGGCGTGTACGTTCCCAAGGTGGGCGGGGTAAGAATCGAGGATGATGTCATTGTCACTAAGGATGGCTTCCAGCAGATTACAAAACCGCAAAACGGTCTGGTTGAGCTTTAGAAAGTAAAGATGCCCATAATTCTGAACAATACCAGGTACAGTGAACCCGATTGGGCGAACTCCGTGCTTACGGGATACTCTGAGGATCTGTATAAGACCCATAAATATGCCACTGACCTCATCAGCGATGTCTCTGAGGGCTCGAGACTGGATGTAAAGGAAGAGCATGTTGAGGAGGCATTCTTCTTTTGCCTGTGGATACTTAAATGCATTGATGAGAGCACTCTCTCCTCAAGATTCATAAATGAGATGCGAGACTACGTTGTCAGGGAGGCGGAATCAAATAAGGATCCGGATGTCCTCGAATCCATCGCCCAGGGAACTGGCCTGGATGCCACAAGACTGGATGAAACATTCTCGGTTCACTTTGTGGATTTCATAAGATACAGCAAGAAGCTCACAGGAAATGCATACAGACTGGTGTTTCAACCCCTCTCAGGAGGCAAGGTGGAGGTAGAGCCCAGGATACTGGTGAATCTTTACAGGGAAAAATTTGTAGAATCCTCCTTCAAATTCCTGGCATCGATTAAGAAAACCGAAGCACTGGCAGCACTTTCCCCGATGGAGGAGTTTATCTCTAGCGTGAAACAGGAATACCTGTCCCGCAGAAAGAAGGAGAAAGTAGATCTGGGAAATGTGGACTCTTCAAAGTTCCCACCGTGTATAAACGAGTACCTGAAGTTGATGCGCGAGGGTGTAAACCTGCCGCAGATGGCAAGATTTACGCTCGTTAGTTTCCTGCATAAGGTAGGTATGAACTCTTCAGACATAATTGCACTTTTCCGTTCTGCTCCTGATTTCAATGAGAAGATTACCACTTATCAGGTCAACCATATCACGGGAGAGATCTCCGGCACGGTGTATTCTCCCCCCAAGTGTTCTGTACTACTTTCAAACCATATCTGCTTCAAGGGAGAAGACCCTCTATGCAATCAGGAATGGCTCAAACATCCCTTGCGCTATTACCAGATCAAGAAGATGAGGGACATGGGGAAGCCCCAGACGCAGAAAACGGAAAAAAAAGTAAATTGAAGGTTCAGTATTTTTCAAGTCTTCGTTCAATCATCTTGAGCACCGTGCTCTTTCGCACCTCAGACTCAAGATCGTAAATGAAGCCTCTGCTCCATGGAAGCCGGGGATACGCACCCTCCCTTCTTTCATACTTGATGTTCATAGATTTGAGGATCTCTGTAAGTCTTTCTTCTGAAAATTTGAGCGCGGTCGCCCTGGGAATTCTTCTACCCAGGCGCCTTGTTATCCTTGGATTAAAATAATCGGAGTAAAGAGTAATCTTCATACAAGAACGGCGTTGATAACCCCGTCTTGTCCAGGTCTTGAAGTAACCCTTGCATTTCCGGCTTCGGTACTGATTATTGTCCCCTTGTTTACTATATTTCGCTGGACATAGTGGGGGTTAGCTGGATTTTCCTTGACCGTGATAATCTTGGTTCTGATCATCTTCTTTTCCTTGGGATCATACACGTTCGCAATGTTAGACTCCATCAGAACAACCTTAGTGTTACTTCCAAAGCCTCTCTGGACTTTTCTCCTGATCTCGCCTACTCTAGTGAGGGTTGGTTCCCTACCCAGTTCATATCTCTTCTTGATTCTGGACTGCCTTCTCTTTCCCCCGGTATATTTCCTAGAGGCTTTGCCCATGAACGTTGTCATTCCTGTCTCGTATCATTAAGTGCTATATAAAAAAAATCGTGCAGAAGGAGGCTAAGGCATACCTGTCCTGGTTAAATGTCACGCCCCCTTCAGAAAGGCTGTGAATCAACCTAATGATTCGAGTTTCTCCTTGATGTAATAACGGCGTTCCGGTTCCACCAGAATTGCAAGAGTCTCGCTGGCTGGTAACTTGCCGAGACTGTTTATGATAGCGTTATTTGGGCCTATCCACGATACTTTCTCATACTCATAAATGAGATCGGAGATGAGGGCGTGTTTAGCCTTGAATATGGAATCAGTAAGATCGGAATTAACCCGTTCCGGGTAATCCCAGAGTTCTTCCAGATAACGGTTTATGGAATCCTCGATCACCTCCACAAGTTTTACTTTTACACTTAGATCGGCAGAATTCATGGCCCTCTCAAGAAAATTAAGCTTTTCTCTGTTGTAGCCAGAGAGGTCGACCGTTAGGTGGACTATTCCGATACCGTCCATGGATTCGCCGCTGAATTCCCTGAAGATATTTTCTTCGGACGATTTCTGCTCCAATGTGTTGACCAAGATGATTTTCTCTACGCCCAGAAGCTTAAGGTACCTCTTAAGACGCTCCGCATAGACCTTCTCTCCCTTGGGATCACGCTTCAGCGCTGCACCTATTACCCTCATTCAAACCATCGTATGATAGGAATCACCTGTACTTGCTATAATCATAGACCAGGTCCAAAAGTTTCCTTTCCATTGAATTGTCGATTATGCCTTCGGAGTGTTTCTTAACTATGTAATCCTTGGCTTCCTTCACTCCCTTCTTTGAAGCTATGGCATAGACGCTGCCCTTTATCTGTCCCCTGATGCTGTCAGGCAGAGATTCAAGTGTCCGGGATAGGATGAAACTAAACTCATCAATTCTACCCATGTCCAACTTCTTAATCTTGGCCTCTGGTTTCTTCCTGTCATTGTTCTGCATTCCAGGACGGTATGGCTTATAGGGACCGCGTTTTCTGTATTTTCCACTGTTCATATCTTTAGCAGAGTAGTGGTTGATACTATTTATATATTCTACAAACGAATAATTGCCTGTATCAGTCAGAAATCAATGGAAATAAATTATTTGAAATACGCCGTGATTCTGTTGGGATCTAGCCTAGAATCTTGGATTCATGTTGCCACTCCTTACAGCCGTGCGGTTCATCAGCAGCTGATGCTGGAAAGACCCACTGGTTTGTATGAAAAACATATGCGCGGTTTATTTGCCATCTCTTGATCCGCCTTTATGAAAGCAAATGAACTGAAGGAAATTGTTGAGAAATATCTGGGCATTCAGGAGGAGGCTATGGACAAAATTAAAATTTCAGTGCCAGACAACTCATTCCTGGAAACGGCAGCTAAGGATTACCTATCGATGATACGGAATTATTTCTCAGATTCAAAGCACTTCTATGAGAAAGGAGACTACGCAAGGGCCCTTGCCTCAATAAATTATGCTTACGGATGGCTTGATTCTGCAGTCCGATTTGGACTGTTAAATGGAGATTCAGATAACAGGCTGTTCACGCTTTATAAATGAGGCATGCGTATTCTCGGACGGTTCGTTAATCATGCAGGCTAGTTTTGGTCATTATTTAGTTGAATCACACACATTGTCGGGAAACGCTTAAAAAAGTGGCTCCGCTGTACAATTACATAGCTCGCCAGCGAGCGATATATCTTTTAACCTGAAGGGTATTCCCTCTACTACTCGTTGAAAAAGCTAGGTGGGATTAAGTTTAATGGCAAAGGAAGAAGAGAACAAGGCTGAGACGGAAGTCAAAAAGCCAGTTAAAAAGACTAAGGTTGCAAAGACAACGGATGAGCCGAAGAAGGCGGAGCCTAAGGAAAAACCCAAACCAAAGGAGAAGGCTGACTTCCTTTACATAGTGAGGATAGGGAGCAAAGATCTTAGTGGTGAGAGACCCGTTATCCTTGCTCTTGCTGATCTGAAAGGCATCGGAATAAGGCTTGCTCAGATCATAGTGAGGAAACTCAAGCTTGACGGGAAGGCACGGCTTGGTGACCTCGGCGAGGAGACCATAGAAAAAATAAGAAACTTTGTTGAGAGCAAGGAATATGAGGGGATTCCAGACTGGACTGTCAACCATAGAGATGATGTCACGACAGGGGCAGATCTGAATCTGGTATCAAACGATCTTGAGATTCAGCTTCAGGATGATCTCAATCTCATGAAGAAGGCTCGCTCCTACAAAGGAATAAGACATGAGACTGGACACAAGGTAAGGGGACAGAGAACTCGATCCAATGGACGAAAAGGGCTTGCCATTGGAGTGATAAAGAAAAAGGAAGGACCCGGCCAGAAGCCGTCGTGAGGGATAGAAAATGGGAGATCCTAAATTTCAGAGAAAAACGTATTCAACACCAAGACACCCATGGGAAAAGACAAGAATTGACGAGGAGAGAATTATTCTCTCAAAGTATGGTCTAAAGAATAAGAGAGAGTTGTGGAAAGCGCAGTCTTTGCTTGACTCTTACAGGACTCAGGCAAGATTTCTGCAGGCACAGCTAAGGACTGGAAATCAGGTGTCAGTAGCTCAGTTTCAGATGATGATCAGAAAGCTCAACAGATATAAAATTCTGGGAGAAAACGCCACTCTGGATGATGTTCTGTCACTCTCGCTTGAAAGCATCCTTGAAAGGAGGTTTCAGAACCTGGTATATCGCAAACATCTGGCCTCAACCCAGAAACAGGCAAGACAACTCATAACACATGGCCACATCCTTCTCAATGGAAGAAGGGTGAGTATCCCCGGACTCATGGTGGAGGCGACCGTGGAGGATTCCATATCCTATGATCCCAGATCTGTCCTCGTGGATGAGGATCATCCTCTTAGGAGAGTCATCGCCGGCGAAACTGGACCCTCGGAGGAAGAGGCTTCAGCAGAGCCGGAGGGCGAAGTAGAGGAGAAAGAGGAAGCAAAGGGGGCTGAGTCTAAAGATGAATAAGACGGGCATTGCACATATTTTTGCATCCCAGAATAACACCCTGATCCTCGTTACGGATGTTACCGGTGCAGAGACCATAGCGAAAGCAACGGGAGGCATGGTTGTAAAGAACGATAGAGACGAGGCAAGTCCATATGCGGCAATGAAGGCTGCAGACTTGGTGTCGGAGAAGTTGAAAGAGAGGGAGATCACCGACCTGATCATCAAAGTGAGGGCACCAGGAGGGAACAAGTCTAAGATTCCCGGGCCAGGTGCACAATCTGCCATAAGAGCACTGTCAAGAGCAGGTTTTAAGATTGTGAGGATTGAGGAGGTCACACCCATACCCCATGATGGAACCAAAAAGAAAGGCGGAAAACGAGGAAGGAGAGTCTAGGGAATGAATTTGAAGGTTCTGGAATACTCTCCACGCTTCATCAGGTTTTCAGTAAGTGGGATAACTCCAGCAATTGCAAATTCTGTCAGGAGAACGCTTATATCCGATATACCTAAACTTGCGATCGATAAAGTTGTCATCCACCATGGTCAGATACGGGACAAGGAGGGCAACGTATACGATTCCTCTCTGGCGCTGTTCGACGAGATGATCGCATTGAGACTGTCCCTGGTGCCCATTGTCACAGATATGAAGATGAATTTCAGGGAACAGTGTACTTGCGAAGGGAAAGGGTGCCCTCTATGCACTGTCAGTTATTCTGTCAATAAACTTGGGCCTGCATTAGTCACTTCCGGTGATATCCAGGCCGTTTCCAACCCAGATCTCAAGCCCTCAGACCCTGACATCCCTATTGTAAAGCTGGGCCCGAAACAGGCAATGCTTGTTAGCGCTGAGGCCGTTCTCGGGAGAGGGAAACAACATGCAAAGTGGCAGGCAACCTCTGGAGTTGCCTATAAGTATCACAGGGAGTTCGAAGTGGATAAACAGGCATTTCCAGACTGGACTTCCATCAAGGAGAAGTGCCATAACTCTGTTTTGAAGGAGACCAGCAAAACCATAACTTTCACCGACGACTTTCCATGCAGGCTCTTTAACAGACTTTTTGAATCTGACGGAGTCAAAATTACAGAGGATGATACAAATTTTGTCTTCAAGTTCGAAACGGATGGCTCGCTTGATCCACTTGAGATACTCGACTTTACATTCAAGAGGCTATCGCAGAGGCTCAATTTACTACACGAGAGCCTTGTTGGAAACGACTGATTGAGACTGAAACTTTTATACAATCTCCTGAAAATTATAAAACCATTGTTGACATTATACGTCGCGGCATGAACGATCTTACAGACCTTATGGTTGAAATGGGGAAGAGCATCCAGGAAGAGTTCAATTCGCGAAGAATGGAGCTTTCCCTAGGGTCCAATGCCGGCATGGGGGCTGATGGAACTCCTACCAAAGAGGCAGATAAAGTGGCTGAGGATATCTTCATTGAGACCGTGAGATCTAATGATCTCCCATTCAACATAATAAGCGAGGAGATCGGTTATATTGACAGAGGATACAGCAAAAATCTGGTTGTTGATCCCGTGGATGGAACAACAAACCTCATTGCAGGCATCCCGTTATATGCCATTTCTGTCGCGGTAATGAAAGAAGACCTGAGATCAGCGGAATATGGCTTCATAATGAACCTATCCAATGGAAATTACTATGCATCTTCACGGGGACATGGGGTGAGCATCAATGGGGTCCCAGTATCCTCGAAAGGCCGCAGAACCGGTATTTGCATGCTTTCATCTGCAGGATATCTTGATCCGGCAAGTTCCAAGATTGTTGCCAGATGTAGCAAGGTCAGGGATCTGGGCTGTACCTCCCTGGAAATGGCTCTGGTTGCCACCGGTGCTGCAGACGTGGTTTGCCATACAGGCAGGACCAAAGGGGTTCGCAATGTGGATATAGCAGCAGGGGCACTCATGATCTGGGAATCCGGGGGAGAAGTCCTGGACCACGCAGGTAGTAAATTGAACATGGGTCCCAGCCCTTCTGAGCGCAAACACATGATCGCGTTCCGTGATCATGAAATACTGGAGGGGTTATTCTGAAACTGGGTTTTGTCATCAGGAGAGGATGCGATCGTTGCGCACGCATCGTAACAAGAATTATGGAGATACTGCCGGATGACTGGCAGGTAACAATGGATCCGGAAACTGCAAGGTTTCTTAACTGCAAGGGAAAGCCCGTTGAAAAGATGGATGTTGACATGATCATCACAATCGGTGGTGACGGCACTGTTCTGAGAACTTTGCAGGCCGCACGCTGTCCTATTCTTGGAATCAACATGGGTGGTCTCGGGTTCCTGTCAGAGGTTGAAATTGGAGAAGTGGAGAGCACCATTTACAAGCTCATCAGGGGAGATTACAGAATCGAGCGTAGCCTCAAGATGAAGGTTATGGTGAATGGGATGCGGCTTCCCGACAGCGTCAACGAAGTGCTTGTCCATTCTAACAGAATTTCGAAAATCAGGAGATTCAGCATCTCCACCAAGAACAACTTCATAGACCTTACTGCAGCAGATGGGGTGATAGTCTCAACGCCAGTGGGATCTACCTCTTATTCGTTCAGCGCAGGTGGCCCAATAATTTATCCCACCTTGAAGGCCATGGTGATCTCATACCTCGCCCCCTTCATATCAAGGTCTCGCTCAATAGTAGTTCCACCGGATGAAATCATACAGATAAAGATCATTGGAAAAGGGCAGAACTGCCTGCTTGTCATTGATGGACAGTATCAGCAGGAAGTGACCTACAGGGATGAGATACTGGTGACAATCTCAGAAAATAGTGCAGAATTTGTCACCGTTGGTAATTCATTCTTCGACAGAGTCAGGGAGAAGTTGATCAAGAATGTGGTTGATTAGGGAAAAGATCCTGAGAATGATAATGGAAGCATCCAAAGATACTTACCCCAGGGAGTTCGGCGCGTTGCTCAAGGCCGAAGGGGGGGTGATCTACGAGATCGCAATAATTCCCGGAACCATACAGGGAGACAGGCATACCATGTTCTGGATGTACATGAAGCCCGTAGATTTTTCCATAGTAGGAAGCGTTCATTCGCATCCCAACGGCGTAACGCTCCCTTCGGACCAGGACCTCCAGATGTTTTCAAACAATGGGCCGATCCACATAATCGTGGGACATCCATATAACCTGCACAACTTTAACGCGTATGACCGGGCGGGGAATCCTGTGGAGATTAAGGTTGTCTGATCATGGGACTTCCAGACCGACCGGACCTGTGTATTCGGACTGTGGCCTTATGATCTTGTTGTCCGAGACCTGCTCCATATAGTGTGCAGACCAACCAAAGACCCTGGAAGCGGCAAAAATGGGCAGATAGAACTTCTCCTCGATTCCCAGTGTATGCATCAGCAGAGCCCCGTAGAAGTCCAGGTTGGCAGGTATGTGCTTTTCCTCCCACATGTAGTTCTCCATTGCTTCTGCATAACTCAGGAATTTTTCCGCCTCTCGTAGGGTTCTGAGCTTTGATTTGACATACTGGGCCCTTGGATCCTTTATCTTGTATACCCTGTGCCCGAATCCCATGATTTTCTCTTTCCTGGCGAGTTTGTCCATGACAAAGCTTACGGCTTCATCGTCGGATCTGAATTTCAGCAGGTACTGCAAAATTTCGGAGTTGGCCCCGCCATGCAGGGGCCCCTTGAGCGTTGAAATTGCAGCTGTAACCGCGCTTACGGGGTCTGCAAGCGTGGACGCTGCAACTCTGAGTGCGAAGGTTGAGGCGTTAAACTCGTGTTCCATGTACATTATCATGAGTTTTTCCAGATATCCCGCCTTCTTCCTGTCAGCATTGCCTGTAAGGAGTGAAAAAAACCGTTCTGCGTAGGTGGTATTTGGGACCTGAATCTCTTTGCGTCCCGTGATTGCAGCGTCAGAGTGAAAGATTATTGATGGCATCTTAGCGGCTATCTCCATCAGCAACTCCCCGTTTGTCTTGTGGGAATATGGAGATAATGATACCACGGACCTGAGGTCATTCATTATGTTTGGCTCCTTCATGAGTTTCATGACTTCCAGCACTCTGGCGTCCAGTCTTGAATTCTTTACAAGGAACTCTGAGAATTGCACCTTCTCGTCCATGGAAGGCAGCTTTCCGTGGAAAACAAGATAAGCCACGGATTCAAAATCCTTTTTCTCGGCCAGATCCACAACCCTGTATCCCCGGTAAAGAAGGTTTCCTTCCCTGTCTGTGGTGGCGATGGCAGTCCTGTCAACGATAACACCCTCAAGCCCTTTTGCGACTCTTATCTCTTCAACCATTCCTATCTATCTCCTTCTGACAATTCCTGGTCTTCCTTGGCATAATCCGAATATCCGATTACGTCGTAATATTCCTTCCTGTCCATCAAGTTTGAAATGAATCCTGACTGCGTTCCATGGAGTTTCAGTTCCCTGTAGGTAACGTCTATGGTCTTGAGCGCTGCCCTGAATGCCGTGAGTGGAAATATCACCATTTTGTATCCAAGCGTTCTGATCTCGTCTACAGACAGAAGTGGACTCTTGCCGAACTCTGTCATGTTGGCGAGAAGGGGTGCCTTGACTTCCCTTGCAAACCTGGCGAATTCCTCCCTGGATTCCAGCGCTTCTGTAAAGATAATGTCCGCGCCGGAGTCAAGATAGATCTTGGCCCGTTCAATGGCATCCTCCATGCCGTTTACAGATCTCGCATCCGTCCTTGCAATGATCTGGAAGTCGCTGTTTTTCCTTGCCTGGACAGCCGCAACAATCTTCCGGGCCATGTCCTCCGGTCCAACCAGGGTCTTTCCATCAAGATGCCCGCATCTCTTGGGCAATACCTGATCCTCTATGTGAATTCCTGCGGCCCCGGCAGACTCCAGCAGTCGGACAGTCCTTGTGACGTTGACCGCTTCCCCGAAGCCGGTATCTGCATCCACTATGAGCGGAGCCCTTGTAACAGAGGTGATACGCCTCACTTCCTCTGCAACCTCGGAAAGAGTGGTCACAGAAATATCAGGCATACCCATGGCGCCTGCGATGCCGGATCCGGAAAGATAAAGGGCGTTGAAACCTGCTCTTTCGGCAAGCACTGCAGATATGCCGTTGAATACTCCCGCACAGGCGACAAATGACTTCAGCTGCTCATAAAGGGCTCGCGGACCTCCGTTCACATTATCTCTTAACAGAGACATTGGAAACTACCTCCATAAGCTCCCGAGCATCTCGCTTCTCGAAGTCTTTCACCACTTCGAGAACCGCGTTTGCCGAATCTTCTCCCATCATTTTTACCCCTTTGTTCTTCAGATCCTCCCATGTATATGGGTTTTTGAAATGGCCCCTGGGTACGTTCAGATCGGATCTGAACTCACCGGAGTCCGTAATAACATGTATGGAGAATGGCAGGTAGTCTGGGTACATGGAATTATACTTGTCCGTAACGGTGAACGTAATCTTGTCCATAAGATCCAGAATCTTGGGATCAGAGAGATAACTGTTACTATAAGACCCTGGCTCAGGGTCTCCGTAAAGAAGTGAATAGGCGATGATGAATGGCATGCTGTGATCTGCAGTTTCCTTGGTCTTTGGCCGCAATTTTTCCGGGTCCTTTATGATTATTCTGTGTGCAACAGAGAATGTTTCTACAAAGATCTTCTGGATCTTACCCTTAATCCTATCTCTGAGCCCGCATGACACTTCAGCGGCGCTCATTGCGTGGTACTCCACCGGGTAGTTCTTGATCATGGTCTTCCTTACCCTGGTATTGTCGAGTTCGAGGTTGAAGCCGCCAGTGACCTGCTGGAAGAATCCCATTTCACCTGTGAAAATTGGGGAAGGTCCGGTGAAACCCTCATCTGCAAGCAGCAGGGCAAAGACACTGTTCCTGCTTGCGTCAGCTGCCGTGGCCCCTTTCCACATACTGAGTTCTCCTGCCCTTGTCTGCCTCATGCTGATGTTATTGTTCAGGCCTAGGCTGACTGCATTCTCGAATTTCTTCTCTTCCAGCTGGAGCAGTGAAGCAAGTCCCGCAGCCGAGGATATGCTGATGTATGTGACGTGATCCCATCCAAGATCGCGTATGCATATAGCGTCAGAAAGTGCGCCCACCACTTCGTATGCCACGTCTATGGCCCTTATTGCCCGTTCACCTTTTATGTCCATGGCCTCTGAAACGGCAAGTATGGGAGGTATGTTATCTGACGGGTGCAGAGCCTCCTTTGAGAGATATGTGTCATTGTAGTCAAGATATCTGGTCATTGTTCCGTTTATGAAGGCTGCTGTATCCACTGTAGCTTTCTCACTGGAGAAGTACACCGAGGCATTGTATCTCCCTGTGGATGGTAGAAGAGCTCTCCTGATTATATTAACAGGTGTCGCGTCTTTTGCACCATAGGAAACAAAGATGGAGTCGCCTATTCGCTTCTTTATCTCGTCCCTGTCAGTCCTATCTATGCCGCCAGCCATTACTTTCTCTGAGAAATTGAACAGTTTGGAGATGATGGAGTCCATTGACAGACGATATTCCGGCGATATATGAAACTGTTCTGCAGTGAGCATGGTGAGTTGCACGATCGTATTGATTTAGCAACTGCCTGTGGTAAAATAGCCCGCTTATGGCAGGAGTCTGCCCGCAGGATTCAGGTATGCACATGTTTTTTGACCACAATGGACGCGGACACATGCCACTGGTTTGGGGCATACGACTTTACAATCCGTTTCTCATCCACGGTTATGCTTGCCGGGATAAATGAAAGGTTGTCCAGAAGAAACTGGTCTATGGATCTAAGCCTGGAGGTATCAAGCAGGAAGTGAAGGACAATTCTTCCCCCATCCTTGAGACTGTGGAAAGCGTGTTCCACGTACTCCAGTGATCTGAAGTTACCCATTAAGGCAAGATCGATCTTCTCGTCAGGTTCAAAATCCCTGCAATCTGCATTGATGCCATGGATCAGATGGCTTACACCGTTCATCCTTGCCGACTGTTCAAGGAATTTGATTGAATCGGGGTTAATGTCGGTGCAATATATCTTTGCTACCCCGGAATATTTTGCTATGGGCAGGGAAAAATATCCTATTCCAGAGAACATGTCAAAGATCGTTGAGCCCGGCGAGGCAAGCCCTGCTGCAGCAATCCTCTCGTTTACGTTGCCGGGAGAGAACATAACTCTCTCTGGGTCAAAGCAATAGTATATCCCATTTTCCTTGTGGATGGTGATGCCTGGTTCCCCATACGCCAGTCTCACCGCAGGCTGCCTCATTTCACCTGAAATTCTTCCCGTAAGCAGATAGATGCGATCTATGCCCATCACGGTGGCGATAGTTTTCAGCACGCGCTTATCTTCACATCCTGCGAATGGTTTCAGCATCAGTGACTGCCCATATCTCACGAAGGCGCTGGGAAAATCAGCGGGCAGACCGCTGGCCAGTAGTTCCCTGTTCACGTCCGAAGAGGGAGACCTTAAAGCGGCACGTGGAGAGAATTCCAATTCCACTGTGTCATAATCACCTGCATGAGAGCCTTCCCTAAGTGGGACAATCACGTAATTCCCGCTCTTCTCTATCCTGAGATCTTTCCTAACAGCGTTCAGGTTCAGCAGCCTCCTTATGTGGTAATCTGCCTCTTCCCTTGGGATCAGTGCCCCTCTGCATCTGGTCATCTCCATAGTGGCTCCACCTCTAGCTGGTAATCTGCGTAAATCCTGATGTAATAGCCAACCATAAATCATCATATTACATTACTGGTCATGCCTTCATCAGAGGAACTATTCCGTGAATCTTCTAGACTTTTTCCTGGAGGGGTAAATTCACCGGTAAGGAGATTTGATCCATATCCCCTGTTCATGAGCCGTGCCAAAGGTTCAAACCTCATAGACACCGAGGGCAGAGCGTACATAGATTATTGCCTTGGGTTCGGCCCCATGATCCTTGGGCATGGCCATCCTGAGCTCAGGAAGGCCCTTCAGAAGCAGGTTGATGCCGGGGTACTCTTCGGGACGCCCTCTGAGCTCGAGATCACCCTGGCAAAGAAAATCAGGTCATCGGTTACGTCCATAGAAGAGATGCGTTTCACAAATTCTGGAACGGAGGCGACTATGCACGCGTTACGCCTAGCCAGGGCATATACGGGGCGGAATTTAATCCTTAAGTTTGAGGGCGGGTACCATGGCTCGCATGACTATTCCCTTATAAGGTCAGGCAGCGGTGCTCTCAATTTTGGTTCTCCTTCGTCTCCTGGCATACCGTCTCAGGTATCATCTACAGTTCTGGTCGGAAGATATAACCACCTGGGTACCCTTGAGAGATTATTCCTCAATCACGGCAAGGACATTGCTGCTGTCATCCTTGAGCCCGTTATGGGAAATGCAGGTTTGATCCTCCCGGATGCGGAATTCCTGAAATATCTCAGGCAGATGGCTTCTGATTATGGAGCCCTGTTGATCTTCGATGAGGTGATAACAGGCTACAGATTCAGGTATGGCGCATTTCAGGATATGGTCGGAATAAGGCCGGACATAACTGTGCTCGGCAAGATAATAGGAGGAGGTCTGCCTATAGGCCTTTTCGGAGGGAGAACCGACATAATGGAACTGGTTTCACCTCATGGAGACGTCTATGAAGCGGGTACCTTCAGTGCAAACCCGCTTTCCATGACTGCAGGTATAGCTACCCTTTCCACTCTGGAAAAGGCTGATTACGGGAAGCTGTCACATATGCTGGGAGAACTTGTGACCGGCTTTTCAGATGTCATGCAGACGACCGGAGTTCCCTTCACCATCAACTCTCTCGTTTCAGCATTCCAGATTTTCTTCGGCACGGATAAGGTCAACACATATGATGATGCAATGAAGTCCCAGAAGGGGAAATACATGGAAATTTTCCTTGGTTTGCTGAAGAAGGGCATATATATGGCCCCTGGTCAGTACGAAACCAACTTTATCAGCTTTGCACATGACGATGAGGATATCGCCAGGACAGTGTATGCTCTCAGGGAAATGATACATGCCGGATAAAATCAGGTTTGGGGCAAGAGGAAGCACACTTGCGCTGAAACAGGCGGAGTTAGCAGCATCAGCGCTGATGAGAATCGGCGTGAAAGCAGAGATAGTGCCCATAAACTCACATGGCGATACAAACCTGACCAGTCCACTCTACAAAATGGAAAAACCTGGTGTTTTCGTCGATTCCATCAACAGGATGCTTCTTTCCGGGGAAATAGACGCTGCGGTGCATAGCGCTAAGGACATCCCCAGTTCAATTGATGACGGACTCACTGTCTCAGCTGTCCTAGAAAGAGAGTCTCCTGAAGATTGCTTGGCTTCCAGGAGCGGATTGGGCATCCAGGAACTGCCTGCCAACGCCATTATTGGAACCTCGAGCCTCAGGAGGAAATACGATGCGCTGGAGGTCAGACCGGACCTCATTGTGAAGGATATAAGGGGCAATGTCGATACAAGAATTGGAAAGATGCTTAACGGGGACTATGACGCCGTGATACTGGCTGAGGCCGGAATGAGGAGACTCGGCCTCGGAGTCAGGAGAGTATCTCTTCCACTGAGGGAGTTTATTCCGTCTCCAAACCAGGGAATCATAGCCATAATGACTGCAATCCGGACTCCACATACCGGCCTGATTGCAAAAATTGATCATGGTGACACGAGAGTCGCTTACCGATATGAGCGAAAGGCCTCGGAAACCCTTGTTGTGGGGTGTTCCCGCCCTGCAGGCATACTCTGCATCCCAGGAAAAAATGAGTGTTCCATAATGGTCAGGATCAGAAGCGACGATGGATCGAGGAAAGTGGAACTCTTTGAGCATTTCAGCTCGGACAGTGAATTTGACTCCATACTGGAAAGGCTCAAAAGTGCAGTGAGCGCGCTGAGATGATGGCCATGATAATTCCAGGTACCTCCGGAGGTTACACGAATTGCAAAAGATTCTCATAACTACAAGACCCGCTGTGAAGGCTGCGGATGGCGGCATATTTTCGTCCTGTCTCAGGGTGGTGAACTGCCATCTCACCAGGTTCAGATACAGGATGAACGGCGATGATCTTCTTGAATCTCTTGATTCCTTCATGCCTTCGACGATTGTCTTTACCAGTTCCATAGCTTCCGTTTTCGCCCTGAAAAAGCTTCCTCCGCGGGCCCTGTCCGGGAGAGGGATCTATTGCATTGGAGATTCTTCCGCCGCTCCCTTCATTGCTGCAGGGTATTCCCCCCTGGTTCCAGATCACAAAGACTCTGCAGGCCTGGCGGCTCTGGTTCTATCCCACTCCGTCCTGGGGCAGAAGATAGCAGTTATCAGGAGCACGCTTGGCTCCGATGTGTTCAGGAAGAGGCTTGAAGCCGTGGGCATGGAAGTGAAGGAGATCAAACTTTACAGCCTGAGCAAAAGCATCGATCCGGCCATATATGAATACCTTTGCAGCAGGGAACTTGCAGGGGTGCTGGTTACCTCATCCCTTGAAGCGAGAATCCTCAGCGGAATCCTTGATGAGATTGAATGCGGGCTGAACAGGGACAACATCAGATTCTTTGCCATCGGCAGGCCTACCAGAGACGAGCTTGAAGGTTGCGGGATAAAGGTTTCCCCGCCCTTGGGAAATTCAGATGTCAGAAGGCTTGTTTCCGAGATAGAGAAAATGCTCTGCTGATTGACCTTGCATCATTTGGGTACAATAGCGGGGAATGGATTTGAACCATTGATCTACGGGTTATGAGCCCGTCGGGATTTCCTAACTACCCTACCCCGCTCTGGTTTCCTGTGATACTACAAGCGAATATAATGTTTGTTTATGTGCGCTTTTACCTTATACCTGCTGATCCGCTGGTTTACTGTCCCGAGCCGAAAGACTCCTCGAGTTTCTTGTACTTCATGTCCCTGAAACTCTTCTCCAGGAACGAGTAAACGGTCCTGTGCCTCTTCCCGTTGATCAGCATCTGGATTGCTTCCAGGGAGTACGAGATGGATATGTGATCGGCAATAATGGATACCGTGTCTCCATACACAGAAACATAAGATCCTGATAGGTCTTCCACTATCTGCCTTGTCTTGCCATTTTTACCAATCAACCTGCCCTTTATTTCTGAGATTCTGTGAGAACCGGGTTTTGCATATTCCCTCAGCGAAACAACGACAAGCTGTATCTCATCGTTGAACAGGATCATGGCCTTTTCTGGGTTGAATCCCCTCCCTATGGCCTTCACAACGTTTAATGCGGCAAGGGCGGAAACAGGGTCTGATTTCTGGATTATTGCAACAATACCCGAGTCAGAATCCACTTCCAGTTCGATCTTGCCTGCCTTTTCTATCTTCCTCTTCGTGCTGCCGTGCTTTCCCAACAACACGGGAATTCTGTCTGCCGGTATCTTCACTTCAGTCAAGTCAATATTTGTCATTTTCCCGTCACGAACTTGTAAAGCTTCACTTCATCCGCCCTGATTCCCTTCCTCATAAAATAACCGGTAATATTTTTTATGTCCCTTCTCAGAAATACATCTGCCATTGGATGCTTGATGCTCACGCCCTGCGCCAGGTCAATGATATAGGCCTTCTTCCTGTGATAAAGGATGTTATATTCACTGAGATCGGCATGGACGATTTCCGCCTTCTTGTACATGGCCCTCATCATGGTTCTGACCTGCGCATAAACGTCTTCAGGGTTGAATTCTGCCTCTCTCAGCTGTGGTGCCGGACTCCTTGCAGTGCCAATGTAGGACATCAGGATTACATTCTTGTGGAACAGGATCGGCTTTGGTGATGGTATGCCGGCGTCTCGGAGAGCTTCAAGGTTTGAGAATTCCTTCTTTGCCCATAGATAGATGAACCGGGACCTCTCCAGCCTCTCCCTTGCGAATCTGTAGTCCCCCTCTATGTACTGCCGGATGTTCTGAAACTTAAGCGTTGACATCTTGAATATCTTTATGACCAGTGGTTTACCTTCCCTGAACGCCTTGAATACCACCGATTCCTTGCCACTGGATATGGGGTAATCTATGTGAGATATCCCTGTTTTTTTCAGTACTTCATAGATTGCGGTAAGAGTGCGGCTGTCGAATACGAGGCTCTGGGTCTTCCTCCCCAATTCCTGGTTCGTCCTGAACTCGTCCTGTGCCAGGAGAGAAGCAAGGGCTGATAACTCCTTTTCATTTTCATCCTTCATTATTCCTGCTCTCACCTAGAGCCGGGTTGATTAATTCATTTGTTACATTAAGTGGGTTGGTGCAACCGAGCTCTAAAGATTCTGTTTCATGCCTTCTTGAAAATGTCAATTATCTCCGGCAGCATATTGTTTCTGCTCAGGTAATTCGCCTGGGTGTAAGTATACCTGTACTCCACGTCTGCCTTCTCCTTCTGGAATTCCCACGGTTTGATTATCACCAGGTCTTTCTCTCTGATCCACATACGTTTCTTCATTTTGCCTGGTATCCTTGAGCTTCTTGTATAGCCGTCTTCACACATTACTGTCAGTCTTGAGGCGCCTGATAGTTTCTCCACTATCCCGAACATCTCTCCTTTCTTCCGGTTGGGCAGGATGACCCTTACCGCTTCACTTTCCTGGCCCCCGTGGGTACCACTTTCTTGCGCCATTAGTTTCTACTCCAGAATATGCACACTGTTATTAATACAGATGCCTGAGGCAGAACTTTAGGCGTCAAGCTGTATGAGATCATATGAAGAGACTCACTGCTTAACGTTCATGGACTTGATGGGGAAAAATCTGCCCACTGCTTCCCGAAAGAGCTTTATGTTTCTTCCTTCCTTTCCTATTAGTTTACCCACTTCCATCGGATCAACAGAAACGAGGATGTCTACCTGCCCGTTCTTCCAGCTAATATTGATCTCCTTAAGCGAGAACCTGAATAGAAGATTCCTGACCAGGGTGAGCAGGTCGCGTGAAGCCTCGGCTACCAGTACCTGCTTGCTAAGCTTCTCCCTGAGGCTTGTAATTATGTCCTGGTTCCGTCCAAATACATCCTGAAGCCTTCTCTCCCCAACAACAAAAATTATCATATCCTCGTTTTCCAAGCACTGTTTCAGTTCGACCCTTGTCAGCTTCTCGAACATGGCGATGTAGCCCATTATTTTGTTGTCGATTGTGACCTCTTTCATGTCTGTTCCTCGGACACCAGATTAATCCGACTTGCGGTTACCCCGGTACACCAGGTTCACTGAGCCAGTTCCAAGGGTTATGGGCTGTCCCACTATGATATTCTCCGCCACGCCGGTTAATGAGTCGGTCTCACCGAGCAATCCTGCCCTTAGAAGGTGCTTTGTGGTTATTTCAAAGGCTGCCCTTGCCAGTACGCTACTCTTCCTTCCGGATATTCCGGTCCTTCCAACGGCTCTGACTGAGCCCGTGAAGGACATCATGTCTGCAACTAGCATCAGGTGTCTTCTATCGACTTCCAGACCCTGCTCCTGAAGTGTTCTTTCTGACTCATTGTATATTGCATTTCTTGCGGCCTCTATGCCGAGGACGTTGGAAATCTCAATGATGTCGTTGGTTGTTATCCTGTAAGGATCCACTTCCTCTATATCCATAACCATCCTCAGATTGGATCCCTGAGTGTATATTACGTACGGGCCATCCTGGGACTCCTTTCTTGCAATGGCTCTCTTGATTCCGGTGAGCCCCTTAATGGTAAGAACCTTGACCTGCTCCTGCACCTGGTAGAGCTTCTTGAAAGATTCCTGCTGCGGCTTGAGCACAATGGTCCTGGTCTTTTCATCTGGAGTTATGTTTACCTGTCTCACCTTTTCAACGGCAAAGGAGACGTCAGAGAACTCCACCAGTCGCTCCTCCATCTTGGCCTTGTCCAATTTTATGGATACAGTAAGATCGTTTACGTCTGTGATGACATCGGCCACATCTAGAACTGTGGTATTCTCAATCTCCTTTACGACCCTCCTGGCCACCTCTTCCGACTTCTCAAGGTCCTTGCGGAGGTATATCGTCATTGAGGGAGTGCTGGGGATCCTTCTGGCATCCACTATTTCGATGAGTCTCGGGAGACCAAGCGTAACGTTCATCTCTCTTACCCCCGCGAAGTGGAAAGTTCTCATAGTCATCTGTGTGCCCGGTTCTCCGATGCTCTGGGCAGCGATTATTCCCACAGCCTCATACGGATCTATGGCCTTTCTGACAAGGTCTTCCTGCACCAGCTTAATGAGCTTCTTGTATGACTTTTCCCCTATCTCAGCCCTCTTGGCCGCAATCTTTACTGCAATGCTCAGAGGCATGTCAAAACTCATCTTCTTTGCATCAGCAAGCACTTTTCTGACTTCCGGATCAATCTTTTCCTCTATTGTTGCTGAAGGCACAAGGTCAAGTTCCTTGATCTCCCCTTCCATGAACCCGGTGAGCTTGGCAATTTTTTTTCCGTTGAATCTGAAGTCCGATATGTGCCTGTTGACTGGCCTCAGTTCCTCCAGGGTGAGCACAGATATGAGCCCGGTCTTCTTTTTCAGGACATCTGCATCATCCTTGAACGGCGAAACAGACCCTATGGCCACTTCAAACTGGAAATTTATTCCATCGGTGGATATGTAGCCCTTCTCGATTTTGGCGTTTGAAGGTGCAAAGTCCACGGCGTATTTTACCTGGTGCTTCTTCAGGAGCATATCTATATTTTTCTTGGTGTCTTTCCAGACAATGGCCTTCATTCAGTTTCAGCCTCCTGCAGGTTGAAGATCAGGTCATCTATGTCCACAAGTTCGCCCCTTTCGCTCCTTGTCGGGTCAATTCCATCCTCTCCGTACTTCAGCTGTATGACGGAGCCAATGGTGTCCTCCACTCTTCTGTCTTCATCAACCTTCAGATCCTCGAATGCATTGATGAGACGCCTCTGCATGTAACCGCTTCTCGATGTCCTGACTGCTATATCCACCAGACCTTCCCGGCCCCCAATGCTGTGAAGAAAATACTCAAGTGGGTTTAACCCTGACTTGTATGATGACTTGACAAATCCCCTTGCATTCGCCCCTATGTCACCTGGCTTGAAGTGTGATAAGGTTCTCTGGTTGTATCCTCTGTTGATTCTCCCTCCTCTTACCGACTGTTGCCCCACCATGCCGGCAACTTCAGAGATATTAAGCATCTTTGCCCTGGCCCCTGATCTGGCCATTATAACAGAAGAATTTGTTAAACCCAGGTATGCACTGGCTATCTTCCCGGATTCGTCCCTTACCTTACCTGTTTCGCTGAGGATTTCAATCTCCAGGGTCTCCTCGAGAGATCTGCCGGGAAGAGCCTGTATAAGGTTTGAGTTGTATGCCTCAATTAACTTCTCAATTCTCTGTATTGCTGACTCAGAAATTTCCCTTATCCTGTTCACTGCATTTTCAGGTATGTCATAATCACTGATACCCGTGGTGAATCCCCTCATGCTGAGAAATCCCACAGCGAGTCGGGTCATTCTGTCTATGAACTTGGCTGCGGCTTCCTGCCCGAACCGCCTGAAAATCTTGTTGATTATCTCTCCGGAGAATGGTCCCACTGACGCCTCGTCAATGGTTCCTGTGGTCAGCTTGCCGTTTTCTATGGTCACAAATGTGTCCCTGATGTCTTCCTCATACTCACATTGTCCCTTTGCAGAGCTGCACAACTTACTCTTGAATTTCACGTAAAGGCCCTCGGGGAGCGTGACCGAGAAGATGTCCCTCCCACGGAAATATTTCTTGCCGTCGATGATCTCTGGTTCCGGCATTTTTTCCACATCCACGTAACTGAGCATATGGACCGTTTCCTCATAGGTAAACCTGGGATTGAGGTGCGTCAGCAGGAACGTCGCGGTGATATGGTCATGAATGCCACCTATAATTGGGCCGCCAAATCTGGGAGACATTATCTGTTCCTGAACGCGCATTATAATTTTCGCTTCTGCCCTGGCCTCTTCCTTCTGAATGATGTGGAGGTTCATCTCGTCGCCATCAAAGTCTGCGTTATATGGAGTGCATACCGCCAGGTTGAATCTGAAAGTCTGACCAGACAGAATTCTCACGTTATGGGCCATCATTGACATCCTGTGAAGCGATGGCTGCCTGTTGAACAGGACAATGTCACCCTCCATTAGCTGCCTCTCCACTATCCATCCGGGTTCTATTCTCTTGCTGTTCTCCTCCGCATTCTGTATGGTAACCTTGATTCTCCGTCCATCCGGTCTGATGATGTAGTTCACACCGGCTGTATATTTTCCAAATTCGTCCCTCGGTTCCGGTCCCAGCTTGATCAGGTTTCTGACGTTTTCCACGTTGAAAATGGTGATGGATACAGGGACTGTTAGTTCTCTGGCCGCCTTTTCAGGGACTCCAACTTCATTAATTGAAAGGAATGGCTCAGGCGATATGACAGTACGGGCTGAAAAGTTGACCCTCTTTCCAGAAAGGTTTGACCTGAATCTGCCGTCTTTTCCCTTTAGCCTCTGCACAAGAGTTCTAAGAGCTCTTCCTGACCTATGCCTTGCAGGAGGTATTCCTGCTGTCTGGTTGTCAAAATAGGTGGTCACGTGGAACTGTAGCAGGTCCCATAGATCTTCAATGATCAGTTGAGGAGAGCCGTTATCCCTGCTCTCCCTGAGCCTCTGGCTAATTCTGATTATATCCACAAGTTTGTGTGTGAGGTCGTCCTCGCTTCTCTCTCCCGTCTCCAGTGTAATGGAGGGGCGGACGTTGATCGGTGGAACTGGAAGTGCGGTCAGGATCATCCACTCCGGCCTTGCGACCGAACTGTTAAGCCCAAAGAAGACGAGATCGTCATTAGGTATCCTTTCAAGCCTCTCCCTGATCTCCTTGGGGGTAACTTTGATGCCTTCCTCCCTGAAGGTGGTTGGCTTGTCCAGAATGACCTTCTTCTGCTGCGCCCCACAGTGAGGACATACAGCTCTTGCGCTGGCTTCATCTGTTACCTTCTTTGTGATTGAGCCAATGACCTCGGGGTCCGTGGACGAGAAGTCCACTGTAGAAAGCTTGGCTTTGAATGAGTTGATCTGATCCTCGGTCAGTTTGATGCGGCTGCATTCCTTACAGGTTGCATCCAGAAAGGTCTTTATTTCCTTTATAAAGCCCACGTGAACAACCGGCATGGCGAGTTCGACATGGCCGAAGTGGCCATGGCATTCATCCACCTTCCCCCCACAGGTTGCACACTTGAGTCCGGGTTCAATGACTCCCATGTGGAGGTCCATAAGTCCTCTCTCTATGGGATATCCATCATCGTCGTAGGTGTCGGCGGTAATCACCTTCACCTGTGACATCTTTCTAATTTCGTCCGGTGAAAGAAGCGCAAACTGTATTTTGTTGATTCTCTTTGAAATTCCGCTGGTCATTTTAGATCCCCCAGAACAAGTCTCATCATTACACCCATCGTGGCTAGTTCATCTCTCATAAGCTTGAATGCATAACTTGTTTCCACGGGATGGATGTTTCCTGTGTTTCCACATACAGGGCACCTCAGCGTGCCTTTTCTGCGGTCAAATATGGCAAGGTGACCGCACTGCGGATTTCCGCACACATACAATATCGTGCCGTCGCTCTGATCAAGGAGCCTGTCCTTGATCACCATAGCAGCGCCGTGCGCAATCAGGGTGTCTCGTTCCATCTCTCCAAACCTCAGACCTCCCTGCCTGGATCTGCCTTCGGTTGGCTGTCTCGTGAGAATTTGAACGGGTCCCCTCGATCTTGCGTGGAACTTCCCCGCAACCATGTGGTGGAGTTTCTGGTAGTAGACGACTCCGGTAAAGATCTCTGCCTTGTACTTTACACCAACGATGCCGTCGTACATCACCTCAGTGGAGGTATGTCTGAAACCGTACTTTGTCAGTTGTGCCCTCAGACTCTCCTCTGGTTCACCGCTGAATATGGTACCATCTATAAGTTGCCCGTTCATCGAAGCAACCTTGCCTCCAATCATCTCAAGGATGTGGCCTACGGTCATCCTTGAGGGCACAGCATGCGGGTTGAATACTATGTCAGGTATAGTGCCACTCTCTGTGAAAGGCATGTCCTCCTGTGGCACTACCACGCCAATAACACCTTTCTGACCATGCCTTGAAGCGAATTTGTCGCCTATCTCCGGTGTCCTGTCGCTTCTGACCTTGATTTTTACGCTCCTGCTATTGCTCTCAGAAACTGTGAGAATTACGTTGTCCACAAATCCGCTTTCATTTGGTCTCATGGTGATGGATGATTCCCTCCTTCTCTGGGGACCCAGCTTGTCTCCGCCCTCTTCCAGAAATCTTGGCGGAGAGGTCTTGCCCACAAGGACGTCCGAGCCCTGAACGTAGGATTCTGGAAAGATTACGCCACTCTCGTCAAGATTCTTGTAGAATTCCTCGGCTCTTACACCGAGCACATCGTGAGTGGGGATTTCGAATTTGTCCTCCTGTCCTCCGGGGTATCTTCTCTCTTCTGCTGAGTATGTCCTGAAGAATGAACTTCTTCCAAGTCCTCTTTCAATTGATGCCTTGTTGAATACAATAGCATCCTGGATGTTATATCCCTGGTATGAAAGCACTGCCACGACAAAGTTCTGACCAGCGGGCTTGCGTTCGTAGTTCACGTAATCCATGATCCTTGTCTTTACAAGCGGGATTTGTGGGTAGTGCAGAACATGACCTCTGGTATCGCTCCTGATCCTGAAATTTGTTGAAGACAGGCCGATTGATTGTTTTGTCATTGCGGCTGCCATAGTTATCCTCGGAGAAGAATTGTGTTCCGGATACGGGATCATAGACGCAACCACTCCCAGAATCAGCGCGGGATCAATTTCAAGGTGGGTATGCTCCTTGGTGAGAAGGCTGTTCACCTTGAATACTTGGCTGCACAGTTCACATCTTACGTCGAACGTCTCCGGAACGACATCACTCGTTTTACCAGGGTCCTCCCATCTGACTTTGCTCCTGTATATGAATGAGCCGCAGTTCGGACACTTCTCTGGAACGGCATATGGATAGACAGCAACAAAGAGATTCTCTTCCTCTTCCGCATCGATCCATTCCACCATTCCCGTATTGAGGAGGTCTATGATCTGAAGGTCCCCTGTGGAGATCTTCTTCAGCGTCTTGTTGTCTATAACTGTATTACCATTCCTCAGGACAAGGAGCATCCTCCGGAGTCTTCCCCTGTCACAGTTTATGATAACCTCATTTATTCTGTCATCGTGCTTGATGTTGACCTCGTGCGAAATTTCCCCGTTCCTTCTCTTTTCCCTTATGGTTTTTGTGAGGGAGGCCAGGTCATCGTAATAGCCTACCAGGTCACCGTTGAGGTAAACTCTGCCTTCACTTGGCCTTTCTTCCTTGATCTCACCAACTCCAAGCTGCACCAGCAAGTCCATTATGGCGGCCGGGTCTATTCCCTCTGTCACGTTGATCATGAGGGCAGCATTCTTCACGAGGCCACAGTTCTGTCCCTCAGGAGTTTCATTGGGGCACATCCTGCCCCACTGAGTGGGGTGCAGGTCCCTCGCTTCAAAATGCGGCTGAGATCTTGTGAGTGGGGAAATTATCCGCCTGAGATGGCTCATGGTGCTGACATTGGATACCCTGTCTAGAAGCTGAGATATGCCTGTTCTGCCCCCTGTCCAGTTCCCCGTGGCCATAGCATGGAGAATCTTCTGTGTTAGTAAGTCCTGCCTTACGGCGGGTTTGATTCTTATACCTTTTTTCCTGTTATAAGTCTTTTCAAGTTGGTATTTGAGATCCTTCATCACTGCCTGGAAGGCTCCCCTGAAAAGCTCATCGAGCAGATCGCTTGAAAGCTTGATTCTCTTGTTCGCCAGATGGTCTTTGTCATCTTCCTTCCTGATTCCCAGATTGAGTTCCAGAAGTGATCTTGCCATCCTTCCCAGGTAAATGGCTTTCTTCATTCTGTCGTCTGATGAATCACCCAGATGTGGGAGAAGAGACTTGTCAAGCATCTGTGATACTTTTTTCTCCCTGTACTCCTTTGCCTGCCCAGAGGCAAATCTCTTCTCAAGATAGGTAATGGAATCTTCCGTGGTGTTGACTCCGTTTGGTGGCAGATTCTTTACGTTTTTTGAATCTTCTATGTTTGCATAGATAATAGGATCCATTTCTGCCACTGATTTTATGGCATCATGGATTTCCACGTCTTTACCCATACCCAAGGCCTTCATGAGAATGACCAGGGGGACAGTACCAGCAACGCTTGGGATGGATACGTTTATAACGCCGTCATTGCCCTTTTCCATCGAGGTCAATGCTCTGAAACCTGACTTCTGAGAGAATACCTTGGCAACTTCCACCTTGGCTTCATATTTTTCCTCATATTCCACCAGGATCCGGTTGGGTGCAAGGTCTTCAAGGGACACGATGACTCTTTCTGATCCTCCTATGATAAAATATCCCCCTGGGTCATTGGGGTCTTCTCCAACGTATTGAAGCTTCTCCTTCCTGGTGCCGTTCACCGGGCCGTTGTTCTTCTCTATATAACTGTCCAGGTTCTCACCATACAGGGTGCAAACCTTCGATCTAACCATCACCGGCATATCTCCGATCTTAATAGTCTCAAAGTCCTTCTGCACCCCGTCTTCTATTATGGCTACTCTGAGCATTATCGGTGCCATGTAGTTGAGATCCCTCAGCCTGGCCTCATTTGGTGTTATCTGGTTTGATGCTCCTGAAGCCTCCTTGATCTCAGGCCTTTCGACCCAGATCGTTGCTTCACCCTTCCCGGCTCCTATATCGGCCTGCCGGCCAAAAACTATCTTAATTTCCCTTGCGGAGGTCTTGCTCTTGTCAAGTATCAGGGCTCCAGGCTCATCATTCTCTGTTACTCTGGTTTCGTCCACGATACGCTGCATAATGCTTTCCGGGTTGTCCCTCGTGGCAAGAAAATAATTCATTGGTTCTATCTGATGGTTCACCGCTCCCTCTCTGTTAAAAAAAGCATCAATAATTTCCTTCATTTAAATACTCCTTCTTCCAGAACCCTGTAATATACCGATGAGCCTGCTGTAGGGCTCTTTCTAACAATTCTTATGATAGAGCCATCAGGGATCGGGCCGCTGATTTCTTCAAGAGCCTTGATTGCAGGGTCATTTCTGTTTATTCTTGGAAGCAATTCCTTCGAGATTTCCAAGCTCCTTAATAGGGTTTCTTCTTCCTTCTTTGACACCAGAGAATGTTCCGGGACCATTTCGTGCTTAAGCACGTTAAATCTTGCCATTTTTTCACCACCGTTGCGGGCCCGGAGGGGTTTGAACCCTCGACCACCTGGTTAAAAGCCAGATGCTCTACCTAACTGAGCTACGGGCCCTTTAACTGAAAGGCAAATCGTATGTATCCTGGGAATATAAACATTCTCAAAGAGTGACATTTTCACAATCGAGCTCATTCTTCATAAACCTGCGTATCCGGTTGCTGATCTGAAATGCCATTGAGTCTTCCGTTACCCTCATACTGGGAGTTCCGCAGACGGCATTCATGTTTGGCCGTAAACATCCTGTGTGTGATAGATGCCTTCACCTCCCTCCCATAAGTACAAAGGTCTCCGTAAATGCAACGAACCATCCACTGCTCAAGGGATCATTTTCATGCGGTCGATCTCAGTGATTCGTCTCATGCGTTCCTGAACCAATACTAATCTCTTCTTCAGATGCGGAGCGGTACCTCTTTCAAGGATAGATTTTATATTGCTGACCAATCCAGAGTCGACATGAAGATTACGGTTGATGGAAAGCTCAGGAACCTGCAGGCAGTATGGTATGAGGACTCAAAAGTCAATCTCATAGATCAGAGAAAAGTACCTGCAAGTGTGGAAATTTTCAAGGCTTCAAGCTCCGAAGAAGTGGCTTTTGCCATCAAGGATATGGTGGTCAGAGGTGCTCCAGCAATTGGAGTGACCGCCGCTTACGGGCTGGCCATGGCCAAGGAGCATGGGGAGGACATGGAAAAGGCAGTGGAGAAGATTCGTTCAACGAGGCCGACAGCATACGATCTCTTCAGGGCAATTGACTACATGACCAAGAACCAGTTTCTCATCACGTCGGCCAGAAGATACGCGCAGGAAATATCAAACAGGTGCAAGAAGATCGGTGAAATTGGAAACTCCCTGCTGGGCCAGAAAGCGAGAATACTTACTCACTGCAATGCAGGAGCTCTCGCAGTCTTAGATTGGGGCACGGCCCTAGCACCAATGCGCTTTGCCAAAGAAGAAGGAAAAGACATCTTTGTTTTTGTGGATGAAACCAGGCCAAGGCTTCAGGGGGCAAACCTTACGGCATGGGAACTTTTGCAGGAGGGAATAGATCACGCTATCATAGCGGACAATGCTGCAGGGCATTTTATGCATACAGGACAGGTGGATCTTGCTATTGTAGGCGCAGACAGAATTGCCTCAAACGGTGATTTTGCAAACAAGATCGGTACCTACGAGAAGGCGGTTGTTGCAAAGGAGAACAACATTCCCTTTTATGTGGCAGCGCCTGGAAGCACGTTCGACTTCACGCTGAAATCGGGAAACGAGATCCCCATTGAGGAAAGATCACAGGATGAAGTCAAGACTGTGGGTATGCAGAGTGTTGGCCCCCGGGAAAGCAAGGCAAGAAACCCAGCGTTTGACGTTACGCCGGCCAGGTACGTTAGTGCGTTCATAACTGAATACGGCATATTCAAACCAGAAGATCTGCAGAATCTCCGCCTCATGATGAACCGGGATCTATTCATGCAGCGACCTTAAACCTCTTCAAATATGCCGAGCCGATCAAAGAGAGCCTGCAGGTCGATCTCCTCGTTGGCAATTATCACTTTCATGAGGTCACTCTCTTTCACCTTGGAATAGCGATCCTGGAATTTGGCTACAAGCTCAACCACCCTGTCTGTCAGCATCTTCTTCATTTCCCCGCTAAGAAGTCTGCCGCTCCTATACTCCTCTCCAACGCGGGCGGATTCCTCTGGACTCAGGAAATAATGTTTCAAGTAAATGAACGGTACATCAATATCCAGATTTCCTCCCACTCTCCGGTGTTCCTCAATGGATGCTTGACCGCCGCTGAACGCGTTTGCGATCTTTTTCCTTATGGTCTTTTCATCCTCTACGAGAAAAATGGCATTGCCCTTTGACTTTGACATTTTTCCCCCGTCTATGCCTGGCATGAATTTTGAGTGTATCACGGCGGGTTTTCGGTATCCATGCAGTTCTGCGATATCTCTGCATATCCGCAGATGTGGATCCTCGTCCGGGCCAATTGGAACCAGGACATTCCCTATGCCAAAGAGATTTGGCATAAGCACATGGGCAGACTGAACGGCAGGATAGAAGAACAGGCCAACATTCCGGTCGTTTCCATATCCGTAACTTGCCTTAACCATGGACATGGTAACGGACCTCGATAGCCTGATGGCAAAGTTGTAAACATTGGTATAAAGCTGGTCTATAATGACCCTGGTCAGACCCAATTTGAACCCCAGCGCTACCGCACTTCTTGCCAGCAGGAGAGATTTCTTCAACCCTTCCTCCTGGGACTTCACCTTTCCTGAGACATAGCTTTCGTCATCAGAAATGGGAATGAATACCTGGCAGCCATATTTCTCCTGAAAGTACCTGTTTGTGTCGAATACGCCTATATGCCCAATATGTGGATAGGAACTGGCGTTGAACCCAGATACTATGGCACTGGGGTTTCCAGCCTTGAGCCTGCTATAGAAGCCATCGAAATCACGATGGGAAACGATAAGGTTATTCCTAAATGAATAAAAGTCGGGTTTCTCCTTCAGATCCGACATCTTACGTGCCCCGAACCGTTCGATGAGTTTCTGATGATCGAGTGTCAATTGCAGGACGGTATCCCTATTCTCCTGGTCTTTAATCTCCAGTTTATCAGAACCCATTACGCCAAGTGAAAACAAACTTGCATAAAAGTGTTGATGGCGACAGCGAATTGCACTTCCCGTCCCCTCGCGGAAGACAGTACGCATACAAAACACAATGGCCTTTACCTTTGGGTTCGGAAAGAGACCCGGTGTTTCACCATTGTTGTGGCCGTCACCAAGCCTGAATATGGTCTGTGTATTTAATCGTTTTTTCTTTGGTGAATTTTTTTATCCCTTGAAGAGGCCTATGGCGAGGCCCACCACAAACACAACAATAAGCAGTGACAGTGAACCGATGTACCCTATGGGAGTAAGCGATTCAACACTGTTAACTAGAACTGTGGAATGCGCATAGACCCAGTTATAAATGCTCTGATATGGAATGCTGTTTATGAAGACGATTCCAAGATATGCAGATATAACGACTGCAACAATAACAGCTACAAAAGCTGCCGCCGCCCGCTTTGCAGCAAAACCTATCAGAAGACCGTCTACAAACATCAGGAGGATGATGACAATCGCCGAGGTGGACATACTTGCTTATTAATATGTTTTCATATATAATGGTATCCATTCATTCACCATGAAATCTCTGGAAACCGAGGGCAAACGTTTTCAAACCTCTGGTATTAATCTGCCCCAATAAAGAGCGATTAAATACATACGTCAAATATTGGAGGCAAATATATATACCATCGGAACCATGCTTGAAAGATAAAAGTTAGACTGAACAAAGTGATGTTTGAATGCTGAATGATGTCCTTCTGGAGCTCTTCACGGGCTTCCTCAAGCAGCCTTATGGTGCTTCGCTCATAGTCAAGGGTAAGCCTGGATCTGGAAAGACCACGTTTGCTCTGGAACTAATAGATTCCATCCGCAATGTTTCACCTGCATTTTACGTGTCAACCAGGTTCTCCAATGAACCACTAAAGGCAAAATTTCCATGGTTATCTGAAATATCCTCGTCATCCAAGGAAAGGGTTCGCGGCAAAGATGACATGAACGAGGTTTTCAGGGAAAATTTTAACAAGTTGGAGAAAATGATAGAGGAAGGTAGGGTTTCCAGGTCATTCGCCTTTACTGGTGAGCCTGGGCTTGTCCTCAACATCCAGGAAATACTTCCCGAACTTGAGCTTCTATACAGGTTCATCAGTGAAAACATCAACAAATCCCCAGTTGTTGTGATAGACTCAATAGAAGCGCTTGCGGAGAAGTATGATCTGGATCCTGGCCTCCTGTTTTCCGTGATTCAGAAAGACCTCGTGGAGAATTCCGGGGCAAATATAATTCTCATAATGGAGTCGGATAAAGAAATTTCTCTAGATTACTATGCCGACGGCGTCGTAAGGATGAGCTTCGGTATATCAAAGAATTTCCTCATAAGGACCGTGACCATTGAGAAGCTTAGAGGGGTGTCCATAGGTTCCAACCCTGTTTATCTTTATTCCCTTGAGAATGGTAGATTCCATTCTTTCAGCAGGGACAATATCACATACCCTGCACAGAGAATCAAGAACATAAAGAAGCCGGATGAAAAACAGTTTGAGGTTTCTCTTGGAACAGAGTCGCTTAGCAAGCTCCTTTCCACGGGCACTGACAAGATCCCGCTGGGTTCGGTCATCATGATCCACAGAGAGACTCCATCCAATTTCGTAGACAGCTACGTGAACCTGCTCAAAAACAACCTAATAAAAATCAGTGCAATGAATGGCAGAGGCATTGTGGACGTCACCAGCAGCAACTACGAGAGTTCAAGGATATTTGTCAACTGCTTTGATCCAGAATGGCTGAAGCACTACATAACGCTGGAAAGGACGGACAAGACAAGCCCGTTCATCATAAATATTGGCGGAAAAAGTATGCTTGAGGATATTCCAAAGGATGTTCTCGAATACTACCTGACCAGTTCAAAGAGGCCGTATATGTACATATTCTCCACCGATTTTCTGAGGTTTACCTACGGTGACAGCTTCTTTGGAGACCTTTCCACGGTAATCAACAGCGTGAGACCATCAGGGATCATCATGATAATCGCTGATGATGAAGAATACAAAAAAATCTACCATTATGCAAGTTTCGCTGTGCATGTCAATGACATAAACGGCTACGTGATGATGAACTCCAACACATCGGATCTGTACCTGGCCTCTATTGAGAAGGATACCGATAAGTGGCCCGACATAAAGTTGTCTGAGGTCGTTTAGGCTCGTTTTACGGATATCTCCTTCACCTTTGGGAAGAAGGCGTCGAGTCCGTTGGAAATGGCAAATTTTATTGATTCGCTCAGGAGATAGTTCAGTGACTGCGAAATGGCTTGCAGGCCTCTTTCGATCTCATCTGCGGCATCAAGCCCATGTGCCCATTTCAGCCTCATGGAAAGCCTGTTACTGTTTATATCCACCTTGAGGCTCGACTTCCCGGAAGACGCTTTAAGCGACTCGGTGCACAGCTTCATGGCATGTTGTATAATGCCTCTGCTTTCATTCTTCTGCTTCAGTATGCTCTCTGAGAACTCGGGATCAAGGACGATCTCGCCAAAAATCTCCAGTCTGCCGTTCGCGCTTCCTTCGTCGCCGGTCAACTTACTCAACGTTAAATCGTGGGCTGCATTTATCATTTATGTTTCCTGAAACCAGGATGAGAAGACTTCGATATGGCAATCTACTGAGGGATTTCCTGTCTGAAACCAGGATCAATGAAGAAAAGATGGTTATGCCGGTCTTCATCGATGAGAACATACGCAAGAGAAAACCCATAGAATCCATGCCTGGCATTTTCAGGCAGGGAACCGGCGATTATCTGAGCTATATCCAGGGACTTGCAGATATGGGTGTAAAATCCATTCTTCTATTTGGCATTCCTTCCAGCAAAGATTCCTCAGGGACTTCTGCATTTCAAAGCAATGGCGTCATTCAGCGTGCCATAAAGGATGTAAAGGCCTCCACGGAGATCACGATAATTGCAGATCTATGCCTTTGCGAATATACCGACACCGGGCAATGCGGGCTGATGAAAGGCCATTATGTTGATAATGACAGCACCCTGGTGGCATACCGCAAGATCGCACGCACTTATGCCGAAGCCGGCACCGATATAGTTGCCCCCAGCGGCATGATGGATGGACAGGTTGCAGCCATACGGGACGAGCTTGAGAAATCAGGTTTCAGCAATACCCTGATTATGGGATACAGCGCAAAGTACGCGTCAGGTCTGTATGGGCCATTCCGGGAAGCAGCAGACTCAGCACCCCAGGTTGGTGACAGACGATCTTACCAGATGGATTACAGAAACTCAAGAGAGGCTCTCAGAGAGCTAAAGCTGGACATGGAGGAAGGAGCAGACATACTGATGGTTAAACCTGCACTGTTCTATCTTGACGTTCTCAGGGAGGCGAGGCTGAGTTTTACGCTCCCCATGGCCGCATACAGCGTTAGCGGAGAATACACCATGATCAGGAATGCGGTTGATCAGGGCTTTCTTTCAAAGGACGTGATAGCCGAGTCTATCAGCAGCATATTCAGGGCGGGTGCAGATATAGTCATCTCGTATTTCACGGAGTACATACTAAGTGGAGGTTTAGAGGAGCAATAGCCTGGAGACCTGCATACTCTTTCCCCCTCGTATGGCCAGTCAGGCTAGCTGGAAGACTTGACAGTCTTCTTAACATGCGCCTTCTTGTATTTTTTAATCTCCTCGGTGAGTGCAGGCAGGACTTTGTTCACGTCGTCCACTATGACATAGTCAGAGTACTTGAAAATCTCTGCGTTCTGGTCGATGTTTATTGAAAGCACATTCTCGCTGTTCTTCATCCCCATTATGTGCTGTATCTTGCCGGAAATGCCGCAGGCAACGTAGAGCCTTGGCCTCACGGTCTGGCCCGTCTGACCTACCTGGTGATCTCTTGATATCCATCCCAGATCTGCGGTGGGCCTCGAAGCCCCAACCACACCGTTCATCTCGTTTGCCAGTTTTTCAACCAGCTTAAAGGCTGCCGGTGCCCCCAAACCTAATCCTCCTGAGACAACCACCTTAGCAGCTGTCAGATCAATGGCTTCCTTCTTCCTGAATTCAAGGATCTCCTTCTTCAGCAGTGCCTTATCTACCTTGACCTTCTCTATCCTCCTCTCGCACTTGCTTCCGTCTACCTTTTCAGGGACGGGAAATATTCCTGCTCTGGCCGTGGCCATCTGTGGCCTGTGTTTCTTGCAAAGGATTTCCGCAAGCATGCTTTCACCATAGGTTGGCCTGTTTGCAGACAGTATTCTTGTATCCTCCTCGATGTCGATCTCAGTGCAGTCTGCAGTAACGCCTGCCTGGCAGCTTACGGCTATCCTGGATGCCAGATCCCTTCCGTTCCTGGTTGCCGGTATCAGAAATATGTTGGGCTTCTCCCTCTTCACGAAATCTTCCACCAGTCTCGCATAAGGCATCGTCCTGAATTCTGCCAGATCGGGAGACTCTGCTCCAAGAATAACGTCGCAACCGTATGAGGCTGCCTCGTCTGCCATTTCTGATACCTTGCTTCCTATTAGGACACAATAAAGTTTCTCGTGGACTTTCTCTGCCAGCCTTTTTCCCACACCTATCATTTCCAGTGCAGGCCTCTGGAGTTCTCCATTCCTGTTTTCCAGATACACGAAGATGTTTCGATAATCCTCAGGCTTCTCTACAGCAGCAGCGTTTATGAGTCCTGCCATTCAATCTTCCTCCAGTTTAAGGATGTTCTTCTCGTAAAGCTCCGAGACCAGATTCCCAAGGTTGGAAAGATCAAACTTCTTCGCTGCCCTCTCTTTCTCCTTTATGGACCTCATCCTCCTCACGATTGTGGGTGAGCCCCGGACACCGACCCATTCTGGCGGGAGCCCGAGCTTCTCAAGGTTCCAGACTTCAAATCCTTTCTTCATGGCATCGATCTTGCGTCTTAGGGTCTGCCTTCTGGGAAAATTACTGTTCAGGAGCACGGTGACCAGAACCGGGGTGGGTGTTTTCACGACCTCCGTGCCATCCTCAAGCTCCCTTTCAGCTATGACGTGCCTGTCCTTGTAGTCAACGTGGCTGCAGTAGGTTATCTGGTCTATATTCAGGAACTCTGCAACACCTGGTCCTACGTGACCGGTTGATGAATCAGATGATTCTTCTCCGGCAACAACCACATCAAACTTTCCAATCTTTGAGATTGTTGACGCAAGTGTGAGGCCCGTCGGGTAAGTATCTGCACCGCCAAAAAACCTGTCCGAGACCAGGATTGCCCTGTCTGCCCCTCTTGCCATGCATTCATACATGGTGGTTTCCGCCTGTGGCGGGCCCATTGAAATAACCGTGACTGTTCCTCCTGCCTTGTCTCTCAAGGAGAGAGCAACTTCCAGTGCATTCTCGTCAGCCCTGTTGGTTACATTCCTTGTAAGGCTCCTGTTCAGATTCATGGTAACCGGATCGATTACCACTTCCTGGCTGTCAGGAACCTGCTTCACCATAACTATGATGTCCAGCGGCACTTTTTTCACCCGAATTTGTACTTTATGCCCTGCCCACCCTTGGGATTTGTCCAGGTTACGCTACCGTGGCTGCAGGCTATGTCGCAAGTGCCGCATTCCACGCAGTCCTCGTACTTGAAGTTGAGTTTTCCGTCGATGATCTTGTAGCAGCTTGCCGGGCACGCAAATGTGCAGAAGTGATCGGGACAGGTCTCACATATCTTCGGGTTGACCGTTATATGAGCGTACTGGTTATCCGTTTTGTAGTTTAAAAGCGCCAGTTTTTCCTCTATTTCCATCTCTACATCCTCCGCATCAGTCTATATCCCTGTATCAGTAGATCCGATTTAGATATTCCCTGATCGAATGCAGAGTCAAGCAGGATCCTCACGACATGATCCTTGGGTTCCCCGGTTTCATTGAATAGCTTCATCATGGAATTCTCTGCGATTCTGGGTATGATTCTATGGACCAGCGGGCTCCATGTGACCTTTTCAATTCCCCTGAAGGTCTTCTTGTCTTTGATCGCGTATGATTCCTCGAGCATCCTGCCATACCTTGAAAGCGACTGATCCGAGAAATCGCCCTCTTTCTTGGCCTGTATTGCCGCCTCGCCTGCCATTATGCCTGACGCGATAGCATAGTTCATGCCCTCAATGACCATCCCATTGCTGAAGGAGAAACCAGCTGCGTCTCCTGCAATCATATAGCCGTTACCATAAAGCTTGGCCATGGTTGAGTAGCCGCCCTCATAAACAAGATGAGCGCTGTATTCCTGGATCTGTCCCCCTTCCAGAAGCCGGGAAATAAAGGGGTGACTGACAAACTTTTCCATGATATCAAAAGATCGTGTCTTCCCGTTTTCCCTGAGCTTGGAAAGAGACACCACCACGCCTGCCGATATGCTGTCCTTGTTGGTGTAGAGAAAACCCCCCGCGTATACGTCGTCCTCAAGGAAGCTAAGCACGTACTCGCCGGCGAACCCGGCATTGCCTCTCAGGTTGTATCTCTCATTTATTGTTGCTTCAGGCAGTTTATAAACCTGTTTAATTCCAAGGGCAACATCGTCATCACCTGGAGGCTGCCTTAGACCGGCTTTGATTGCAACTCTGGGGTTCGCGCCCTCGGCCAAGATTACGCAGTCTGATGTGATCGTGTCTTCCTCGTTAACCACTCCAAGGACCTTTCCGTTTTCCATATGAAGGGAGTCCACCGTAATTCCCGTTATGACGGTCGCTCCTGCCTGCGATGCCTTCTTTGACAGATACTGGTCCAGGCGTGTACGGAGTACTGCGTAACCTGTCCTGTCAGTCGAGAATTTCAAGGTCTTGAAATCTATTGAAATTTCAGAATCCGCCGTCAGGAATGATGTGACCTTTCTTTCCACGAACCTTTCCAGTGGAGCGGTTTTTTCCCAGTCAGGGATGATTTGTGAGAGATCCTTTCCCCACAGTATGCCGCCGGATACGTTTTTCGTGCCCGGTGGATCGCCTCTCTCCACAAGGAGTACCTTGAGACCCGCGTTGGCCATTTTTATGGCGGCAGATGATCCTGCAGGCCCTGCCCCAACAACGATCGCGTCGAATTCGCTCATTTCTAGCGAATATGCTAACTCCCATTATAATCGTTTCACCGTGTTTGATGTAATTGATGGTGGGTCCTTTGATCATGACCATAAAGTAATTTTTAACCCATAACAATTTTGGGGTGTGAAAATTAGCCGGGATCAGATACTGAGTATGGAGCGGCTGATGTACGCGCGCTTCGGGGACCTTCACTGGTGGCCAGGGGACTGTCCAGACGAGATCTTTCTGGGAGCAATACTGACCCAGAATACCTCCTGGAAGAATGTCGAAATTGCCCTGAATGAGCTCAGAGACCATGAATGCATGAGCATTGGTTGTCTTTCAGGGATGAGTCCCAACAGTATTGCAAAACTCATAAGGAGCAGTGGCTTCCACAATCAGAAAGCAGTTCGGATTCGTGACATCTCAGCAAAGATCAAAGAGGCATATGGTGGCCTGGAGGAGATGAAAAACCTCGACCGTGATGAAGTTGCAGCTTTTTTAGGGAACTGCAAAGGCATTGGCCCTGAGACGTTGAGTTCAATAATGCTGTATGCTCTGGACTTCCCGGAATTTGTCGTGGACGCCTACACACTGAGGATACTTGGCAGGATAGGTTTTTCCCAGAGTGAGTTTGATACGCCTTCCCTTTCCTCTCTGGTTGTCAAATCTCTGGATCGCGACATAGAAAGGCTGAAGAATTTGCATGGCCTCTTTGTTGAACTCGCAAAGGCTTACTGTCGAAAGTCGCCCGTCTGTATAAATTGCCCACTGGAGGAAATGTGCGCATACAATATTGCGAAAAAAGCAGAGGAAATGAGGAAATAGTAGTTTTCACTGGATAGATGCGATCTCGCCGTAGCCGACAAGTCTCCAGCGGTTTGATATTCTGCGCCCGAGTGCGATTCTCTGCCCGATGTTAGCCGAGATTGGATACTTGAGCGTGATCTCTGCCTGATCCCCTTTGACATTTGTGACGAGGCCCACCGTATTTGCTGTGCCAGCAGTAATCATAATTGATTCCTTAACTCTTATTGGCTCAACACCAATATCTTCCTCGAACCCGACCACTCTCTTCAGGAGGTGCACATTAACCGCTAGGCTGAATATGACCGGTGGTACTTTTCCAACCAGACCAACCATTCTTCCTGTCAGCGAGTCACTCTTTGTTAGAAACGGGTCGAGATTTGTTCCCACTGCAGCCAGGCCCCCGGGTGAGATCCTCTTAAATGAGTGTTTGCCCGCCATGAGGCTTACTATACTTGTTGTGAGGTTTTGCCAGACCTGCTTGTTATTCTTGTTGAGCTGGATGCCAGGAGCGATCTCTATCTCCTGTCCCACTTCGAGTTCACCCTGCACCAAAGAACCACCGAGAACTCCACCCTTCAGATCCGCGGGCTTGGCGCCAGGTCTATTGATATCAAACGACCTTGCAACATACATAAGCGGGTCCGCACTAAGGGCATATTCTGGCGTGGGAATCTTCTTCTCGATGGCCTCTAAAAGCCGGTCTATGTTTATGTTATGATAGGCGCTCACAGGGATTATCGGCGCATTTTCTGCCACGCTTCCCTTCAGGAATTCCTTTATCTGGGCATAGCTTTTGAGTGCTTCCTCCTTGGTTACAATGTCAATCTTGTTCTGGACAACAACTATGTCCCTGATGCCCATGATATCCAGTGCAGTGAGGTGTTCTCTGGTTTGAGGCTGTGGACATTTCTCATTGGCCGCTATGACTAGAAGTGCCCCGTTCATTATGGAGGAACCCGCAAGCATTGTAGCCATCAAGGTCTCATGACCGGGGGCGTCTACTATGGAAATCGTGCGCTGATATTTGCAGTTCTCTCCAACTTTTTCTCTGGAATAAAACTCCTTACCGTCCTGACCGAAGCATTTGTAGACCGCCGAATCCGCATAACCAAGTTTTATTGATATGCCTCTCTTGATCTCCTCAGAATGTACATCGGTCTTCACGCCGGTCAGGGCGTGTGTGAGGGTACTCTTTCCATGGTCGACATGACCGACCATGCCTATGTTAACTACTGGCTGCTTTTCCATTACTTGGTTTCCTTCTGGGGTTCTTCCAATGGGTTCGGGCCATACTGGATTACCTTCAAGTTAATCTGTGAAGTGTCTGAGCCTATTACGGAACCCCTGTATGTGAGTCTGCGTCTCAGTCCCTTCTTGGCGCGCTCTCCCCTGGAGTAGGTAACGAGAATTCTTTTCTTTCCAGAAATGGATAAATCTTTTTTCATGGGAAAACCGTCACTGGTGCTTCCTCCAGTTATCTTCATCCTGTAGCCCGGGAGGTCAAAGAATATTCCGTCAACTTCGTCTCCAATCTTCCGTCCGATGAGCCCGCTCATGTGCTCTGGCTGAACTTCCCGTTTGTATGATTTCTTGCTTTGAGGGTCACCAATTACAGCGATAGCGTTTGCCATTTTCAATTTCTCCTGTACATCTTAATGATCAGGGAATGGACATTTTAAACCTCTTAATAATAATTCTTTTTACAACGATGACTTGATGCTGTAGGGAATCATATACAAGAGCCGTTTCATGGAATAACTTAAATAGAATACAATCTATTTCGAGTTAGGTGGAAACTTGGTAAAACTAGAGTCACTTGATTACAAGCCAAAACCCATTCAGGAGAATTTTCTTGAGGACAGTGCAAATTACCCTGTAACAGGAAAACATCATGATCATGATGTAAGGGGAGAGGGTAAGCCAAGAACGGACAGCACGGGGAAGCCCATGCCCATAAGCCTAGGTATTCATGGAACAAAGGTGGCCGTTGACTGGGATGCCTGCATTGCAGACGGTGCGTGCATGGATGTTTGCCCGGTGAGCCTCTATGAGTGGGAACTGAATCCCGGCAATATGGGAACCGGGAATGACAAGGACATACACACTGACAAGAACCTTTTTGCCAAGTACAGAACGGACAAATGTGATCCAGTAAGGGAAAGTGAATGTATCTTCTGTATGGCTTGTGAAAGCGTATGCCCCACGAGAGCCATCAAGATCTCGCCGTAGTCTTCAGTTTTAATGCAAGTGCATGAGCCCGGAAATGGCTCCTCAATGCCGGGCTTATGTTCTTTTATGCAATTTACATTGCCTCGCAGACGGGTTGCAATAGGTTGGAATAATGGAGTGCTTTTAGGTGCTCATATTTGATTTAGTTACGCTAATAATAGCTTCCATTACGATGCTGGCTGCTTGTTATTCTGACGTGAAAAGTAGAAGCGTGAACTCCTATCTTTTCGTCCCGCTTATTGTTGTGGGAAGTATTTCGTCAGCACTTCAGGGGGCTGGCTATGTACCCATACTTGCCATTCTGGGCCTCTACATCTTTTCGTTTTTCTCCAGACATCCCTTCGCTTACATCTCTGGTGGAGTTGGAGTTTTCGCGGCAGCCACTTTTTTTAGCCTTGGCGATCTCTACAGTGAGGGTTATCTTCTTTTTGTGATGATACCATACTTAATTGCATTCAGGGAGAGGCTATTCGGGGTTGGGGATGTCAAGGCAATCATTGCCCTATCTCTTGCTTTTATGGCTTTCCCTGCAAACCTTAAGATTTTCTCACTTGCGCCAGCTTACCTCTCTCTTCCATTTTCCTTTGTGCTTCTTTTCAACTCCTCTTTCGTATCTGTGGCCTTTATCCCTTACCTCATGGCGATAAATTACCTTGGGGGATCCAGATTGGGATTCCGTTCTTTATTGGGAGTGGAATATTCAGAGGGAAAAGAGATCCGGAACCCTGAGAAGTATGCCGTTGTTGAATCCCAGGACAGGAAGTTCCTTGTATACCGGGTTCCCTATATGATCCCGATTGCAGTCGGAATGATCATCGCCCTTGCCACGGGGATCTGATAGCCATTTTATACACTCCTGAGTTTTCAATCCATGCGGCTTGCAATTTTCAATTCGTCCGGAATTGTGGTTCCATCTGACCCTATTTATGGACCCCTTTCTGGAAAATTCTCAAGTAACCTGAAGGTCCTTGAGGACGCCTTGCTCATCATAAAAGGAAGGAAGATAGAGAACATAGTACCAGAAAGCAAGATTAATGCTCTCCGGAGAGACGGTGGCTTGAAGGAGATTGATGCCCATGGGGGGATAGTACTCCCGGGGTTCATTGACAGCCATACCCATATTGCCTTTGCAGGCTCCAGGGAGAACGAATTTTACATGAAGGCCGAAGGGAAGACCTACTCTGAGATCCAGGCCTCAGGTGGCGGCATATATCGTACGTTCTCGGACGTGGGAATTACAGGGTTTGAAGGTATCATGGCCCAGACGCTCATGCGGATTGCGCATGGCATAATGACAGGTACCACCAGTTTTGAGGTCAAGACCGGGTATGGAAGCGACGACGCTGACGAGATGAAGTTGCTCCAAGTGGCGGAGAAGATAGGGAACCTAGGAATTGCAAACATAAGAAAGACGTTCCTAGGGCTACATGTGGTTCCTTCCGGTATGAGTGAGAATGAATATGCAGAGCATATATGCAAGAATCTGCTTCCCAGAATTGCGGATAGAGTAGATTTCACGGACATATTCTGCGACAGGGGGGCTTTTGGGCTGGAGTCGCTTGCAATGATTGCTGAGGCATCTTCACTGCATTCCATACCTCTTCGGGTCCACGCCAATGAAATTGAAGACATAGGGTGCGTTCAGGCTCTGAAAGGGAGAAGAATCGCCTCGGCAGATCACCTGCTTCATGTGGACGACGGGGATCTGGATGTGTTGAAATCCACGGGGGGAATAGCCACGCTGCTTCCATCAACCGCATTCTCTATGTCGCCAGATTCAATGCCGGATTTCACCAGATTTTCTTCCAAGGACATTCCAGTGGCTCTGGCAAGCGACTGTTCCCCGTCAACATACACAACCAACCTGTTTACAGAGCTGTATCTTGCGGTGAGGTTCTGCAGGATGCCGGTTCAGGCGGCCTTAAACGGCATCACAGTTAACGCAGCTTTCTCTCTGGGGCTGGAGAGCCAGACTGGATGGATTGAGCCGGGGAAGCTGGCAGACGTGAACGTGCTTGACGTTGATGACTACAGGAAGCTGCCATACCAGCACGATTTCGTGAGAGTGCGCCACCTCCTCAAGTCCGGAAGACTCCTCATAAAGGATTTTGCTCCCGAAGAGAGACTGATGCGGGCACTGAACGGAGAATGGGCAAAGTTTAATTGACCCATGGATTTAGGGCCGGTGGCCATGAGGAAACCTGACGTAGCAGGAATTACAAAACAACTTGATCAGATGGGGGCAAAGAAGATTCTGCTCCAGCTGCCAGATGGTCTTAAGCCTGAGGCATTTGAACTGTTCTCCAAGCTCTCAGCCAGGTACTCGGTGATAATCTCCTCTGACCCGTTCTATGGTGCGTGCGACGCTGGGACTGTTGAGTCTTACAGGGAAGTGGACTGCATTGTCCAGCTTGGCCATTCACCCATACCGAATCTTCACTATCCCAAACCCATGATATTTGAGGAGTTCCTCGTTGATAACAACGTAGAGGTTGATCCATCCACTTTCGAAGTCCTCAGATCCAGAGGTTACAGGCGGATTGGATTGCTCTTCTCCGTTCAGTACAAGGATGTTGCCGAAGGTATCAGGAATATACTCCTGAAAACCGGTTTTGAGCCATTAATCGGCCCGGTTGATGGCAGGATGAAGTACCCCGGCCAGGTCCTTGGTTGCAATTTCAGCGCTGCACACCTTATTTCGGATGATGCAGAGTGTTTCCTGGTGGTAAGCACCGGCAAGTTTCATGCTATCGGTGTTCAATTGTCCACGGAAAAAGAAACCTTCCTTCTGGACCTTAACAGCAGGTCCATAGAGTCGGTTTCACGCGAAACAGATGAATTTCTGAGGAAGCGGTATGCCCGTATATCAAGGGCCCTCGATGCAGAGAATTTTTGCATTGTCATGGACACCAAGATAGGGCAGTACAGGGAGAAGCTTGCCTACGTGGTAAAGGAGCAGGTTGAAGGCATGGGCAAGAATGCAATAATGCTGAAAACCAGCGAGGTGAGGCCATCGGATTATGAGAATCTGCGCTGTGATGCCATTGTTTTCACAGGTTGCCCGAGAGTGTCCATAGATGATGAGGAAAAATTCAAGATGCCCATCCTTACGCCTCCTGAATTTCAGAGACTTTTCGGGTTCAAGAAGACCAGGAACTACATAATGGATGAAATAGTGGCCGTGGACCAGATCAACTGACTTTTCCGATGAGGTATGTTGACCCCGTAGCAACGATTTCTACGTTGAGCCTGCTGTAAAGCGTTAACTCCCCCGGGACCACGACTGGCCGGTAGGCATCATCCCTCCCGACCCATGTTCCATTTTTGCCTCTCTCCGTAATCATTAAATTCACATACCTCCCAACCTGGCGCTGCAGCTTTTCTGAGGTGATCCTCCTGTGGAGTTCGGTTATCTCCTTTGTCCAGCGTTTTACCTTGTTTGACGGTGGCGGCGACCTGTCATAGTCCACCGTGTATGGCCTGGGGGAATACCTCGTGATGTTGCATATCTCCGGGGCTGCGTGCTCCAGGATGCTGCAGGTTCTCTCAAAGCTCTCCTCATCGTCCGCATGGTACCCCGTGATTATGTCTGTTGATAGAACAGAATCCGGGAATCGTCTTCTGTATTCCTCCACTATTCGAATAAACTCTTCCGCAGAATATTCCCTGTTCATGGATTCAAGAACCCTGTTATCGCCGTTCTGGACAGGCAGATGCAGGAATTTGAAGACCTTGACATTTTCCATGGAATCGAGAAGCGGGGAGAGTATCTCAAGGGTGTTTTTCGGCTCCATCATGCCTATCCTGAGTCTGAAGTCAGCATCTATGGAGGTGATTCCGTCGACAAGGTCATGAAGGCGGATGTTCAGGTCCTTTCCGTAGGCCGCGGTGTCTAACGATGAGATGCGCACTTCCCGTATCCCCCGCTCAAGCTGCATCCTCACCTGAGAAACTATCTTTTCCTGTGGTCTGGAGACCAGTTTCCCCCTGGCAATGTGCGAGATGCAGAAATTGCAGCTCCCCGTGCAGCCCTGGTTTATGGGAATTCCCTCGAATATCGATGGTTCCCTGATCTCTATGTCATCGAGATTTCCCGCATAGAAACTCCGGAATTCTCTGGGTCGGATCACCTCTATTCGCTCCCCTCCAATGGCATTGCCCCCAACGCTGGAAAGACACCCCAGTACCCTTACCCGTGACTGTGAGGACATCTGGGAGATGCGGTCGATCATCCTGTCTTCAGTGCCCTTGATGACGACGCAGGTATTGATCACCGAAATGTCTGCATCCGCAGGACTGTCCACCAGAGTATTTCCCTCTCCGAGCATCTTGTTGACGTACAGCCCTGCTTCGGCTTTGGAGAGTGTGCACCCATAGGCTTCATAGTAAATTTTCAATGCAATCCGAACGCCTTGCAATTGAAATTCACGATAAAAAGTTGATCAGGGCCTGCAGTCATGGGGAGATAAATAGCTGGACAGGCACATGGTCGGAGCAGTAGTGTTCTTTCAGAATTCGTGAATCCTCCACCTTCTTCTCCATGTCGCTTGAAACCACAAAATAGTCTATTCTCCATCCAATATTCTTCTCTCTGGCTCCGTTCATGTAAGACCACCAGGTATAGTTTCCCCCTAGGCTATTGAAAAGCCTGAAGGTATCTTTATATCCAGATGACAGGAACTGGGTCATCCACTGGCGTTCCTCCATTGTGAATCCTGCATTTCCGAGGTTTTCTCCTGGTCTTGCTAAATCAACCTCGTCGTGCGCCACGTTGAGGTCACCGCACAGAACCACAGGCTTTTTCCTCCGCAAATTATCCACCCATGCAGCGATCGCGTGATTAAATTCAAGTTTGTACTGTAGCCTGCCAAGGTCTCGGCGTGAATTCGGAAAGTAGGCATTGATAAGATAGAAGTATCCCAGATCCATGCTGATCACTCTCCCCTCGCTGTCGAATTTGTTCGTTCCTATGCCGACAGAAGCGTCCCTTCCTTTCTCCCTGGAAAGAATCATGGTTCCGCTGTATCCCTTACTGGTTGCTGAGTTCAGATGTACACTATAACCCAGCGAGGTGATCTCCTCAGGAATTTGATCCTCCTGGCACTTTACCTCCTGCAAGCAGACTATGTCGGGATCTAGCCTGCTAATATCAGAGGCTAGGCCTTTTTTCACCGCAGCCCTGATGCCGTTGACATTCCAGGATAGGAGTGATAACTGCACATGCTCCTATGCTTCCGTTCCTTATATCTGTGGGCTTTAATGCCCGTTAAGGGGTTCCTTATCCGGCATTCGCCTAAAAGATTGCAGCATCATCTTTGAGCATCACGCGGAAGATTCAAATTGCCTCTTGGACTGGGGTTCCGGGTAATGCAATTTGTTAGGTGACTTAATAGACACATTCAACTCTTACCGTGGTTCCTGCCTCAACCTCCAGGCATCTGAAAACTCGCTGAGTCCAAATGCGTCAGAGGCTCTTTCCTCAAGACTTTCCACCCGGTATTCACATATTGACGCTGAAACTGGTGAAAATTCCTACGGTGGATCTGACATTATCGAGGAAATCAGGGTAGAGTGCGAGAGGCTTGCATGCGAAGTCTTCAGAGTAAAATACGCCGAGGTAAGGCCCATCGGGGCGCACATTGCGGCGGAAGCTGTACTGCTTGCAACCCTGAATAAAGGTGATACGTTCCTCCACATTGGCGGGAAGAACGGCGGATATCCCGGGTACGAACAGGCGTACCTTCCTGATATGCTCTCGCTTCATTCTGCCGAGATACCTTATCTTTACGATAGACAGGAAATTGACTTCGAAGGACTGCAAGCGCTTGCATTCTCACTTAAGCCGGCTGCCATTTTGCTGGGACAGTCAGCATTCGTAAATGAATACGATCTCGCACGCATCAGTGAGATTGCAGATGCACATTCCATGCTTGTCATATACGACGCTTCTCATGTGATGGGACTTGTGGCCGGAAAGGCTTTCCAGAAAGATGCCACTGACCGTGCGGACGTGGTTTTCGGTTCCACGCACAAGTCGTTCTTCGGCCCCCAAGGGGGCATTGTTCTCAGCAACCGGGAGGATATAATGAATAAGGTGAGGAGAAACCTCACCTGGAAGACCATGGACAATTATCACCCATCAAGGCTGGCATCGCTTGGCATTGCACTGGAAGAAATGTCCAGACACGGCAGGAAGTACGCTTCATCGGTGGTGTCAAATTCGTCGGCGCTCGGTAAATCTCTCAATGAGAATGGACTTGGTATCAGGTTTCCGCCATGGTATTCCAGAACACACCAAATCCTGATGGATACTGACGGCCTAAGGACAAGAGGTCTTGATAGCGTTTCATTCTCCAGGTTGATGGAGAAGAACAGGATTATCCTGGACAGAGACGGAAGGATAGGGACCTCTGAGATCACCAGACAGGGATGTGATGACATGGAATATGTTGGAGAGCTAATTATTAAAGCCCTTGGAAATCATGACGTATCCAGAGAGGTGTCTGATTTAGTGTCAGGCCTCAACACGGAGTACTGGTGATAAACAATGATAGCAGAAGAACTGATGACAAGGGACCTTTTGACAGTGACCTCAGAGTCCAACATATCTCACGCCATGGCCAAGATGAGAGAGAACCACATTCATTCCATACCCATCCTGGATGGCGGGGATTACGTTGGCATGGTGAGCTACAACGACCTGATACGCAGAAGAAGTCTGCAGATCTATTCCAGGGTGACAAATTACATGTCCCCTACGCCGAAACTCTCACCCGGCGACACGGCCCAGTCCATAGCGGCAAAGATGAAGCAATCGGGACTATCGGCACTGCCCGTGATTGATGGAAAGGCTCTTGTGGGCATAGTAACCACGGCAGACATGATCAGGAATTTTGAGGGGATCACGGATATTACCAATTTCAAGGCAATGAATGTCATGACTGGCAGCCCTGTAACCGTCAAGCCAACCGATCCGGTTACTACAGCCATAGAATATATCCGGAATCTGGACGAGTACGAGATACCGGTGGCAGATGAGGATAAACTTGCAGGTATCCTTAGGGCGGACAGCGTGCTGGATATAACTGTAAGGGAAAGAGAGGGCATCAAGTACGGCCAGTACAAGTCAAAGCGTTCGCCGATGAAGGTGATCGTGAGCTCCGTAATGGAACCACCAAAGTACGTGAACCTGGATGACAGCGTAATCGATGTTGCCAGTACACTTACAAGGGAGCACCTCCACATGGTTCCGGTTGTTGACAACGACTTGAAAATCCACGGCGTGATTGACATATCCGATCTCATGGAACTGGTAGATATCAGAGACACCACCAAGGGGCTGTTCATTAACATCAGCGGCCTCGGCCAGGCAGACCAGGATCTATACGATATCACATATTTCCTTGCGGACAAGTATACCCAGAGACTGCTCAAGATAGCCAACCGGGATTACGGAACGCTGAACATACATGTGATAAAGTACAAGTCGCAGGGAAATGTGAAGTACTCTGTCAGAACAAAACTTTCCATTGGCAACCATTTCCTTTCCGTCGACTCTCACGGGTGGAATTATGGAAAGTGCCTCTCTGAAATATTTGAAGACTATGAGCTCAGGCTTAAGAGGGCTCTGGGGAAGAACTGAACCATGGAACATTTACTGGACATAATAGCATCATTGTGCGAAAGAGACAGCAAGTATTACGACATCAGGTATATGGAAGAAGCCGGAAGGTTTGTATCATACAGAAACGGCGAGTTCCAGGGTGCAGGCGAGTCTCTGGAGCGTGGAATTGCGGTGAGGGTAGTGAATGAGGGCATCAGCTATGGTTTCTTCAATGATGAGAATAAGGCCTCAGAGGTGGTTGGAAGAACCATAGACCGTTCTCACAAGAATGGCAAGAACCAGCTCAGCGGAGGCACACCTATCACGGATAAATGGGAAGTCAAGGCCTCGCAGTCCCCAGGAGACTTTTCGCTTGACGACAGGATAGACCTTGTGAAATCCATGGACTCCTTGATGAACGACCTGAATGCCGGAGTCAGGATCAATGTTCTCAATGACAGGGAAGTGAGGCAGCTGTACGTGAATTCACTTGGATCACGCATTGAGGGAAAATTTCCAAGAATTGGGTATTATTACGTGATGGGTTTTAATCAGAACGGAAGCTTCGAGCAATCCTACAACCAGTTTGGTATTACCGGCGGCTATGAGAATTTCGGGACCATGAAAATAGAGGAGGAGGTTAAAGACGATGCCAGGAAGCTGTCATCGGCAGCAACTGCCGCAAAGATTGAACCGGGCAGGTATGATGTCATCCTGGGACCGGATCTGTCAGGTATTGTGGCACATGAGTCATGCGGCCATCCGACGGAATACGACAGGATTATTGGCCGCGAAGGTGCCCTGGCTGGAGAATCGTTTCTTTCCGGCAAGGATTTCCCCTACAGAGTAGGCTCTGAAGACGTTAGTGTCATAGATGATCCTACCATGACTGGCAGCTATGGATACTATAAGTATGACGACGAGGGCATCATGGCCAGAAAGAGATACCTCTACAGAAATGGTCTTACAAGCGAGTTCATTCTTAACAGGGAAAGTGCAGCCATTCTGGGAATGGAGTCAAATGCCGGAGGGAGGTCCTCATCCTGGAACCATGAGCCTCTTGCCAGAATGAGCACCACTTACATCGAACCTGGTGAAATGAGCCTGGACGAACTGGTCGAGGGTGTGAAACTGGGCGTTTACATGGGCTCATACACCGAGTGGAACATTGATGACATCAGGTTTAACCAGAAATACGTAGGTAAGGATTCCTTCATGATTCGGAACGGAAAACTGGCAGAGCAGGTCAGGAGACCTATTCTTGAGACAACCACCACAGGCCTGTACTCTGCTGTTGATGGTACTTCAAAGGAGTTACACTTCTCCGCTGGGACGTGTGGAAAGGGAGAGCCGGAACAGGGGATAGAAGTGTGGATGGGCGGACCCCATGTCAGGCTCCGCAACATGTATCTTTCATGAGCTGATGTATGATGGAATCTTTGGATCGTCTATATGAACGCCTCTCCAGGAGGAATTTTGATGACATCGTTCTCCAGCAGGTTTCAGGTGCTGTGTCCCAGGTAAGGTTCTCCAACAATAGGGTCGACCTTGAATCGAACTGGGTGGAAGAGACAATAGAAGTGTTTGCTGCCAGAGGAAAGAAAATCATAGCCTATGAGATCAATGACCTCTCCAGGCTTGATTCCGCTGTGGAATTCCTGACAGGGACCGTTGACAGGATGCCCGAAAACCCATCGTACGAAGGCATCAATACCGTGAAGACAGACCAGGGAAACTGGAATTCAAAGGCTCGCGAGTCGGATCTCAATGATTACGCCCTCGCCATGATAGGATCTGCAGTGGATAACGGCGCACAGAAATGCGCCGGCATTCTATACAGAAAGACCAACACGACCTCTCTGATCACACCATACAATTCTCTGTCCGTGACGACCTCCGGCCATGAAGCCGTTATTCGGTCGTTCGCAGGCGAAAGCACTGGCCAGGAGGCTCTCCATTTTGGGCCGGATACCACATTTTCTGACAGAGTGCTGGAGAAGATGGGAAAGGAGAGCGCCCAGACTGCCAGTAGGAAAGTCCCCAGACGAGTTGGCGATGCGGGCAAGATAGACGTGATTCTTTCTCCCTATGTCATTGGGAGCCTGCTCTCCTATTCTGCACAATACTTTTCTGCCGAATCCGTGATTGCAGGGCTCAGTTTCCTGGAAGGCAAAATTGGGAAGGATGTTTCCTCCCGGGCGGTTTCGCTGCTGGACGATCCAACTGACCGAAGGGGAATCGCCTTTGTGCCTTTTGATATGGAAGGCACCATCACGAGGAGGAACGTGCTCATAGAGAAAGGCATTCTCAAAACCTATGTCCATTCCTGTTCCACTGCTAAGAGGTTCAATACCCATACAACGGGCAATGCCGGCATACTCAATCCAATGCCGTGGCAACTTAAACTCATGCCCGGGACTGGCAAAGTGGATTCCATGATATCGGAGTCGAGAAATGCTCTCCTCATTCTCAACACGTGGTACACAAGGTTCCAGGATGACCGCAATGGCGTGTTTTCAACAGTCCCTAGAGACGGAATATTTCATGTTATAGATGGAGAGATTGTTGAATCGTGGTCTGGCGTGAGGATCAGCGATTCCATTCCCAATATCCTGAAGTCCATAACTCAGACCTCAAGAGATACCAAATGGGTAAAATGGTGGCTTGAGATAAGCCCATCGGAGATGCCTTTTGCTTCGCTTGAGAACATCAATATATCCAGATCATTTTAGATCTTCTATCCTCACCGTCTCCATGGCACCGTGAGAGGGCAGATGCATGGCATGAACTAATGAATCACGTGTGGACTGCGCATGTAGAGCCACTTGCTCATTTTACATGGAGCTAGTAAAACCTATTTCATACATCTGTATGGATCATTCATGACAGGAAGATTGAAAATATGGAGAAAGGATGACATGGATGCTTCAGTTATCGAGGACTTTGTCTCAAGGTTCCAGGAGTGCAAAACACTGCACATACTGGTCTCTGATGGCATAATGCTGGACGCCCGGAGCCTTGTTGCTCCCCAGAGCATGGAGAAGGTTCGCATACAGAGGATTCTCACGCCATACCAGCTGGAGCGTATACTCATGGAATCTGACAACGAGCCCCATCTGGTACTCATAAAGTCTGAAGTCATAGACTCCTGGTCTGTGCATGTGATGGAAAGCCTCTACGACATAATGAGGATCAAGAGCAGCTTCTACGGCTGCATCATAGAAACTGCTGTCATAGGGGAACATGGGATATATGAGAGCTACTTCGGCGGGAAGTTTTACAATCCTGTGGAACCGGACGCTGAGAGGGAGGGGCTGTTTGCTTGGGAAGAAGCACCCCTACCGTAAGACAGTACTTTGACACCATGGTGAGGGATTATGGCAGGATGGGCTCGGTCATGAGAGTTGAGGACTGCCGTTATCTTGATGAGATACTGCGTCTCGGCAGGCTTCACTCCCCTGAAGTGTCCATGGCCAACATAGACCCGGAGACCGGGTTCATCCTATCTGTTCTCGTTGAAATAATGAAGAAGATCCATGGAAAGAAAGATGAGTGATGGCCGGTACCATCATAGACGCCTCAGGGGGGGACACCATCACCCTTCACTACCTGGAGCCTCAGGGCATAAAGACAAGAAAGGTCAGGAACAAGACATGGATATTCGTGTCCGGTTCAGATTATGACCTTGATTTCCTTGCATCACAGATTGATGGCCTTGGAAACGTAAAATTTTCATACAGCACTGGCCAGGACGTGTACGGGAAATTCAAAGGTATCAGAATATACCTTAACCCGTCGCAGATTGGCGATATGCTCTATGCGCTTGATAACATTGGGCTCGGTAGGAAGTTCTATGTATATAACGCCGACATAGACCCGGCACACAGGTTTGTTGCAGAATCCAACCTGGAGCTGTTCCACATAGATTCTCCAGATGATCTTGACCCTGATGTCCCTACCGTATCAATAGAGGTTATGGGAAAGGGCAGAAAGCCAGAAAAGGTCAGGATAAACTCCGACGGGTTCATGGAACTCCACGGAAAGGCCTACCAGGAAATATACGAGGCTATGCACGATGCATTCATAGTGGTATATGACAACAGGTTTGATCTGTTTTCATCCCTGCTTGGAAACATGAGGAAGCAGTCTATGCCAGTGCCTTACAGAATTCTCAAGGGAGGGGCGTATCAGTCCTACGGACAGGTTCACTATAACAACAACCGGGTGCACCTCAACGGCAAGATCATGGTGGAGTCCAGCTCATTTATATACAGAGAAGCTGGACTTCCCGGATTAATGGAGATGTCAAGGATCTCCTCTGTTCCCATGTCGACTGTATCTGTGGTAACACCGGGCACCGCTGTATCATTGCTTGAGGTTTCGCACGCACTGAGGAGCGGCGTCCTTGTGCCTCTGTACAAGTCAGACCATGAAGGAGAGAAAACCGTGGGCGAACTGATTCAGATGGACCGCGGTGGACTGGTTCTGCAGCCAGAACCTGGCATATATGAGGATGTGACAGAGATCGACTTCTCTTCCATGTATCCCAGCATCATTGTGAGATACAATCTGTCCCCGGAGACCGTATCGAGATTCACTGGAGATGCAATACCTGATTCACCTTACCGCGTGAGCAATGACCGGCAGGGGTTTCTTTCCATGGCACTCAGAAACTTGCTTGAAACCAGGCTTTACTATAAGGCCATAAAGTCAAGGGGCCATGTTTACAGCATGCGTGATACGGCGCTTAAGTGGATGCTGCTCACCTCATTCGGGTACACGGGTTACAAGAATGCAAAGTTTGGGAAGATAGAGGTTCATGAGTCCATAACCGCCATAGGAAGGCACTGCCTCTCGCGTGCCATGAGAATTGCAGAATCCATGGGTTTTAGTGTGGTTCATGGAATCGTGGACTCTCTCTGGCTCAGGGGGAATGGAAACATACCCGATCTGCTTCGGCGGATCAGGGATGAAACAAGGATCGACATCGTTGAAGAAGGACATTACAAGTGGATCGTCTTCCTCCCATCCAGGAGCAGGATTGGAGCGCTTAACAGATATTTCGGACTGAAGTATGACAGAACATTCAAGATACGTGGTATAGAAATGCGCAGGAAGGATGCGCCTGGAATGGTGGTAAAGTTTCAGTCCAGGGCTCTTGAGATACTCAAGAGATGTAATTCTGTTGCAGACATATGCAGTTCAGCAGGTGCCATAAGGAAACTTGAAAGCATGTTCATGAGAAACATTAAGAGTTTTCCAAGAGAAGATTTTGTGCTGAGAATCTCGCCATCCATGTGGAAAGACCAGTACAGGGTGAGGAACATCGCCAGGATTGCCATGGAGAGTTTTGGAAGAGACATGGAGATCTCGCCGGGCCAGCAGTTTCCCGCAGTTGTTGTGGACAGGAAGAACAGCATCATAGACATTGACGGGTCCTATGACACCTTTGATGCGGGCTTCTACAGGGATCTGCTAAAAAGATCATTTGAGCCTTTCGACTACCTTGTTTCAGAGGCATGTGGGTCAGGAAAGTCTCCTTATAAGTCGCTCTATCTTTTCAGATAGTACAGAGACTGGAAGATCATTGATCTCGATAACCTTCTTCACCCCCTTCCTGTCACCCATGCCCATGATTCTGCTCTCCACTAGCCCCATATTCTCAAGCCTCTTGAGAACCCTGTACACATTCATCCCCTTTCCTGGCCCAACCCCGAAGGACTGAGCCGTATCCGCAAGCATCCTGGAAACGCAGGTGACATTGGTCCTGACTCCATGGCCAATGCAGCGGCATATTGTCCAGAGCATTATCAGTTCGTTGATATCCAGCTCGCCAAGCTTGCTCTCGGTGAAGAAAGGGTTTATCATAGCCCTTGCTGCCCTAACGTCATCGCTTCCTATGGTGTCAGAATTCGTGTATTCGGCAATATGTGCGGCCTTCTGAAGGAGCTCAATGGCCACCCTGGCACTGCCGAACTGTTCCGCCATGCCTGCGATGTAACGCACAATGACTTCATCATAGGCTTCGTCAACCAGGGCAATCCTGCATCTCTCCATGACTATGGAATATAACTCCTCGACGTCGTATGGCCTGAATCTCTGTGTTGAGAAGAGGATCCCTAGGTTGCCTGTTATGCCTGGCACAAAGTTTAGGGGGTTCTCTATTGACACAAAAATAACCGACATACTGGTACCAAATGTCTCATGGGCCTTGCTCAGGATACGCAGTCCTTCCGGGTCTGATCGGAGGCAATTCCTGGCCTCGTCCACTATGAGAAGTATCTTCTTGCTGGTGCGCGCCTGGTAGCGATTCAGGTATCCAAAAATGGAGTCATAGCTCAAAAAAAGGGATGGATTGATCCTTCCAAGCCTGTTCAGGGAATCCAGCAGCACTTGCCTCATGCTGGTATGGGCTATTGCATTTTCATACAGGACTGCCACATCGCCCAGACTCTTCTGGATAAACTTCATCGTGGTGGTTTTTCCCACACCTGAGGGGCCATATACCATCATCAGGCTGCTGTTTCCGCCCCTGAGCGGCAGTATGACGTTCTGTTCTATGGCATGAATCTCCTTTTCCCTGAGCCTGAGGCTATCCGGGACAAAGGCAGCATCTAGAGCTTCCGGCCTCTTTACAAGCAGCATTGAATCGCTGGGGAATCATGCCCTTATCATCATACTGAGACTGCTTATAGACTTGGACTCCGGTACTCCGTAGCTTTTGATCTTCTCAATATCGACTCCGGCTTTCTTTGCGATCCTTTCCACATACTTCATCATAAGGTAGCCGCCACCAGAGATGATGGCTCCGGTTCCCGCCCTTGCAAAGAAGTTGCCATAGGTGTCCCTAATTCCATCCCTGGCAGCAATCTTGGCAAGGTGCCTGTAAGAGGCGTAATAGACAGCGAGCTGCTCCTTGGTCAGCATGCTCTTGTTGAGAGATCTTGACTTGATTCTTCCAAGTGGAACGTTGACCAGCGGGGTCACTGTAAACTCGAAAGGCCTGCCGTCTGAATATGAGTTGCTTAGCCTGTTTATCATGCCGATGGTATCCCAGTAGTCATCATCGGTCTCTCCTTCCTGGCCAACCTGTATGGTAAATGCAGGCCTCCAGTAGTACCTTGTTTCCACATTTACGCCCTGCCAGACTATTTCCGCCCATGTTCCATCTGGTCCTACCTTGAGAGGTAGCGTTTTGTTTGGCATGTGTCTCTTCGCAAGTTCATCGCTTCCTGTTTCCACGCCCGTCTGGATACCTATCCAGTTCCTGGGCCCAGCCCTGAGGATTTTTGATAACTTTTCCATCAGATCCGGATAACCGGCTGGAATGGATATCCTCCCATGTGTGGGATTGGCAGAATGTATGCCAGGAACTGACATAACAGTGCTCATCAGCTCCGTAAGAGCCTCTTCATTGGGTTGAAACATGTTCCCATGCTTGTATCCAAATATTTCGTCCGAATGGAGCCAGGCATTATGCATGCCGGCTCGTGCATTTATGGTCAATTCCCTGGCAACTTTCTCTGGAGAGTAATATCTAAGGGGCCTGAGCGTGACCTCGCAGAAGTCACATCCCACTCCGCAACCCCTCATCACCTCTACCATTCCCTTGACGGTTGGATTGACAATGTCAGGGATATCCTCAAGTTTCGGATAGGCCGTAAGCGTCACCCCTCTGGCCAAGAACCTCGGATCTTTCTTCAATATCTTTCTGAAATGATCGTCGTATGACATATACCCCCTGTAAAACAGGTTCTCGTCAATATTGTCATCGATAATCTGCCTGAACAGCACAGGGGCTATATCGTCGATCTCTCCCTGCACTATGTAATCGAATCCGTATGCATCTATGGTCTCCGGCAGAACCGTGAATTCCCACACCCCTGGTCCTCCAACAAGGAGTTTGGCCTTCTTCCCCTTCATCACAGCATTCACATTGGCCAGAAGGCGATCCCAGTCTTTCCTGACCCATGCCATCATCTCTCCTCCCATCAGGGCATAGTAAGACATGGTTGTGGGGCCCGTCCCAAGAGGGTCCATGGTCGATATGCCCACTATCTCAGTGTCGTCGCTGATAAAATTCTGAAGAAAGTCCTCGTGTGCAACCACCACTTCTTCTCTTCTGAAACCCCTAAGGAGCGATGCTTCGAGCTTCCTGAGGGCGTACGGTGCATATTTAAGTTCCCCGTTGGGAAGTGCACGTGGTGCAGGTCCCTTAAGGAACTTGTAAATTGCTTCAGGCACGCCGCGCGAAGGTGCAGAAGGCAGAAAATCCAGGAGTGGAAAATTGCGGTACTCATAACTGAGAGTACTGTCTGAGATCAAAACTATCTTTGTCATTCAATCGTTCCTTCCGCCTATGGAACTATAGAACGTTTATAAACATTACCCAAAACCTTTAAATTACCTTTTTATCTATTAATGTTTATACATATGAGTATTAACAAATAAGGATTCAAACCCGGTGCCTGAATATGAATACATATTCATGCTTAAACAGGTAGAAACCACCAGCCAGGGCCCGGTATTTCCAAAGATCCTGGGAACCCCTCTTGCCTCTGGTTGAGTCGTAATTTTTGACAACTATGCTCTTGAGTGCCAAAGGTTTTCCAAGCATCATATTCATGCACATGAAACCCAGCGGCACAATTTCTCCATTCTGGTACTTGTCGCCTATTACCAGTGCAATATGTCCTCCAGCATCCAGAACCTTCAAGGTATTGCTGACAACGCTTTCAAGCCGGCGTACGAACATTTGCACGTCCGCTGACAATGAGAGATCCCTTGCGTCTTCGCTGAACTTGATTATGTCGTGATAAGGTGGGTGAAGAATTGCCAGCCTGTACTTCTGCCCTCCGGATATACGCAACAGATCGGAGGTATTCACAGATGTGGAGTCATCAATGATCAATCTTGGGCGAAACGATGCGTTACCCAGAGAGTCGATGAGGTTCTTTGTCCTTATAGCGATGTCCGGGTTTAGTTCCACCCCCACAGAATTTCGGTCAAGGTTCATTGCTTCGATAAGGGTCGTTCCGCTGCCTGCAAACATGTCGATGACCCAATCTCCCTTCCTTGTATAACGAAGCATGAGCTGATGAGGGATCTGGGGAGCAAAATTGCCCCAGTACCAGGCATTGTGCGCGCCGGATCTATCGCGTTTTGGGAAAAGCCACAGACTGTCTGTGTAAATATCACCATAGTCCTTCCAGCGGTTCAAATTAATGTCGTTTATGCCATTTGTCTTGACTTCCACTGTCGATTTTTGCAGTCTCAGCATATAGTACTTTGCCCTTTCCATGGTCCTTACTGCCAGAATCTGTTCCAGATCTGACAGAACGGATTCGATTGCAATAGTAGGATAGGCGAAATCATTCCTATAAATGTCTATTTTCTCAGCTGAAACCTGGCTCGCCTCTAACTGGGATCTAATAGCCTGGACAGATGACTTTAAATCCTCCAGATTGGATGCGGACAGTGCAGTGGCCAATTTTTCTCTTAACCATGCCTGCAAATGTCTGGTCAGGTTGGATTTACTCCTGGAGTCCCCTGCAGTTATTCCTGGCATATCCCTGATCACTTTACCCTCTGGGTGCTGGGACATTATGGTGCACCAAAAACGACCATAACGCTATGGTTTCTCCCGTAAAAAAGCAATCAGCCACATATAAGACAGCATAGCATTCAAAGAAATAGCAGTATTCCGGCAAGGAGGATCAGCAGGCCTGGAACTATGATGAATAAGTTGTAAAACCCAAGGAGGCCAATGACTATCTCCAAAACACCCAGTACAATGGCTACGGTTGCAACATCTCCCTTGACGCGCTTTCTTACCCTAAAGTAAACAAGAGAATAGTTTAGCAGCATCAAAATCCCAAAGATGACTATGAGTACAACGCCACTGGCGAAACCCACTACATCACTGGCAAATCCAGACGTGGTCTTGGGAAGGCCTGCAGCTACACTTGAACTTATGAGGCCCACTATGAGCAATATAAAAAACAGCAAACCCAAAATGAGCGAAACAAGAACAAGAATCTTCGCCGCTTCCCTGATGTCTTTACTCGCCATGTTAAGTGTTCTCCCCGTGAACGATAGGTATTGACGTGAAATGAATGTGCCTGTGGCCCGCTCTCTTTCTTAGGAGGTGATCCATCCGCAGGTTCCCCTACGGATACCTTGTTACGACTTAACCCTCCTCACCGATATCAGATTCGAATTTGCCCTCTCGGACATATCCTCATCCAGTACCAACTCGGATGGTTTGACGGGCGGTGTGTGCAAGGAGCAGGGGCATATTCACCGCGGGCTGTTGACCCGCGATTACTACAGAATCCAGATTCATGAGGGCGAGTTACAGCCCTCAATCCTAACTACGAACGGGTTTCAAGGTTGGCTCCCCCTTTCGAGGTTGCATCTCATTGTCCCGCCCTTTGTAGCGCGCGTGTTGCCCGGAAGATTCGGGGCATACTGACCTGCCGTCGACCCCACCTTCCTCCAGCTTAGCGCTGGCGGTCCCTTCAAAGTGCGCGAACAATCTCTTGTCCACTAGCAATTGAAGATGGGGGTCTCGCTCGTTATCACACTTAAGTGAACGCCCTACGGTACGAGCTGACGACGGCCATGCACCACCTCTCCTTCTATCGAGTAAACTCGTCAGGTTGACTCTCATCCAAAGGTCGCCTCCGGTGAGTTTTCCGGCGTTGAATCCAATTAAACCGCACGCTCCTCCTGTTGCGGTGCTCCCCCGCCAATTCCTTTAAGTTTCAGCCTTGCGACCATACTCCCCAAGCGGCCCACTTAACACCTTCGCTCCGGCACTGCTCTCCCTAATTGGAAAAGCAACACCAAGTGGGCAGTGTTTACAGCTAGGACTACCCGGGTATCTAATCCGGTTTGCTCCCCTAGCCCTCGTTCCTCACCGTCGGATCCGTTCTAGTTGAACGCCTTCGCCACCGGTCGTCCTTCCAGGATTACAGGATTTTACCCCTACCCCGGAAGTACCTTCAACCTCACCCGGTCCCTAGCTCCGCAGTCTCTCCAGAGGATCTCCCGTTAAGCGGAAGAATTTGTCTGGAGATTTACGAAGCCGGCTACGAACGCTTTAGGCTCAATAAAAGTGACCACCACTCGAGCTGCGGGTGTTACCGCGGCGGCTGGCACCCGTCTTACCCAGCTCTTATTCCTTGAGCTTTTTAGGCTCAAGAAAAGCCTTGACTAATGTCAAGGCACTCAGGTTTCCCGTGTCGCGCTTTCGCGCATTGCACAGTTTTCGCGCCTGCTGCGCCCCGTAGGGCCTGGACTTGTGTCTCAGAGTCCATCTCCGGGCTCCCCCTCTCAGGGCCCGTACCCGTCCTAGGCTATGTGGTCCTTTACACCACATACTACCTGATAGGCCGCAGACTCATCCTCAGGCACCATAGTTTTCATTACTCAAGCCTTCCAGCATAGAGTGACTATGGGGTATTAGCCTCAGTTTCCCGAAGTTATCCCCCACCTGGGGTTAGATTATCCGCGTGTTACTGAGCGGTATGCCGGTGTCTTTCGACCCCTAGACTCGCATGGCTTAGTCGAAACCTGATAGCAGTGGCCGCCGGCAGGATCAACCGGAGTTAATCCTTATGTTTTAATTGGTAAGATTAAAGAATTTGGCGAGCCACAGTTTGCACCATTTCACTTCTCAGAAGTGAGACCTATCTTACTCACAACCTCATCTTTGACAGCCCTGGAATACTCGGTTCATCCCTGCAGCAGTGCATTGGTCCCCAGTTCGCCTTAGAGCTGTCCTACTGCTAATTTACCTTATCGGTAAGTGCGTAAGGCACTCAATATGAGGGCAATATTTAAGCGTTTCGTGGAAGTTTGCTCTGTTGAACAAATCTCAAGATATCCGCATCTTCACTTATTCCTGACCCGTCTTTTCCTTTTCAGGCCCTAACCCATCTCCCTGACCACCCTTTTTGCCTCCTGATTTATATAGTCATACACCC
>JAKAAY010000019.1 GCA_021802055.1 Thermoplasmata archaeon
GATCTGCCCAGAATGACTCTCCTTTGCATTGGTTCCTCCAAGGATGAACGGCAACATTCCCGCGCCCAGAAAGAGCAACAGCATGAAGCCATCTAGGTGAAAAATGACGAGATCTGACACCGTCAGGGGTATTGAGGACAATCCCCCAGAATTGCGCTCTCCTGCCATCGGCCCATGTCAAAAAGACTGTTATGCCTATTGCAATGGTGAGTATCATGAAAGGAACGAAGTAAGCTATGAAGGCCTGCGGTGAATAATGAGTAATTGAGGCAGTTAAGGGATCGATCATGTATAGCTGATCGTATCGAAGGATGATTGTAATGACTGCTGCAGCCAAAACTATTGCTCCCAGTAGGAAGTAGAATTGCTGGATTTTGATCGTACTTCTTTCCTTTGCCAGGTCTATCATAGGCATACTATGATCCCAGAATGTTGATAGTCTGTTGTACTTTGACCCTATCGTTTGATGGGACCGCTGAGATTTGAACTCAAGTCACCAACACCCCAAGCTGGTAGGATACCAAGCTACCCCACGGTCCCATTTATGAGAAGGGAATTATCTCGTCTATCAAGTCAGTGTGAGAGATTATCATTCTCCTGCAGCAGTAGCGCTCGAGGCCCAGATCGTCAAGGATCGACTCGATGCTGGCTGCCTCGATTGCCTCGCCTTTGGACTTGAGTTCGTTTATCCTTTCCTTGTATTTCTCGTAGTCAGAAGCTATGACTCTCCCACAACTGAAACATCTAACCGGTATAATCATCTGTGATCACCTGTATGACTTCTGCCTCTTAGCCCTTGCGCCTTTGCCAGCTGGCTTCTTCGGCATCTTCCGCCTGATGTCGTTTACCAGCATCGTCCTGTCGTACTGCCTGAAAACGTCTTCAAGATTGTCGTCGTTGAGGTATTTCACTATCCCCTTCGCTATTGCCGTGCGTGACGCGTCTGCCTGTCCGGTTGGCCCCCCGCCCCTCACCTTGACTGAGATATCCAGGCTGTTTGCCTTCTCGCCCGCAAGCAGTATGGGTTCCATGATCTTTTCACGGAGAAGCGGGACAGGATATATTTCCACTGGTGAGTTGTTTATGGTGAAGATTCCTTTGCCCTTCTTTGTAGTGGCCCTTGCTACAGCTGTTTTTCGCTTGCCTGAAGTCAGAATTATGTTCTTCATTTTATTTCACCTTGTATCCCAGAATGGAGGAAACCTCTCTCAGGGTAAGATAGCCACTCATCTTATTGTTCTGTGCTTTCTCCACCTTTGTGAACGCGACATCCTTGAATGCCGCTGGCTTTCCGGCATAGACCACGCATCGCGCCAGTGCTTCTTTTCCCTTGGTCTTCTTCTTGGGAAGCATCTGTCCGATGGAACGCCTGAGGATTGAGTTTGGAGTTCTTGGATAATATGGACCCATTCTTACGCTCCCCACATCCCTTTCGGTCTTGAAATGCTCGATTATCCACTTCCTGGATCCTGTTATCACCACATTGTTAGCGTTAACTATTACAACCTCTTCACCGCTGAGCAGGGTTTTCGCCACGTATGAGGACAGTCTTCCATATATTGAGTTATCTGCATCTATGTAAAGCATTTGAATCACCTGATTATCTTGATGTTCGTACCCTTGGGGTTTTCCCTGGCCAACTCGTTAAGACCCTTGAAACTTCCGCCCCCCAGTTCAATCTTCTTGATGGCAGCCGGTGAGGCCCTAAAGGCAGAAATTGTCACCTTTTTCTGGAGATATCCGCCTGCCAGAACTGAACCTGGAACAACCACTGTATCCCCATCGGATACCAGTCTCTCTATCTTGCCTACATCCACACTGGCGTACCTTCTTCTCCCTGCCACTAGTCTCTCGGCTATATCCCTCCAGAATGGAGCCTCGCTGTTCCTTGAAACCTCCAGCAGCCCGGATATGATGCTCTTAAGTGGTCCGCTGGTCTTCCTTTCTGCACTTACCGACATTGAAATACACCTTATAACAGGGGCGAAATCGATCGTCCTGCGATCCACAAACCCTCTGCCTGATTGCCAGAGGTGATGGGGATCCACGATAAATAATTTGTGAGATGGTTTGAATCTTTGTCTCATTCTTTGAGGTTTGGTGCATATGGGAACTTGAACCATAGGCCTGAACCATTTTACGTCACATTACAGAAGGAGCTACACGTAAAACTTTTTTGACCCGATCATGGTCAAATGTGGGAGAATTACAGATGGCGCCACATTCTACCTCACTGTTTTTATCAGCGTAAATGCCCATGACTCCGATGGTAGAAGCCTTCAGTTCTGTCCTGTCATGGTTTATCACCGGGATCGAGGCGGACACTACGGGATATTCTGAAGCCCAGCCTGATCCCATGTTCCAGCTTCTTATGAACGTCGCTGAACGGAACGAGGGCCGCCAAGAACTGTTTTTCATCTATGGAAGCGTCTATACGGATATCTGTGCCCTCGAAACCAAAACTTTTAACGGTTCCGCTTATGTCTTGGTTTTCAGTTACAATCTTCAGGTCACGTGGATGGACAGCCAGCAGATACCCGTTTAACTCGATCACGTTATACCCCAGGAACTCTGCCAGTTCTCTGGTCCCCGGATTTATGTATAACTGTTCAACAGTGTCTGATTCAAGAATTTTGCCGCCACTCATGTATCCTGCGTAATCTCCAAGATAGAGTCCGTCCTCAAGATCGTGGGTGACGTAAATAATGGTCAGCGAAAGCCCCCTGATCAGTGCCTTAAGCTCGCTCCTGACACGAAGGCGCAATTGAGGGTCAAGGGAACTCAGGGGTTCGTCCATTAACAGAAGCGAAGGTTCTACGACCAGGGATCGTGCAAGCGCTACTCTTTGCCGTTCTCCCCCCGACATTTCTCCGGGTCTCCTCTCCAGCAACTTTGAAATGCCAAGTAACCCTGCCATCTCCTCGACCTTAGCATCTATTGCAGTCCTCCCCAATCTTCTGGATCTGAGTCCAAAGGCGATGTTGTCAAACGCTGACATGTGGGGAAACAGTGCCAGATCCTGGAATATGAGGCCTATGTTTCTTTTGTTCGGAGGCAGATTGGTAACATCTTCCTGATTAACGTATATTCTTCCGCTCTCAGGAACGTCCAGTCCACTTATGACCCTCAGGAGTGATGTTTTCCCGGATCCACTTGGACCCATAAGGGTGAACACACTGCCCCTTCCCATCTTGAGAGAAATGCTTCCCAGGGTGAAATCACCATACCTCCTGGTGATGGATTCCAGGTCAACGTATGGTCTCAAAGCCCCTCCCTATCTTCTGAATTATATAAAATGATATTGCACTCACGACAAGAAGGATGGTCCCCAGCGCATATGAGGCCGTTACGAGTCTCTGGTACTGAAGCTGGTATATTTCAACGCTTATGGGCATAAACGTGTATGTGGACAGAAAGTTGGTTGCCGTGAACTCACCGATGCTTATGGCGAAGCCAAACATGAGAGCTGTGGCCACGGTACTCCCGGCCAGTGGGAGTTCCACCTCGAAGAATGCGTTGCCTTTGAGCGTTGCTGCTGCTTCCCAGAGATTTTCCGGGATGCGCGCAAATCCAGCTGAAATGATCCGCAAAACCACGGGTATGGCGACTGCCGATTGGACGGCTATAATAAGCAACCACGTGAGGCTTGCAGGAAAAGTGCTGCCATACACGACGGAAATGGAGAATGCCATGACCACAGACGGGATCACCATAGGCAGGAACTGCGCAGAGTCCAGGGCGTCATCTGCCTTGCTCCTCAGCCTCCTCTTGCCAGTGATCCACAGAGCCCCCATTAGGGTGACCAGAAGTGATGTGAGCACACCATAGAAGATGGTATTCATGAAAGGGAGAAGGGGCCAGATTCCAAAGGCACCGGTTATTGTTCCGCTGAACAGTTCTCTGTACCCCTCCAGGGTCATGCTTCCTCCCTGCACGTTTGAAAGGGATTCGACGAGCATAGAGGCAAGGATAAGCGCATCCATAGCCAGGAAGGCGAACAAGTATGCCATTCCTGCCACGTAGAACCTCCCCCTGATCCCTTCCCTGACACGCTGCCTCATACCGGTCACCACCACGGTTCTTTCCCTGGACCAGGTCATAAGGTAGAGGAGCACTGGAGCGATGAGGATAAGGCTCTGCATTATAGAGAAAGTGACGGCGAGATTGACGTCAGACAGGGTCTTTACGACAAAATAGATCCATGCCTCCACAGTGAAGTTACCCGGGCCGCCTATGACAAGAGGTGCGGTGAAACCCGCAAAGGAGTAAAGGAATGTTATGAGTCCTCCGGAGAGGGCTGCAAGCATCCCATTCCTTCCCCAGATGTGCCAGAAGCTTGAAATGCGACCTGAACCCAGTGTGGCTGCAGACTCCTCCAGACTCATATCCGTTCCCTCAATTGCTCCGGATGTAAGGAAGGCCACCAGCGGGGCGTTGAAGAAGGTGTTGACTGCAACGATGCCTGTGAGCCCCGTGCCAAATATCCGTGTTCCGGGAAAGATGGTTCCCAGGGTCGACGTGGCGCCGAACGTTGATATGAATGCCGTTACAACGACAATGGAAGGCAGGAAAAACGGCAGGATCAGGAGTGAGCGGATGATGTTGCCGTTTCTCAGGCGATATCTGCCCAGAAACACACCGAGCGGAAAACCGAGAGCCATTGACGTTAATGCGCCAAGCACGCCCTGTACCAGAGAATTATAAAGCGCCTTTTGCCAGAGCTCTCCAAGGGGATTGGCACCAAATACATATCCAAGATCAAGCCCTCCGGGCCGACCAGCTATGAGTGCAGCAAATGGCGTAATGACAACGATGGCCAGAAAGATAATGGGTGCAAAGAATGGAAGCCACCATTTGCTCCGGTACTGAAAGTGCACTATTCCATTGTGTTGATCCATTCTACGTCCCATGTCTGGAGGTTCATCGAAATCGCCGTTGCATTCAGAAACCTGTTTAGAGGGATGATGCCTGACGGATTCGTTGTCGTGTTGTATACAGAAGGAAGGTGTATGGTGGTGTTGGCCGGGTACATCCATTCATTTGTGGGGATCAGGTTCTGGACCGTGGGGCCAAGAAAGTAGTTGATGAAGGCTTCATCAAGTCCAATATTGGCCGATCCGTTGACTATTCCTATATTATATATGGTGCGCCATCCATAGTCGAGACCGGCATGCGAAGTTACGGTGGACCCTGTGAAATTCCCGTAACCGAAGTAGTCGTTATAGGCAGGATCGGACTGGTAACTCACAAGGAGTGAACTGGCGTTTGCTGATTCAAACTGCGAAAATGCTGTGCTCCATGAGTCATAGATATGATTTGTGGTATAGGGTTTCACCGAACTCCACCATGAGGTCCAGTTCTCGTTCATAAGATACTGGTAGTACGCAATCTCCCACAGGAGGAACTCCTGCCCGGTTTCGCTTGTGGCAGGATTTTCAAGCAGCATGTTTGTGGCATTTGCCTGCCGGGCCAGGTCCGAAAACGATGGTACAAAGTTACCTGTGAAGTGAGTTTTGTTGTAATCAATCCCCAGGTATGAGTATTCATATGGCGTAAGGAAAGCGGAAGCCATGCCCATCTCATCCATAAGCGTTGAGTTGATGTCCTCAGTTGCAGGGCTTCGGTATTTCACCAGAAGGCCGTTTTGCACTGCCTGTATCCCGTTAACATTTGTGAGGCCGATAACAATATCGGCCTGTGGATTGCCCTTTTGGGCTTCGAGCGTGGGAAGGAGACCCTGAGCAGGGGTCCTGACCACAATGTTAACGCCGTATTCCTTCTCAAATGTTCCGAATACGGCATTATAGGCGGCGGTCTTGTTCAGACCGTACGCCATGAATGAGCTGTAAGTGTATACAACAAGTGTCTTTCCATGGTTATCGCCCGTTTGCAGGTAATAAAATACTGAAAACCCGGCTATGACCACAACAAGAACTATTACAAGGGCTATGAGTTTTTTCTCGAACGGTTTCAATTGCCGTCCTTTCCTTTCGACTTCAGGTGCAGGATCCATGTCAAGTTCCTGCCAGAAAAGCGACTCGTTACGCGAGGCTTCCCTTCGCCGGTATTATCCGGATCAGGTTTCAGGGTCGGCAGCCTTTTATGGCTACCCTCTCAGCATCTGGTACGCTCCCCTAGCGTTTCATGTATTGACCGCGTAGATATAGTCTTTTTGTGAAGTGTTTACTCTTCAGATTCATCATGGTCAGGAATCGACAGATCGATGGATTTCAGTATACCCATCAACTTGTAAAATTCAGTATCTGTGAGATGCGCTCTGGAGAGTATTCGCCTGATCATCACCGATGAGTTCCGAACCTTATGACGCATGTAGCCTGTCTTGTTCAGTATACTGTCCATCCTGCTCATTATGAGGTCCATGTTCTCTTCGGTTGCGTTGACCGTCTCGACTCCAGGGTAGAATCCTATCTTCTCGTACATCTTGTAGAGGAGTATCGCGACTGCGTGAGAAAGGTTGTAGGATGGATACTCGCTGCTTGCCGGGATATAGGTGAAGAAATCACAGGCCTCAATTTCAGCGGATCTGAGGCCATCATCCTCCCGCCCGAATACCAGGGCTATCCTCTTTCCAGAAGGCAGAAGGCTCGTCCACAGAGTCTCGGGGTCCATGGGGATCCGGGTGAATTTCCTGAAATTTGACGTTGTTACGCTGGATGTGCCCACCAGGTAGTTGGCATAGGCCCTGACTTCACTTATGTCAGCCACAGGCGTGAAACTATCCAGAATCTTTCCAGCGTGCACTGCCCTTATGTACGCATCATCCCCGATCTGTGGCGGGTTGATCATTATGAGCCTTGTAAGGCCGAAGTTCTGCATCAACCTGGCAACTGCCCCTATGTTGCCCTGGTACTTGGGCTCGACCAGCACTACAGATATCCGATCAGAAACCGACCTTTGAAGGTTTATTAACTCTTCACTGGGTTGTTTCGGCCTGGGAAGCCTGCTGACTTTCTTCATTACCCTGTTCTTTTGATTCAGATGGCTCAGCTGCCGATTGCTCCGGCGGCGTCTCCACATTTGCTGTCTTCGGGTACCTTTCCACCAGCAGGACGCTGAAGTCCTTGAGACGTTCCCTGATCTCATTGACTATCCTGAATTTCAGGTCAAACCAAAGGTGGTCAAACTTGGATTCATCAGAAATTTCGATCCTGATCTCCTCGCCCTCGACGGAGATCGGGAACTTGGCTGCTTCTGAGGTGTAATTCATGAGAAGAATTGCCTTCACCTTGTCCTCGACCTTTTCGAGAACCTCCAGCACCTTGTACTTGTAGTATATGGTCCTGCCGGCAAAGCGGTTGTTGTAGTCGACCATCACCCTTCCAGGCGTAACGGATATAATCCTTCCCTGCCGTCCACCAAGGAATACGTCCTTTCCCACCTCAGGTTCCACGTTCTGCCTCTGGAACTCCCTAACGGTGTGTATTCTGATGTTTTTGGGATCTCTGACCCCGTAAGCCTCCTCAGGAGGGATCTCGATCTCGTATTCTTTTCCGATCTCTGCGGAAAGAAGCGATTCATTCACCTTTTTCAGGAAGCTGTCCGTTCCGACTATGCCGTAGGAATCGCCGTATCTTTTCTCCTCGCTGTAAATATCATTTGCCCTGGCCACTTCTTCCACATTTGTAACATACAGCTTCTTGTCTTCCCCTGCCCTGAGTTCGAAATCAATCTTGACAAAATCTCCATTATTCATCGATATTTCCCCGTAAGCTAAGTGCGGATTCCTTCATAGGAAAAGCGTATTTATATATATCGAATATAACACTATGCTTCCTGGAACCTCAGGATTGTCCGCCCTGTGGCATTGAGGATCACGTCGACCTCATTCTTCAGTTCCTCGAATTGCTTGAAGTTCAGCTGCTGTTCACTGTCGCTCTTTGCCTTTGAAGGTTCAGGATGAACTTCGATCATCAGCCCGCTGGCTCCCGCAGCTGTTGCCGCCATTGACAGCGGCTTCACGTACCTTGCCTTCCCTGCTGGGTGGCTTGGATCAACGATAACGGGAAAACCCACTCTCTCCCTCAGCACAGGAACTGCCGAAATATCGAGGGTGAATCTTGTCGACTGCTCAAAGGTCCTGATGCCTCTCTCCACCAGGATGATCCTCTGGTTGCCCTCGTTTGACACGTACCGGGCAGAGTTGACGAATTCATCCAAAGTGTTGCCGAACCCCCTTTTCAGAAGTACGGGCTTATCGATCCTTCCCACGCGCTTGAGCAATTCGAAGTTCTGGGAATTCCTTGATCCTATCTGTATAATGTCCGCATACTGGCTTACCAGTTCAAGGTGATCAACGTCCATTGCCTCCGTCACAACAAGCATTCCCGTTTCCTCCCTTGCCCTTGCAAGCAGTTTCAGGCCTGCTTCTCCCATGCCCTGAAAGGTATCCGGAGAGGTCCTTGGCTTGAATGCCCCTCCACGGAGGATGGGTATGCCAAGGCTGCTGAGGAATGCTGCAGTGCTTAGTACCTGATCCTCGCTTTCAACCGCGCATGGCCCGGCTATGTATGTAAAACTTTCGTGGGTTGATTTCATCAGGTCATAGAATGTCCTTGCGTTCATTCAGGCATTCACCCTCCTGAAAAACTCCGGTGTCATCTGCCCATTGATCATGGATTCGCCCACGAGGACGCCGTCAAAGGAACTCAGGGGCAGGAGCGGTATGGACTTGGGATTCACGCCGCTTTCAAGTATACATGGATATGCCCTTTTCACTTCCGGGATATAGCCGCATCCAGGATCCATTTCCATTGTAGCCAGGTTCCTCCTGTTGTAGCCAATAAGCACGTTCCCCATGTTCCTGATGCGGCTGATCTTCTGAAGTCCTGCCTGTGAATGGAACTCAACCAGGCTGTCCATGCCAAGGGAAGATGCCTTTTCCGTGAGCTGGACCAGAGTGTCTTCTGACAGGAAGTCGGCAATGAGCAGAACTGCATCAGCACCTGAGTTGTACCCGCTTTCCACCATCTCAACAGTGGACACAAAGTCCTTCATCAGTATAGGGACATGTATGTCATTTACCCTCATGATGTCTTCGTAACTCCCTGCAAAGTAACTCGGTTCAGTCAGAATACTGATCGCATCGGTTCCCAGAGAAACCACATGCCTGACGTACTCATCCACCTCTGTGCCTGAATCTTTCATGAAGCCGGAGGGAGATCGTCTCTTGAACTCCGATATCACGGCAAGTTCACCCTGCTCCCTTCGCCTCATGACAGTCGCACGGAGACTGAGTGGTTCCCTGGCTCTGCTGTACTCAATTATGGCTTCCCTGTCCCTGTTTTTTACATATATTTTCTCTACTATTCCCAATTTTTACAACTCCATAAAATTCCTGATGATCCGTTCGCCGTTGTCTGTGTAGAAACTCTCCGGATGGAACTGCACCCCAAAATATCTCTCCCCATGGTCGTGGAATCCCATGATTTCCCCATCCCTTTCAGAAACTGCATCCACGGAAATTTCCGGCGATCTGTCTATGACAAGCGAGTGGTATCTGACGGCCCTGAGTTTCGTCGGAAGGCCACGGAATAGAAGGTCACCTGAGTTCTCAATGGTGTCAATCTCTCCATGCATGAGAGAATGCGACAGTCTTACATTTGAGCCAAGGTAGATACCTATGGTCTGGTGACCGAAGCATATGCCCAGAACCTTGCCATAGTTGTTTGCCTTGAGAAACTCCATCACGTTTCCCCTGTATTCCTTCACGAGGGGATTTCCAGGTCCCGGGGAGAGAATGACCCGGTCATAGTATGTGTGGGCATCCAGCCTGTCATTTTCAACCACATCCACCGCAAATCCTAGCTTTCTAACCACCTGAACAATGTTATACACAAATGAGTCGTAGTTGTTCACGAGAAGCGTCTTCATTGTGCCACCACCATCACTGTGCTAAGTTTTGCGCATATTTCCCTCTGTTCAGCGGCCGGATTTGAGTCCTTCACTATCCCGGCTCCCGCCTGTGCGTAGGTCTCCTCTCCATCGGAGAAAACGCTCCTTATGAGCAGTGCAGCGTCAATCCCGTCATGACATGCCATTCCTATGGCCCCCGAATATGGACCTCTGGGGTTCTCCTCATACCTGCCAATGAGTTCAATCGCCTTCTTCTTCGGTGCCCCGCTGACCGTGCCTGCAGGAAAGACACTCTTCATCACTTCGTCCATTGTTATCCCCTCCTCAAGTGTCGATTCCACGCAACTGACCAGATGTTGAACGGTACTGAATTTCTGGATCTCCATGTTCCTGGTGACTTCCACTGATCCGGGCACTGAAACCTTTCCCAGGTCGTTCCTTGCAAGGTCCACCAGCATGCGATGCTCAAGGAGTTCCTTGGAGTCGTTGCGGAGTTCATCCGCCAGGATCATGTCCTCTTCCACATTCTTCCCCCTTGGCCTGCTCCCTGCAATGGGATATATGCAGAGCCTCTTCCCTTCAATGGTGATGAGGTTTTCCGGTGAACTGCCAACAATGGTGAATCTGCCAAACCTGTAGAGGAAAACGTAAAGAGACCTGTCCACCTCCATGAAGGCCCGAAGAGCAAGGCCAAAATCATAGTGATCAAGGTTAATCCTGCTCGAAAGGACCACCTGGAGAAGCTCTCCAGCCCTTATGCGTTCTATGGACTCTGAGATCTTCAGATTTATGGCAGCCTGTCCGGAGTTATTGTTAAGATACCCGTTTGTGGTGCCATTTCTAATGAATTTTCCCTGCCGTACCTCGGTCGGTACGATGGCTGCAATCTGAGGCCATGCTGACGTCTTGACGTCGAGATCGGGATAGATCGATCTGACATAGTCGAATGTGAAGAATATGGGCACATGATCTGCCGCTCTTCCGGTCCTTTGTGCTATTTCGCCGAGCAGGCTGTTCAGCCCAGAGCCGGCATCCCTGTATATCTCCAGCGGAGGATGGGCTGAAGTGACCAGGGTTTCCGCTCCAATCTTCCTCGTATCTCTGTCAAATTTGCAGAAATAAGCAAAATTGCCCATGACGTCGAAGCTTCGGGCCACTTCCTCGTATAACGGTTGGTTCAGGAACTCATCCTCCTGAAGAAATCCTGCACCTTCAGCAGATCCTTCTTTCCCGGATACTTTTCCAGCGAACTGCTGAGGTCCACCATTGCTGGCAGGAACTGGAGCAGATACTGTATGTTGTCCGACGAAATCTTTCCTGAAATTCCCATGTCCGTCTCCATAAGGAGTGTGGACAGTGCATTGCCGGCAGATACTATGCCGTCCTTCTTTTCCAGCAGCACGAACTCCGATCCATAGGTTCTCAGTTCCTCGAACTTCCCAATAATCTCCGATGGGGTGGTGTACCGGACGACAGACATCACCTTGTGGCCTGTTTCATGGACCAGCTCGATTTCATCCCTCCCATGGTCGAAATGCAGCTGCACAATGTCTTCATACAGGGGGCTGGATCTGACCTGTTCAATGGATGTGTATACCCCTACTCTTTCGACGCCAAGCCCATCCATCTTTCTCAGGAGCGTTTCGTCTCCGGCCCTTGGGATCGAAGGGTCCAGAACCACTCCCAGCATGTCAGGGTCATATCTCATAAGCATCTCAGCGTCCTCGTACAGCTTGATTCCGCAAACCTTCACCAGTGGCCTGAATGTCATCCAGCATACCTCCTTTTAATCCGGGAATAATCTTTACCAGCTGTCTCATTGCCCGCCCGCTCAGAAGGTTTTCCATGGCAATCTCATATCCCTCCTGAAGATTCTCGCATAAATCGTTGAGCACCAGGACCGGAGCTGTGTTCAGGGCTATGAACCGTGTGCAGTCTGGATTATCACCGGACAGGCCGTTCAGATTCTTCATGAATAACTCATCTGCTCCTGAGCCCGTTATGGACTCCCTTGGTCCCGGCTCTCTTCCCATGATATCCTCCGGCCTTATGGTGTAGGATCTCACCCCGTCAAGGGACTCATATGCCAGCGTTGTGCCGTACGGGGATATCTCATCCATGCCGTCAGAGGAGACGACAACCATGCCCCTCTTTCCTGTTGCTTTCAGAACTCTTGCATAAGTCTCGACAAATTCAGGGCTCTTGGAGCCCACAACAACAGTGTCTGGATCCGCAGGGTTGGTGATGGGACCCATGAGATTGAATACCGTGGGAAGCTGGAGTTTCTTTCTAGCCTCGGAGAAGGCCGAGAAACTCCTGTTGAATGCCGGCGCAAGTATGAAGAGGAAGTTTGAACTCTTTAGCCTCTCTACCGCCTGCTGGCGGGAGAACTGGAATTCATAGCCCAGGCGCTCCAGAAAGTCGGCGCTACCCATCCTGCTTGAAACTGCCCTGTTTCCATGTTTTGCCATTTTAATGCCAAGAGACGCCGCATTGATGGCTGCTGCTGTGCTCACGTTTACAGTGCCTTGTCCGTCCCCGCCCGTCCCCACAACATCACTCACGCCGGGGATTCTATCAAGCGATGCAAAGGCTTTCAGCGCCTTTGAGAACCCGACGATCTCCGATGGGGTCTCCCCCTTGATCTTCAGGGCACAGAGAAAAGCCGCCTTTTCACTTGTGGAATGCTCCCCGTCAATGAGGTGACGCATTAAGGTCTCTGCCTCAGCCTCAGAAAGATCGTTTCCGGTTATGACCCTGGTGAGAAGTTCATGCACTGGCAGCACCTCCCATTTCTTTCAAAAGTTCTGCAATGGAGCCCATGTCCCCGGATCTCAGGTGCTCCACAAAAGCAGAGCCCACCGCTGCCCCATAAGCCCCCATGTTCCTGAGGAGTTCCACATCTCGCGTGCCCCTTATACCAAATCCGTAAACGACATTCCTGCCGGCAAGCAGTTCCCCCACCCTCCGCCCGACAGACTTGAAGTCAAGCGGAACGATGATTCCTGTGGACGGTTGAAGCCCGTAATATATCCAGGAGCGGGTCTTGCGGGATACCTCGCGTATGACCGCATCGGGGGTAGCCTGGGTGAAAAATGGGACGAACTCCAGTGATTGCCCCTGAATATGCGTAATTATCTGTTTGCTCTCAGAGAAGTAGTCGATCAGGAGATCCGGAAGTATTAGCCCTTTGAAGCCCAGTTCCTTCAGCCTTCTCAGGCTGTAGTCCAGATCCGCACAGACGTCGGAATAGTACAGCAAAGCGTAGTAGCTGATTCCATGTTCCCTCAGCTCAGAGAATATTTCGGGATAGTCTGAATCTATTGAAGCTGGATTTCCAAGATGTGTCCGCTTTATCCCCGGGCCATCGTACTTTGGATCAGGGCTGGGATAGCCCAGCTCGATCTTGTGCACTCCGTTCCGGATTGCTGTTTTCAACGCTGCCAGAACAGTTGAATCATCCGGATATCCCATTGTGAAATACGGTATGATCTCCAACTAACCCACCTTCTTTGAAAAAATACCCAGGTCCATGAGACCGTGGCCGCTCACGTTGATCACTATGGTCTTTCTGGAATTCTTTTCCCCCTTGATGTAGCGTAGCGCGGATGCTATCGCGTGGCCAGATTCCGGTGCAGCGATGATGCCCTGTGTCCTGGAGAAAATCTTCAGTGCATCTATGACCTCGTTTTCCTGAACTTCATCATGTGCAATGGTTCCCCTTTTCACGAGCAGCGAAAGGGCAGGGGCGGCACCGTGGTACCTCAGACCTCCTGCATATATCCTGTCAGGAACAAATCCCGCCCCGAGTGAATACATTCTCAGTTTGGGAAGAATGCCGGCAGAGTCTATGAAGTCGTATTTGTAACCGCCATCCCTGAACTTTGGCACCTCTGCTGCCGTGGAGGCGATCATCTCAATGCTGTTGGAATTTCCCACGAAGGGGAAGACAAAGCCTGAGAAGTTGCTGCCTCCTCCCACACATCCTATCATTACATCCGGCTGCTCACCCTCTATTTCGAGCTGTTTCTTTGTTTCAAGGCCGATGATGCTCTGGTGCGTGATCACCGAGTTCATGACGCTTCCCAGCATGTACCTTGAGCCCGTGTTGAGGGCATATTCCACTGCCTCGCTTATGGCTATTCCCAGCGACCCTGGATGGTCAGCATTCTGGCTGAGGATAGACCTTCCGTAGTCTGTTTCGCTGGATGGACTGGGAATTACTTCGGTTCCGTAGACGTTCATTACGGCCTTTCTCATGGGCTTTTGATCATAGCTCACCCTTACCATGAAAACCTTGGACTTCAGGCCGTATAGAGCAGAGGCCAGAGCCGTCGCGGTGCCCCACTGCCCGGCCCCTGTTTCAGTGACAACTTCAGAAATCCCCTCCTCTCTAGCGTAAAATGCCTGGGGTATTGCCGTGTTTATCTTGTGCGAACCAGTGATGGTCGCCCCCTCATATTTATAAAAAATCTTGCCCCTGTAGTCAAGCAACTTCTCAAGGTTGACCGCACGCAGCAGAGGCGTTGGTCTGCCTATCATCTGATATTTTTCCCTGACCTCGTCCGGGATCCGTTCGTACCTGTTGAATGTAAATTCCTGCCTCAGGAGTTCTCCAGGTATGATCCGGTTCAGAAGCTCAATTGAAGAGTTTTTAGAACCTTCACTCCTTGGCGGGGGCAGTGGTTCAGGCAGATCCGGGATAATGTTGTACCAGTTCTGCGGCATTATCTCGTCTTGCTGTGACTTGAGCACATATCACATATTGAAGTATCATATTTATACATTCGTGTCCATTATGGATGATATTATATAATTAATCAACCTCAGAGTTTTTCCGCCAGATGCATATTTATGACCCCCAGCATCCTCTTGTTGACGGACAACTGCTTCATTCCCGCCTCAAGCAGCATATCGGTTATTTCTGATGGAGTGTGGAACGCCTTCACTGATCTTGAGAGATAGGAATATGATTTTGAGGCTGTCAGATAATCGCCTATTACGGGAATTAGCCGGTGAAAATACAGGGAGAACACTGTCATGAAAAAACCACCCTTCGGCTCATAAATGTCCAGGTTTATGAATCTGCCTCCCCTCTTCAGCACTCGACTCACCTCTGAAAAATAATTTCTTACGGATGCAAGGTTACGGGTCAGGAAAGCAGAAGTAACAAAGTCCATGGAGGCGTCTTCGAATGGGAGCTTTTCCGCGGACGCAACAACAAATCTTGCTCCAGGGACCTTTTCCTTCCTGAACATCCTCTCGGTGATGTCGAGGCATGTGAGGGTGCATCCTTCGCATCTCTTCCTCAACTGGATCGCAAGTTTTCCAGTGCCTGAGCCGCAATCAAGTATCACACTCCCCGGGGAAGGGGAGAGAAGCTTGACCATCTGTCTCCTCCAGGACTGGTCCATGCCCATGCTCATTATGAAGTCCATCAGGTCGTACTTGTCCGAAATGGAATTGAAAACCGAAACTACCTTGCTTTCCATTATCACACTGTGAACCTTGCGTACTGGGCGTGAGGAATGCCCTGGATGGTTATGACGTTGTCCGGATCCACGAAACCTTCGCTGATGGCTAACTCTATGACCCTCTTTCCAACGAGGTTGGCTATTGTGCAAATCCTGAGGGATGAGATGTATGTCGTTTCCGAAACCTTGGCTTCCCCGTAGAAGCTCTTGTCCACCGTAAGGTGGAGGTTTTTCTCCCTGAGAGTCTTTCCGAGCACATCCGCGTCCGCCGCAGCCAGGATGACCTCCCCCCTCATCGAAGACAGATTCATCACTATCCCGGCCATCAGGTGACCGCCTTTAGCTTCCCGGATGATGTCTCGTATATCATTCCCTGAGCCTTCAGCTTGTCAACTATGGATCTGACCTTCAGCTCGCCGATCCCTTTCGATTTAGCTTCCTGCTCCAGTTCACCTGCGTCGGCAACCCCGTCCTTCTGGTCCCTGGAGCAGAGAGTCTTGATCATCATGAATATCTGCTCCATTTCGCCTCTCTGCTTGTTGGAAATCCCCACATTGATTATGTCTGCATCAACCTTCCCCTCGCTGTCTGTTGCTGCTTCTGACAGGTAATGCTTTATGATTGCTATGGCTTGATCCGCGTCGGACGCAGTCACAGTATTGGAAAGCCTTACCCTGGCATTTGCCTCTGATAGGCGGATTATGGATTCCAGCTGCCTTGCCGTAATTTTCATCCTCTCGTTGGAGTTATTCCTGACCTTCACGTAATAGTTCCTGATTTTGTCTATTGCTTCCTGGGTCATCACTGGGAAGACCCTGCTCTTCGCATAGGCCACATATTTCCTGATGGTTTTCTTGGGAATCCTGGGGACGTAGTTCACATCTCCCTCTATCTGCTCGTCGGAGTCTTTCTTTTCCAGCTCACCCTTCCTGTACTGCTCTCCTACCCTGTGGGCGTTCAGTATATGATCAGCGAGTTTTGTGTCCTTGCTTACCTGCGGCTCGTCCACCACTCTGAAAATCACGTCGAACCTGGAAAGAAGCGGCAGGGGGAGCCAGGTCTGGTCTATGAGCATCAGTGATGGATCGTACCTTCCAAACTTCGGGTTCCCTGCTGCAAGCACGGAACAGCGCGACTTGAGGCTGGCCATGATTCCCGCCTTGGAAATCGTGATGGAATTGTGTATGACAACTCCTCCCACCACAAGGGTCCTCGTCCTTCTCACCCCAACATCATAGACCCACTTCCTGCTGTACGCTTCGGATTCCACCTTGGAAACAGGGATAAAATCCACTGAATCCAGATACTCACTGGCTATCTCCAGTGTGGTTGCCGATCCTCTGTTGATATTTTCGTTAATGCGATTCCAGGTGCTTGCAGCCGTGTCGCTGTCAGGACCTTCAGATGCTGGTATCAGGTCTCCTGGTTCCACAGTCCCGGCGGGGATATTGCAGACTTTTCCATCCTTCAGAACCCAGACCGGATGATTATCAGTAATGCAGACATTCCTGCCACCCTCGAGGAAAATCCTCAGCAATCTCCCGGGAGCAGTGTGCCGGCTGATCTGCACCATGTCTTCCGGCAGGATGCCGGTAAGATCGGATGACAGGACCCTGTGATGGCTAATTTCCAGTATTTCGCAGTCATGTCCGTACCTGACCTTCGCTCTGTTAGCCGATATAAGGCCATCCACAAACTCACCAATCCTAACCGGGACGCCGTCAACCACGATTTCAGAATCGTAATGAAAGGATTGCTGTTCCATCGCCTCGTGCATGGAGGAAACGTCTCCGGGCTCCATCTTGTCCAGCTCATCTATGGCCGCAAGACCGTCATTGGCCATTACAAGAACTCCCGCTTCCAGTGTCCAGCGACCCTCTCCGAAATCATCCCGCACAGCTGCAGCTGTCAGCCCGGCAGCACTTGATCCCTTTCCAAAGGCGAAGACGCCTCTCGGCGAAATCTCTGACATGTAACGTAGCAACTGGGATTTTGCGGTTCCAGGATCACCAATGAGGAAAATGTGAATATCTCCCCTCATGGCTGTTCCGTCTTTCATATTCTTGCGAAGGCCCCCGAACATTTGAAGGACCAGCGCCCTCTTGATCACCTCGTAGTTGTAAATTGAGGGTGCAATGGACTGTACAAACTGGTCATATATGTCGGGTAGCTTTGAGAGTGCAATGATCTCCCTCTCGTCCTCGGGCCCTATCTCGACATCTCCGATTTCCCTGTTGTCCTTGTAATAATTATTTGCGAAAACGTATATGTTGAACTCCGTGAGGGGTACATTCCCCGTCTTCTTCTGTTCCGACACAAGGATGCCCTGCACCGTGACACGGTCCCCGGGGAATAGATTCCCCGTCAGGTCGTCCTCCACTATGACTGTTATCCTCTGCGGCTGTGCTCCTCCCTCTATTGTTTCCGGATTTTCCTGTATCTCGATCTTCTCGATGTCAACAAACCCCGACTCGTTGGGAAGAAGCTTGAATCTCACCTTGGGCTTCTCACCATCACACTGCTCGCATACCACCGGTTCCTCCACTCTTCCCCTCACCTGTGGGGCCATGTTCACATGGCTGCACTGCGAGCACTGAAATGCAGCATTCTGGAGCCGGGGCAGTACCTCAGTGTTCTTCCGTATAATCCCTGTGATGCTGATAAGCTTGCCAATGTGTTGAGCCCTTATCTGGCGGATGTCAACGCGGATCTCGTTCTCAGGCAGCTCAGTCAGCCTTATGTTAACCCGTTTCATGTCAGACCTCTTAAATGGGGGCCAGTCTGCGGTTATCACCTCCTGACCCAGGGTCAGATAAGTCTCCGGCGAATTCAGCAGGCTATCGGCAAAGTCGTTGCTGTACTCTGCTATGTCCTTGTAGGAGATGTATAGAGACCTGCGCTCAGGATACAGTTCCCTGATAGCGTTGATCTTCTCATCATATCCGAATCTTGAAAATATGACTCCCCATGAGTTCCTGATCTCTTCTGAGGACTGGTCGGTAAATGAAATCATGCCATAGAAATAAGGTACCTGCCAATATAACTTACTAAGAGCATTCCTACCTGGAGTTACTCCTGCAAATCACATCATAGAAACGCATAACACTGATTCCTGCCGGTAAGTGCACAGACAATTCTCATGTTTTTCCTGCTAAAGATTAATGGAATGATGCAGGATTCAGTATCATGAAGAAGATCTTACTAATCGTCATGGATGGGCTCGGGGACAGGCCAAACCCCGAACTTGGGGGTAGAACCGCTCTTGAGGCTGCATACCGGCCCAGCCTTAACTACCTTGCCGCCCATGGCATCAACGGATTCATGTTCCCCGTCAAGGAGGGAATACGTTCTGGCTCAGACACCTCACATCTATCCATTCTCGGCTACAATACGTTCAGCGTTTACACGGGAAGGGGACCATTCGAGGCCATGGGTCTTGGCATGGATGTTATGCCTGGAGACATAGCCTTCAGGGCAAATTTCGCATACGTGAATGATGATGGTATTGTTGAAGATCGGAGGGCTGGACGCATATCAGATTCCACTGAAGAACTGTGCAAGGCAATCTCCGTTGAAATTGACGGAGTTCAGTTCACAGTAAAGAATGGGGTTGAACACAGGGCTGCACTGGTCATGCATGGGGAGGGCCTTTCAGACAGAATAAGTGACTCGGACCCCCATGTAATTGGAAGGGCGCCGGAGATGATCAAAGCCCTTGACCCGGAAGCCGGGTTTACAGCGGAGGTCCTGAATAAGTACCTTGAAATGACCCGGAAGGTCCTGAACTCACATGGGTATAACAGATCCCGAAGGAACTCAGGGAATCTACCGGCGAATGAACTCCTTCTCAGAGGAGCAGGTAAAGCACCGGTCCTGGAAAACTTTCAGCAGAAGTATCGGCTGAAGGCAGCATGCGTGGTTGGAATTCCACTAATTTCCGGAATTTGTAAGCTCGCAGGCATTGAAGTTGTGAAATACAAAGGGTCTACTGGAACGGTTAAAACTGACTATTCCGGCAAGATCGCTGCCGCACTTAAGGCGCTGGAAACCAGGGACTTCGTCCTTGTAAACATAAAAGCTCCCGACATAGCCGGGCACGACGGCAATGCATTGCTGAAGAGAGATGTTATACAGGAATCAGACAGGGCATTCTCCCAGATCATTCCCCGCCTCGACGGACTGGTTGTCGCAATCACCGGAGACCACAGCACCCCATGCAGCATAAAGGAGCATTCAGGCGATCCCGTACCGATTGTCGTCGCAGGAAATGCCATGAGAACCGATGGCATCACCAGGTTTGACGAAACCTCGGCGGTGAGCGGGACCTTGAGGCTGAAAAGCACCGATCTTATGGATGTGCTCATGTCTGCGTCGGACAGGTCTGAAAAATATGGAGCTTAAATAGAGTATACTTTTCTTTTATTTTTTAGGAATAAGTTTAAATATCTTTTTCATCTTATAATGTCTGACAACGATGATGAATCGATTCTCGAAAATAAACAGACTCGATGACAGAGCCACGAGACGCTATATCGCAAAGGAGCGCGAGAAGAATTCAATCATCAACTCGGGGAGTTTTTCACAGACCCGTGGCATAATTTACTCACTTGTACTTACATTCATGCTATGGTGGGTTCCAATCGTAGGCCCTGCAACTGCCGGATATATTTCAGGTAGAAGATCCGGTGAAGGCATCAAGGGCATCATTGCGTCCATGGTTACCATTGCTGCAATCCTGATTTTCACCTTTGCGCTCCTGCCTTTCAAGAGCGGCCCTCTTGCATACGCCGCAACATACTTCTCATCAGGCATACTTGTTCTGTCCAGTTCAAAGCTTGCCGCTGCCTCCAATATCCTTACCGACATGTATACTGCCTACGGCCTTTTCCTGACATTTGCCGTAATTTTCCCCGGTTCAATTGTCGAACTCCTCACCTTCAGTTATGTTGGGGGAAGCGTCACGTCCCTGCGCAACCGGGAGATCGTCGCCTCCGAATCCTACAATAAGAACTTCCAGCTAAACGCATATAGAGACTCACGCAACAGACCATCAGTGAAGGTGCACACTAGAGGCATCACGCCCTTTCAGACAAACGAATCTGGTGCGGATGAGGATGGCGGAGTGCCTTATACCAGCCTTGACTGATCCATGCAATATGGCCGCGGGATTATCCCGGCCAGCGCATTTTCAGCAATATGGTTTAATATTCCCATAATTTATCTGCATCGGATGATAGACGTAAAGCTTCTCCGGGAAAATCCGGATCTTTTCCTCAATTCCTGTAGGGCCAGGGGATATGGAACAGAGAGTGTTGAAAGTTTCTTCAATCTTGACAGGAAGTGGAGAGAGCTCACGTCTGCTCTCAACAAGACCAAGCACGACAAGAACGTGCTCAGCCTGGAGATATCCAGGGCGATCAAGGAGAGGAGGAGCCCGGATGCAATAAAAGACCAGGTGAAGGAGCTCAATGAAAGGATCAGGGTCATGGAGGAGCAGGTCACGCAGATAGAGTCAGATAGGGAGAAGGAACTGCTGATGATCCCGAATGTTCTTGACCCTGAGGTCAAGACCTGCAGAGGCGATGACAACAACCCGTTTTTGAGATTCCAAGGCAATGCCACTGTTTTCAGGGAAGACCTTGGCGAATTCATGACGAGGACTGAAAATCAGGGAGTTTTCACCGAGATTGACTACAGGCCCATGAGCCATGTGGACTTGCAGGAAAAACTCAACCTTGTGGACCTTGAGAGGGCTGGTAAGATTTCCGGGGCCAGGTTTTACTTCATAAAGAACAGGCTTTTCAAACTGGAGCTGGCTCTTATCAACTATGCAGTGGATTTCCTTTCCCAGAGAGGCTTCTCTGTTGTTGAACCGCCCCTTATGCTCAATTATGATAGCATGGCCAGGGCCACGGACATTGAGACGTTTAAGGAGTCCCTGTACAAGATCGAAGGGGAGGATCTTTACCTCATAGCTACTTCCGAACATCCCATAGCGGCAATGCTGCGGGACGAAGTGCTGGATCAGAAGGAGTTGCCGCTCAGGGTTTGCGGTGTCTCTCCGTGCTTCAGGAAAGAAGCTGGTGCACACGGAAAGGACACCAAGGGGATTTTCAGGGTCCACAATTTCAACAAGGTGGAACAGTTCATCTTCTGCGAACCAGAACAGTCCAGGGATTTCCATGCTGAACTGCTTGCTAACACAGAGGAGATCTACCGGTCGCTGGGACTTTCCTACAGGGTGATCGATTTCTGCTCCAGTGAGCTCAGTGTACTCAATGCCAGGAAATTTGACATAGAGGTGTGGTTCCCCTCGCAGGGAAAGTTCAGGGAGGTTGCCTCCGCCTCCAATAATACGGATTATCAGGCCAGATCTCTGAATATCAGGTACAGGAGCAAGGATGGCAACAGGTTTGTTCACACCCTTAACAACACGGCTCTTGCCACCACCAGGACAATGGTTGCCATAATGGAAAATTTCCAGGACAGGCCAGGCAATAGCATCAGGGTCCCAGACGTCCTGGTTCCGTACACGGGGTTTGACACCATAGGGGAGTGATCAGCCCATCCTCTTTCCGGCGCTGGGAGAATATTTTTTCCACCTGTCAAGCACCGGCAACAGCTTGTCATCGGTGATCTGGTCCATGACATTGAGGTGTTCCAGTATCCCCATGACGGCGGTGTCTGCATCCCTTACGGCTGAAATCAGGTCCTTGGAAGAATTCGTGGAGTCGCCCCCGCTGAAGAGTTTTGGTATAGAGGTCATCCCGTTTCTATCGACGATCACGTGACCCTGCGGTGTAAGCCTGAGCTGCCTCAAGTAGTCGTCTCCCATGAATGAATAGTCTGTCTCCTGTCCTGTCGCCTCTATTACGGTGTCGCATGGTATGATTTCTACCTTGTCCTTCTGTGGTATGGGCTTTGCCCTACCTCCTCCTTCTATAATCATCTGATTGTGCCAGTACTTGACCGCAGATATTTTTCCGTCCGTTGATACGTATTCGAACGGAGTGACTTCCCACAGGTAATGGACTCCCTCCTCCAGAGACTCGTCCATCTCCTCCTCGGCGTTCATTGAAGGATACCCGGGTCGATCGATGTCCCGTCTCCGGTAAAGGATGTATACATTCTTGGCACCCAGACGCAGCGAAGTCCTGGAGGAATCGTTTGCGGTGAATCCTCCTCCTACAACGACTACATTCTCGCCGACATCTATTTTCTCACCCAGTGACACTCGCCTCAGGAACTCTGTGGCATGATAAAGGCCACTGGTATTGCTGCCAGGAGTCCCGGTCATGCGTGGTTTGTGCGTCCCCACAGACATATAGACTGCGTCTGACTTGTCCATTATTTCAGCAAAAGGGATGTCCTTTCCAACCACAGTGTTTGTGTGCACCTCAACACCCTGAGAGATTATGAACCCAATCTCTTTGTCCAGTACTTCCTTTGGCAGCCTGTAACGCGGAATGCCGACGAGCATGAATCCTCCGAGTTCAGGCAGTGATTCATAGATCGTTACCCTGACACCCTGGATAGACAGATAATAAGCCGCAGTCAAGCCGGATGGTCCGGCGCCTATGATTGAGACATGCTTATCGATGAAATTCTTCTTTGGCAGATTCAGCACTTTACCATAATCAGCGAATTTGTCAGCAGCGTACCTCTTGAGATGCCTTATGGCTATGGGACCACCGGTATCATAGAGAACACAGATGTCCTCACAAAAGTGCGTGCATACGCGCCCTATGATTGCAGGGAAAGGAAGGTTCTCGAAAACTATCTTCACTGTGCCGGCAGGGTCACCCACAGCAGCACTTCTAATATAACCACCGATGTCAAGGCTTGCAGGACAGGCCTGCGTGCATATATTGCAGCCTATGCACCTGCTAGCCTCTGAAACGCCTTCTTCGTCGGTATAGCCAAGGACGGGTTCTATCTCGAAACTCTTTACCCTCTCCTCTGGCGGAGCATGTCTTTCCTTGACTCTCTCGAAGTTGAGCATGGTGGCAACCCGGAGGGATTGCTTCAGAAATAATAAAGATTTATTGAATTTCCCAGCTAATTCCGCCTATCCAATTACGAGCATCGCAAAGAAGAGATTAAAAAGCACCACAAGAGCCATGATGACATACCTGTAATTCTTCTGCAGTTCAAAGTCTATAATTCCTACGAACACCACAGATATTGGAGTGAAGATCAATACCCAGAGACCCAGTGAAATCAGGTATATTCCATCAAGACTCAACGAACCGGAAAGAAGATCGCCCAGACTTATCTGGGAGGAATTTATGATTGTGGTACTGTAAATATCAGCTATCTGAGAGAGGGTAAGGTTGTCGGCATGCTTCATGATGAAGATCATCAGTGTCCCCAATACTATGAGGAAAAGCGAAAGCAGCACGCCTGATTTCAGGATCACGCTAGTTACGCTTTCCTGGTCAAATGATTTCATTTTCCCTCACTCCTTGTGCGCCTGAGCACGTCTTTCCTGAGCTTTCTCACGTAAAACCAGAGGAGGACAATAACCATTACTGACGAACCTATTGAGATGAAAACCATTACAATTGAGGGAATTATTACGGAGTGGTTGGCATTCAGGCCCTCCAGGATCATTTCCACGCCAAGAAATGAAAGGATTGAGAAAAATAACCACCTGATATTGCTGTTTGTTATCTTGACAAGCAGCTTGGCTCCTAGGAATGCACCCAGAAGGACTCCGATTGCAGTTGCAGCTGCTATGAACGGCTGTATATATCCCAGATGCCAGTATATGGAACTGCCGGTGGCCGCCGTGATCCCTATCATGAAATTGCTTGTTGTTGTGGTAACCTTCATCGGGAGGTTCATGGCCCAGTCCATGCCAAGTACTTTCAGGGCGCCTGATCCAATGCCAAGCAATCCTGAAATGAAGCCGGCAAAAAACATCACTATCTCACCTGCCCACCATCTTATCCCATTGTAATCAACAGTTTTCTTCAACCTCTGATCGTAGTAGGATCCGTGGAGCTGGAAAAACCTCGTAGTCCAGTCACCATCCATGGGCGGTGGGAGCTCCGCCAGGGTTTTCTTCACAGATGGAATGAGCGAGAATAGCAGAACCACCCCAAAGAGAATATAGATCGCCCAAAGGAGATCATGGCCATTGAAGTATGCAAGTGTTAGTGTACCGACAATAGCACCTGCGGTAGTGGACATCTCCAGACCAATTCCAATCTTGACATTCGCTATCTTCTGCTTTGTGTACGCGGAGGCCGAACCGGCTGAAGTTGCAATGGTTGATATCAGGCTTGCACCAATGGCGAAGATAAGCGGGATCTGAAAGAATATCGTAAGTACCGGGACGAGCACAGTACCTCCCCCCAGTCCAGTCATCGCACCAAGAAGCCCTGCAAAGATGCCGGCCACAAAGATATAGAAGAACTCCAGTATGGCCTGAATCTCTGTGAGCATTTGCCAATATCGAAATAACTTATTTAACTGCTATGAATGATGACCAGCTCTCTTCCGCGATGCCACTTTTATTCCATTTAGCCTGTCAAAGAATGTATTTATACCAACTGGCTATTTTAGAGGGGACTAATAATGCCTATTGACCTTTCAAGCTTGAAATCCGGCGACGATTTGCTCAAACGTGGTTTCGCCAAAATGACCAAAGGCGGAGTCATAATGGACGTTACCACAGTGGAGCAGGCCAGAGTTGCGGAGTCCAGCGGCGCAGTTGCAGTGATGGCCCTTGAGAAGGTGCCGGCGGACATCCGGATGGCAGGAGGTGTTGCCAGAATGGCAGACCCCATGAAAATCAAGGAAATCATGGAGGCTGTGACCATCCCTGTAATGGCGAAGGTCAGAATAGGTCATGTGTCAGAAGCATACACTCTTTCTGCGCTGGGCGTCGACATGATTGATGAGAGCGAGGTTCTTACGCCTGCGGATCCCCATTATCATATCAACAAGAAGGAGTTCAAGATTCCATTTGTGTGTGGTGCACGCACTGTCTCAGAGGCAGTAAGACGGATATTCGAGGGCGCTTCCATGATCCGTACGAAGGGAGAGGCAGGGACGGGGAATGTGATTGAAGCAGTTAGACACATGTGGGCTGTAAATACCGGTGTAGAAATGATAAAGAGTGCAGATCTTGACGACCTCGCACATATGGCTTCGCGAATGAGCCTGCCTTACCTTAGGGAGAAGGAACTGGTCGCAGAGGAAGTCTATGGTGATAAGGGAAAAGTGGATCTGAAGAGCCTTTTCTATGGCGTAGGGATGGAGGGCATTGAAGCGTCCATACTGGAGGTTCTCAAGGAGATCAAGGAAGCAGGGAGACTTCCAGTAGTTAATTTTGCAGCTGGTGGAATTGCGACCCCTGCGGACGGGGCACTGATGATGAAGATGGGCGCGGACGGTGTATTTGTGGGAAGCGGTATCTTCAAGTCCCGTGACCCCAACGAAATGGCGAAAGCTATCGTTGACGCAGTAGAGAACTTTGAAGACTACGAGATCATTGGCCAGGTTTCCAGCGGTCTTTCAGGAATGCCCGGTATAGATGTGGAGCACATGGGCGAAGATTTAAAATTGCAGAACAGAGGTTGGTAATTCATATTATCGATGCAGAAGAGATAGTACTGGTTATAAGTATCCTGATCGTTCTCTTTCTTCTTTCAATTTTGTTCAATGTTTTCGACCGAAAAGGTTCTGTGGTCGCGCTGCTCCTTGGTCTGTTGGTTGGACTCGGCGGGGGCGTAAACTGGCTTCTGCTTATGATCGTTTTTGCCCTTTCCTCCTTTGCGGCCACAAAGGCATTTTTCTCAATGAAAAAGAGCTTGAGCCTTCAGGAAGGCCGCTCTGGTGAACGCAGGACTGCGAATATTATGTATGCGGGCGCCATCGTGGGAGTGCTTTCTATGCTGAACCTCCTCGATCTCCATGCACCATTCAGCTACCTTCAGATATCCTTTCTTGCTGCAGTCTCTTTTGCCGTCATTGGTTCAGACACATTTGCATCTGAGATTGGGTTTATCGACAGAAAGACCATAATGATAACCACGTTCAGGAGAGTCGAGCCCGGCATAAACGGCGGGATATCCCTTGTTGGCTCTTTGGCCGCAGTGCTTGGCGGCCTCGTTATAGGCATCACATTTTCCCTGCTCTTTCTCCAGACATTTTCGCCTTACGTGATCGGGTTCATAACGTTGATGGGTTTTATAGGATCCAATGTGGACAGTGTCCTTGGCGCGGTGGCGGAGAATCGCGGTCTCATCACCAAGGAGCAGGTAAATCTGCTGGCCTCACTCACATCTGTAGTACTCGCTGCCAGCCTTGTTTTTATCTACAATGTGCTGTGAGTCACGCGGATCTGAGAAATTCTTCCTTCTCCTCAAGCAAGGCTATCCGAAGGTTGTCCATTCTCCTTCTTCTCATGAGAAAGCGTGAATACCCGTAGTCCCTCTGAATAAACTTCTTGGACTCGTCGAGAAACGTATCGGATTGAAACACAATGTCGCAGTTTTTCCCGGCAGTTGCCTGTGATATTTCAAGCGCCGGGAAGCGCAGTGATGTCAGTGATCCGCCGCAGCAGAATTTCCAGTTCCGGCTGTATCCGAGACTCGCAGAGGCGGATGCAATGACTACGTCGCCTGACAGGGCAATTTCCATTCCAATATCAGTGGAATCGCCATTGAGAAGGGTATATACGTTCTTCTCCATCGTGTAAATCAATGATAGATACGCTGAGGCAAGTCTCGTAAGATTTTCCCGGAATTTAATGGAATTCTCGTCTGGATATACTACTTCCTTCAAGAAATTACGGTTCATCCCGGTAATGGCCACCGCCCTGACATTCTCATCCGTTGCAGCTGCAGTCAGGGCCATTATAATCTCCTCAAAGAACCTTATTCTTGCCCTGGATTCGGCGGAGGACTTTATCACTATGACCCCAATTCCGTCTTCTTGCCAGAAGACGATGTCATCGTACCCTTCAACCCTCAGATTACTCATGATAGTAGGTCAGCCTGTAAATGCGCAGTACTATCCCCGCAATAATAAGATCTATGCCGATTCCAACACCGAACGTCATTGCCCCCGTAATTGGATTGAGTTGTGCAACCAGATATAGGATTGCAAGTGATATCGCAACAAGTACAGCAGAAACTATGGATGCTGTTGTTGGATTCATGGAAGGCTCCTTCTTCGCAGGTTTCTCCTTTTTGGGCTTGGAGTTTTCCAGGTCAGTATATTTGTCGGCGCTCTTCATGGTTCCCACCGCAGCAAACAGAGTGACCCCTCCAGTGAAAACTGTGGAGACCAAGTTCAGGGCGCTTGTGTGATACAGGAATGCAGATATATTCTGCGCAAAAGTTACCAGCGCGAAGATCAGTATTGCTGTGAACACCACAAATGAGCCGAGAAGCTTCTCTGTGGTCACCGTTAGTTTTTGCTCCTTGTAGAGTTTGCTTAGCACCAGCATTCCCACCACAACCACCACGAAAGGCGGAACAAGTACTGTGACGACAATGGTAGCAGGGATCGTGACTCCTGGTGTCAGTGCGCCCCATGCGGAAAGGATCGCCATATAAATGATCCCCAAAATGCCGAACGAGGTAATGATGGGCCTTGAAAGCGGGTGCAGGTCCTTGCTCCTGTCAATGAACGGAACAATGATGAAATAAAGCAGCGGTATGCCTGCAAAGACCGTGTTTGCTATGAGAGGGCCGTAGGCATTAAGGTAAGTGTACTGGCCCGTGAAGTCGAAAAAGTCCACGGCCTTATAGATCATGAGAAGAAACCATGGAGGGTATGGCGGCACGTAAGCTGCAAGGGGGCTCGTGGGTGATACGCTCGGGAAAGGCGAGAATAGGGTTGGAACGTTGGGGAGGAGAGCAATCACAGATGGAATCAGGATTATCAAGCCAATCACGAAGAGAGACAACTGGATCATGAAGGCAAAGTTGTAAGGGTACCAGGGTCTATAGTTGGAGTCGTCCTTTTCCACCGCTGGAGCTTTATAGCCTGCTTCTCTGAGACCTGGCATCATGTTGTTTGATTCCGCAAGATAGAAATGCAGTCCAAATAGCAGACCTATCAGTCCGGCCAGTATGATGTGAAGTCCAAGCATTCTCTGGAAAAGGCTGGTAGTTGTTCCATTACCGAACACAATCGCCACAAGTATGTTCCCAAGCTGCGGCACTGATCCTGCTATACCCCTTCCCACATTTGTTGCATCATATGCCAGAATATCTCCCGGCATTGAATAGCCGAAGAAAGCGACGCCGAGTGTGAGTGCAAGCATGATGACCCCTAGGATCCATTGCAACTGACGCGGTTTTTTGTATGCGGCATGGAAATAGTTTCTGTACATGTGGATATATATGAGCACTATCATTGCATAAGCGCCGTAAAGGTGCGTGGCGCTAATGAGTGCCCCATAGGGAACATTATTGATGATGTACTCCGTAGAATTATATGCATCAGCCGGGTTGTAATATAAGAGGAGGATGAGACCCGTTACGACCTGATAGAGAAATGCAATGGTGATCATTGCTCCCGTCCAGAACCATATCCCTCCCTTGCCCCTCATGTAATCTGGGACTCGCTTAAGGGGCAGTTCATTGATCTTGAGCGGATCTTCTCCGAGTTCATTGACTATTAATTTTTTGATCTTATTTTCTTGTTCTGCCAAGGCAGTTTCTCCTCCTTATTACGGCACCCCTGTGTTTGTCACAACGGTACTGGTTGCATTGCTGGGGAATGGTGTTCCCCCTGAAAGGTTGGAAGGTTTTCCGTATATGGTTGGACCCACCACCTTTACTGCGGATATTTTCCCAGTGGAGGGATCGTAACTAAGTGCTGTATTAGGCAACGGCCTGGAAGTTGGGCCCGTGATTACCTCTGCGCCCTTAAGGGGGTCATAGGTGCTGCCATGACATGAGCAGTGTATGAACCCGGGATTGCCGGAGCCGCTGAACGGGGTACCTGGTACAGCCTGTCCAGGGGGATAATAATGTATTTCTGGAGGAATGCATCCAAGGTGCTGGCATATGGCGCTGTACGCCACGATGGAGTTGTTTGGGCCCACCCCTCCCTTAAAACTGTAAGTTTCACCCGTGGCAGGGATCAGAACGTCATATGGACTGACCGATACTGGATTCCCGCTTGAATCACCGAGATTCAGTAGAAAATTGGGCTCATCCTGGAGAGGATAATCGAAGAGCCAGGTCGTCGGGGTATTGACAGGAATAGAGCTTGGGGTAATCGGCTTTCCTGATGCATCCACGAGTATGAGGGTTGGAAAGGACGATATGCCAAAAGATGGGGTGATAATATCTGTAACTGCACCCTTGAGAACTCCTGCAGCGGCAATTCCAGCCGATAAAATCATCATGGCCTTGAGAAAAGTTCGTCTTCCTTTGTCAGGCTTTATCTCGCCTTCAGCCATATATGCGAGATACATCTGTATTTTAAATGTTTTTGGTGGATTCATCTGAGATGAAATAAACATGACTGACTGCTGCCACAGGAAGATAGGGATTATGCAGCCAACATGACAAATTATAAGAATTATCGGCTTGTATCCCGTGCCCAACACTAAATGTTTTAAACTTTAAACCACTAAAAAGGATCATTGATGTTGCTGGAACATCATGGTGCTCAGGGCAACAAAGTAATCAATTCGGTAGAACTGTCATATTCCAGGATTTTACTGTATCTCCCCCAGTTTATAATCGAACGGAACGTCTTTTCGTTGTCCTCTGAAGGAAATCTGATTTCAATCAGCTGGTCAAGATCCTCTTTTGTGATTTCGTTCCCCTTCTTTGATCTCACCATTCCGATAACAGACAGAAAAGGATCCACTCTGGACAGTTGGGACTTGAGAATTCGTCTTCTCCCTTCGATGTCAGACTTCATGAAATTCTTCCCGGTGGTGGTCAGTGACACATCCCCCTTATGTATTTCAACCAGAGAAAGAGCTTCAGCATCTTTCAGGAGATTCATAAGAGTTGATCTTTCCTCATCGAGCGAATCGTCCAAACGAGCGATGTCCACGGGAGACCCGTGATCTTCAAGAATTTCAAGAAGTCCCACCAGGTCACCGGGACTGCTGGTTTCTATTACGTGCATGTTTTGCCCTATTTCTATTAATGATAGGGCAATCAATATAAATCTTTTGCTAACATTAGGCTACTGCCCGATCTTGGAAGAACCCGTGGATTTGCATGGTAAATA
>JAKAAY010000020.1 GCA_021802055.1 Thermoplasmata archaeon
ATCGGCAACGTAGATTGTGCTTATGTATGAATCCTCATACCATTCACCGACCAGATCCATTGCCTCCGGTCTTATAACGCGGCTGATGGCCATTAGCATCAGGGTATCTGCATATTCCCCTGCTATCTTCCTGAGAATGTCAGGTAGTTTCAGATCCCTGGCTGCCCTGATCACGGGGAGAAGATCACCGTATGTGTATGTGACAGCATATCTCTCAACAGGCTTCCCATCCATGATGGGAGCAATGTACCTTGATCTCTGCCTGATCTTCTTCTTTTCCCTGTCATAGTAAGGGGTGATCTCGTACAGGTACTGTTTTCCATGGACATTCTTGATCCTCTGGAAACTCTTCATGTAGATACAGTGGCACATACTGAATATAAAGTATTCTCTTACAAAACCTTAGAATAACCCAACAAACCCATTATTATAGAAGATTATGTGCCTAAAAACATGAAGAGTTCAGGCTCCATGTATGGTTCTGGTAGTCCAGTGTGGTAAAGGTTCATGGATATGATGGCATGAAAAAGGGTTTCGGTAGAGGCTATTGGAAGATCTCAAGGATTTCTTCGCCTCCCCTCATTGCAATAAACATGCTGAAAGGGCTCCTGCCAGGATCAGGTTTATAGAATCTTCAACCATCACCAGAGGTACGGTAGATCCCATATCTGCGAGAGTAGTGTAGTGGTTATCACTGGAGCTTCCCAAGCTCTAAACCCGGGTTCGAATCCCGGCTCTCGCACTCATACGTGGGCTAAATCTCCCGTGAGTCCTTTTTCTCTTAGCATAGACTCTGCAGCTGGTACAGAAATTATAACCGTACGAGTTTAACTCTAAGAATCTGGACGTGGATAGGCAGATGAGAAAGCGTTGAAGATTCCGTATTCTACCGAAATTTCCCTGAAGAAAAGATCCAAGAAGTGCTATGCTTGAAACATAAAAAGGACTCCACGCATTTATAGGTTCTTCTCAAATATCTGAGAGATCATCGTTCATTTATTTCAGCCCGCCCAAGATGGATGATCTTTGATGTGCTCCCCTTATTATTTGGACAGTTATGAGAGATAATATATAGAGATTGGAAGAAATAATGAGTAGTACAGAGGTTTTTCAAATTGCCGCACACACTTCGGGAGGTATGGTGATGTAGAATGGCTGGGAAATTCAGTGTTGATCAGAAGGTTCGGATCATATCTCAGAAGCAGTCCTATCCAGCCTATCAATGATCGACGAATTACGGTACGTTTCCGCACCCCGTCAATATTACTGAAATGATAGTGTATGGCAATTGTCAAGCATCCCATCGATCTTTTGACACCATACTGTAATGGAAATAAAAAAAAGGATGGAAAAGATTTATTCGCCGGAATACGGCACATAGAGATATTCTCCCACATATATCGACGTCGACCCGAGGCCGTTGGCATTCTCTATGAGGTAGTAGAGGTTTCCATTGCCATATGCGGTGCTGGCCATTCCCCACAGTGTGTCCCCACTCTGCACATAATAATAATAGCCCTGGGCAGGAGAAGTCGTGTACCATGTCGTTGAGGCAGGGCTGAGATAATTCATAGCTACCCATCCAACAACGCTGCTGGTGAAGACTACGGCTATCCACACATATCCTCCACTGTCAACAAGCCCGCCATATTCAACATAGCCAGTCTGTCCGCCGTAGACCATGTTAATGTTTGGATATGACAGCCCGGGACCGGAGTGGACATACAGTGCTGACGCTGTGACATAGACCTCTGCAGATGGCCAGAAGTTCTCCGTGGAAGAATAGTAACCCGTTGCACCATTGTCAGAAAGGTACTCTTCAGCCACCCAGCCAACAGTGGTGCCAAAGGTGACGGTTAACCACTGATACCCGTTGTTTGAGATCTTCCCGCCATAGCCTATCACTCCAACGGCGCCGTTATTTTCAGTCGCTATTATTGCATAACCGGTTCCAGGCCCTCCCCTCACGTTCAGAGAGTTGGCAGTCACCGTGACTGAGTCACCCGGGCTGAACTGTGGCGGCGTGAATACCACGTTAACGTTCAGGTTGGCACCGTTAACTGTAACGCTCCCTGAAGATGGTGAAGCCGTGTATCCGCTGACTGCAGGTATGCTGAATGAATATGTGCCGTCAGCTATGCCGGTGAACGTCCATGAACTTGACGATGACTGATACGTGTACGGGGAGCCGGTCTGTCCGTCAAAAGCCACAGTCCATGCGGTGTTGTATGGTAGCCCAGTTTCGGTGAACGTTACTGAATACGTTAGGGGTGCAGGTGTCTGAACCCCACCGATCTCGGCAATCACTGCGTTGAGACCTACTCCAAGTTTCCAGTCGTAGGAGCCGTATGTGTAACCATTGCTGCTGGACGATGCATACATCATCATGTCCCAGATGTCGTTACCTACGCCTCCGGAATAGGTGGAGGAAGGATACACCTGTCCTGCGTTGTAGGCAGCCCCGATAAGCATGGGGTCCTGCCCGTACTTTGATACCTCAGGCGAGAGATAATTCGCGGCAGCTTGGTATATTGAAGCTGCGGCACCGGAATACGTAACACCGTTGGATGCGGTGAAGGAACCGGTATAATCTCCTTCCTGCATCACGTTGCCGCCTCCCTGCCCACCGCTTGATTCCACAAGCATGATTGCATAGATCAGGTCTGTCGGTACCGCGTACAGAGATGATGCGCCGCTTATGTAGCTCGCATAGTTGCTTTGCTCATACTGCACGTCTGATTCGTAAGCGGAAAGGGAACCCTGCGAAGATGATGTCGGCTGACCTTTAAACCCGTTTGCTGGGTCATTGAGGCTTATGCCGGATGTTTTCAGTTCCCAGCTCATCAGGTTTCCAGATGTCCCTGAAACAAGCCACTGACCGTTCGTATTTGATATGCCGCTCAGCCCGCTGTAATATACCCATGATTCTGTATTCAGCATTACGGGTGTGGTTGCCGCAGAGGTAGCATAACCTGCTGCAAGCGTATGAGGCACAACAGGAACAAAGGCCTGGAACCCGAGTAATGCCAGTATTGCAAACGCCATGACAGCCAGAAGAGTCCTTCTTGTCATGTCAGATTTCAACTATTTGATGCAGATAAAAGTTGCGATTCTTCTTTCTCGTTGAATAGCTCCCATTAAAATCCTCCATATGGGTATTCACCTTGGATTTCCTTTCAGTTTCCTTTAATTCAGGGAGTGCGCCCGGCCTTTGCCCTCTTATTTTTATACAGTCATAGATCCAGATCATCTGGTATCCTTAAGCTTTCAGGCCTCTGGGAATCTGCTCACGAAGTTCTCACCTAATTTACACTTTACGTTGGACAGAGAAACATTGCATCCATGAAGATGGCTATGTACCTTCTGTCCAGAGACTTGGATTGGCATTCGCTGATCTCCAGCATTATTATCTCCGTGATCCTCAGTATTGTGGATCTGCTGTATTTACCGTGGAATAATTCTTCTAGGATCTCAGCCATCTTCCTTGTGAATGTTCCCTTTGAATACATGGATACAATAAGGTTGTCGACTCCAATGCTCCTCTGGTATGGTTCTAAGGGTGCTGTTTGGAATTCTTAGATCATGGATCTTTCTGTATCTTCTCCCAGGATCCTCTTACACGAAATTCGGGGTACTATCCTTTACGAAAATATGATAGTATGCTAAGCGCAGCAAATAGCGGTGCAAGGGATTATTACTGCCGACAATGAACCAGTCCACTGAATTCACTATTATTAGTCTATCCTCGCCTCATTTGCAATCCCATAAGGCTGGTGGAACAATGGCCCTCAATTCAGGAGATATGACAGGAGATTTGCACAGTTATATCTGGAGTTGTCATATTGATCTGCATCTTCTTTCCCGGTGTTTATCGGTTTTATAAGCTCAAGTGATTCCCTTCGGGGCACCTGCGTGCTCATGGATCTCTATCTTCCAGCGGTATCCAGATAGAGGGTGCGGTTGCATGATGCCAGAAAGGACACTGATCCAGGTACATATCAGTAAGGTTTCTCGCAAGAAATTAAATGTGATTCCCGGACTTCAAACCCCCCCAACATGAGACAAACCGTCTGGTAAATCCTTGAAACAACCCTTCAGTCCTCAGATTGTATGTGTTATCAAGGGACCCATGTAGGTAGTTTGAGAAATTTCTCTCAGACTCTAATCTAACTTAAAGAGTTTCCTTGCTTAAAACAATGACAACGCAACGCTGAATTTTATACGCATTTATTGAATATACGCATTACATGGAGTTTCGATCAATCGCCAACAAAAATAATTCTGCTTCCCTGAAAATCAATCTTGAAGTCCACTTTCCTGAGTCCCAGCGCACTTATGATCCCGGCATGAGACCCTTTTGGCGCGTAGAACAGAAGAAATCCGCCTCCTCCTGCGCCTATGAGTTTTCCACCCATTGCGCCATTCTTAATTGCCAGTTCGTAGAGCCGATCGATCTCCGGATCCGATATTCCTTCGGCCAGCTCCTTTTTCAACTGCCAGTTTGTGTCCATGATGCGGCCAACGTCATCGAGTTCTCCCGCTGCAAGTTTGCCGTAGAGCTTCAGGGTGAGTTCTCTCATTGTATCGTAAAAGTTCTCCCTGTGAGATATGGCCTTACTCTGGTTCACGTGGATGGATGTGGAACTTCTCTCCCTTCCAGTGTAGAGGAGCAGTAGATTTCCCATGAATTCCTCACGGTATTCCTCCTTCATTATGACCGGAGAATTCCTCACGCTCCAGTCAGGGTAGAATTCCAGCATTTGCATACCTCCGAATGCAGCCATATACTGATCCTGAAGTCCTCCCGGCTCCTGGAGTATGCGTCTTTCCACCTGAACTGCCTCCCTTCCAAGTTCATCAGCAGAAACGAATTCACCCCTGTATGCGTGAAGAGCGTTGAGCAGACCCACAAGAAACGTGCTGCTCGAACCAAGGCCCGTTCCTCTGGAGGGTATGTCTGAAATGCTCACTATCTCAATACCACCATCTATATCCAGAAGTTTCAGAGCCTCTCTCACACTGGGGTGGGCTATCTGATCTACATGGTCAACGATCTCCGTAACGGAGTAACTGACCCTGATCTTTTCGTCAAACTTCTTGTTGACAGTTACGTGAATGTATTTATCAATTGCTGCTGATAGAACCCTTCCAGGCGGATTGGTGCAGAAATAGGCGGGCAGATCGGTTCCTCCTCCGGTGAATGTTATCCGAAGCGGAGTCCTTGAAATTATCATCCGGTCTTTCATCAGATCAGCTGTAGAATTTGTTGATTATATCGAGACCTTTCTCCAGTGACGTCTTTGCCTCAAAACCAAGCTCCTTCCTGATCTTGGTGGTATCTGCCAGGGTAACCATAACATAGTTGCTGACTGGCATCTTCAGATATTTTGGCCTGATATCTTTCCCGAGCATGCGGTTTATCATATCTACAAGCTCATTGAGGTCGTAATTCTTGCCTGTTCCTGCGTTGTATATGTTGAATCCTTTCCTTGAACTTGCTGCAATGAGCAGATCTGCCAGGTCTTCCGCATAGATGAAATCTCTCCGCTGTGTGCCATCTCCATAAATTTCCGGTTGCTTGCCATGCTTCATTGCCAGGAGAAACTGAGTGGCCAGGTTGGCATACCCTGCCTTTGCTTTCTCATACTTGCCGTATACAGAGAAAAATCTGACGGCCTGTGCATCGATCCCGTACAGTTTGCTGTAAAGCTCAAGCAGCCTTTCTCCTGCGAGTCTTGCTTCAGTATAGAAATCTGTCACCAGGGGAATTATATCCTCACGGTGCGGAGGCTCTATACTGTTGTATATGGATGAAGTGGAAGCATACACCAGCCTTGCGCCTCTCTCCTTCACATATTCCAGAACGTCTATGGTGCCTGCCACAACTTCCGATACCAGCTGGGGGTTCTTACGGTACATGGGGGATGCAGAATAAATGCCCAGATGAAACACAACATCGGCCTCTATGCCCAATTTTCTCAGGTTCTTTACATCGCCCTCTACAAATTTTACCTTTCCGGCATCCACCAGATCCCTGATATTTTCCACCGATCCGGTGTGAAGATTATCCACCACTGTCACATGGTTATCCTCACACAACTTCCTGACCAGATTGGTACCTATGAATCCTGCCCCTCCTGTAACGATAATATGCTTCCCGTTCATCCTTAAACCGCTTTGAATAATATTCCCTGATTAAATGCTATCGATCCTGTCCTCAACAACTTTGGAGATGATGTGTCCGATGGCGATATGGCATTCCTGGATTATTGAGGTCCTATCGCTCTGGATCTTTATTGCGATCTCGGCAGCCTGAGAAAGTTTTCCCCCCTTGGAACCCGTCATTCCAATGGTCAGGCATCCCAGCTTCCGGGCCTCCGCTATGCCCATTAGAACGCTGACGGAGTTCCCGCTGGTGGATATGCCAATAACCACATCGCCCTTCCTGGCAAACGCTTCAACCTGCCTTTCAAAAACATGTTCGTATCCATAATCGTTGGCAATGGCAGTTAAGGATGAGGTGTTTGCATGCAGTGCCAGTGCAGGGACAGGCCTTCTTTCCTTCTCAAACCTTCCAACAAACTCCGCTGCGATGTGCTGGGCATCTGCGGCACTCCCACCATTTCCGAAGACTATGATTTTGTTTCCTGCGTTGATACGCTCTGCGATTTTTTCTCCTGTACTCAGCACGAGTGATGGGTCAATGCTGCTCCTTGCCCTGATGCCCTCCTCGAGATAGGATTCCACTTCGGAACGATTCATTTCAGCACCATCCGTTCTGTGCATTATAATCTTTTTAAGGCAGCCTAGGCGGCTAAATGGAGATGCGTGCGACCCTTTTCCTAACTTTCGTGGGGGCTCCCTGTTTCAAGGGTTGCTGGCTGAATCCCCATAGGCTTGAATTTCCCTCATACCCAAGGTACTCTGGCCTTCGTTCAGAGCCATCAGGCTTTACAGATGCATGCACACGCATGAAGCAATATGCAATCCGACCTGCTTCATTTCTGTATGCCAGAGGACTGTGCAAGAGCCCGGGAATGATAATAGGTTTAACCCGCCTTCATTCCCGCTCGCAGCTTTTAAACGCTAATACTGAGTGTAATACATAAGCAAAAGGTTTAATACAGTTTCCAATGTTGGGAGAGAACCGACTATAAAGGTGTTTCGATGGCGTCAACTACACGTGACCTACAGGGTAAAAAATGTTTGGAATGTGGTTCTGAACATCTGTTCAGAGATTATGAGAGAGGAGAACTCATCTGCAATGATTGCGGAATCGTGCTTGAGGATTCCCTTATTGATCAGGGGCCAGAATGGAGATCATTTGATTCCGAGCAGGATGAAAGGCGGGCAAGAACTGGTTCCCCTATGACGTTCCTGAGTCACGACAAGGGTCTGGCTACGGAGATTTCATGGTCAAACAAGGACTACTACGGCAAGAGAATTCCCCATAAGAACAGGGCGCAAATTTACAGGGTCAGAAAGTGGCATCAGAGAATCAGGGTAAGCAATGCAGCAGAGCGTAACCTTTCACTTGCTCTACAGATGTTGAATGACAATGGCGGTAAGCTCGGGATCCCGAAAGACATTAAGGAAACTGCCGCTCTTGTATACAGAAGGGCAGTTGAGAAGAACCTTATAAGAGGCAGAAGCATTGAAAGCATTGTCTGTGCTTCTCTTTATGCAGCGTGCAGAATGGTGAACCTGCCAAGAACCCTCGACGAGATTTCAAAGGCATCCGAAGTCAATAAGAAAAAAATTGGTAAGGCATACCGGCACCTGGCCAAGGAATTGAGCCTGAACCTCAAACCCACAACTCCCTATTCATACGTTGCCCAGTTCTGCAGCAAGCTGGACCTGGATAAGCAGGCCATTGTGATCAGTGAAGACATTGTGAGGAAATCCATTGAAAGTGGCATTTCGTCCGGAAAGGGACCCACTGGGGTCGCCGCTGCTTCCATCTATATTGCATCTGTGCTGGTTGGTAAGCCCAGAACCCAAAAGGAAGTCGCAAGAGTGTCCGGCGTTACTGAGGTCACAATCAGAAACAGATACAAGGAGATTAGCAAAGCGCTGGATATCCCCGGCCTAGAATAAACAATGCGCATTGATGTTGTAGATAACGGCGGCCAGTGGACACACAAGGAGTGGCGGCTGGTCAGGTCTCTTGGGGTGGAATCCACTATCATACCCAACACAACAGAACCTTCAGAACTCAACGATGTTGACGGCTTGATCCTTTCAGGAGGGGCTCCAAGCATTGTATCTGAACTGGACAAGCTCGGAAACATCTCCAATTTTATTGAAGACCTGTCCATACCAATACTGGGTATATGCGTTGGCGCCCAGTTTATTGCCCTCCATTTTGGCGGTGAAGTTGGACCCGGCAAAACGCCAGAGTTTGGTAGAACCACCATAGAGATGGTGAGACACGATGGAATATTCTCCTCTCTCCCTGAAACTTTTACTGCATGGGAGAATCACAACGATGAGGTAAGGAAACTGCCTGAATCACTCGTTCTTGCCGGCAGCTCCAGAAACTGCCCCGTACAGGCTTTTTTCCACGAAAAAAGGGCAATCTATGGAGTGCAGTTTCATCCTGAAGTCCATGATACCCAGAACGGTCTGGAGCTATTTTCCAGTTTTGTTTCGGTCTGCCGGGACTAATTTTCGTGACTGTGGATTTGCCTGAAGGATAGATTTAAGTTTTGCCGTGGCATTTTCATCAGGTAGTGCAATGGAAGCAACGCTCTCACAGATAGCCGGAAAAACCATATACAACCATCAGGGGATCGAAATAGGAACCGTGTCCGACGTAATAATCGATTTTGATCGCAGCCTCATATACGGACTCTATGTTGACGAGACCAACGGCCAGCTTGTTGAAAACGCAGCACCAATCTCCATTCCGTACAGACTCATTAAGGCAATAGGCGACGTGATACTTCTCAAAGGGTTTCCCCCGTTTATCCGTGTTGGCCAGCCGAAATGAAGCTTATCTGTGAAGGAACAGCGCTGAATTCCGTTCTTTCTCTATGGTAACATAACCATAACGTTCGAACTGCGAAGTACCATTCACGAGTGTGATGTTGCTCTCAATCCTGCCATCATCCCTGGAGCCATCTGGTTTAAGAACAGTAAATTCTCCCGAGTCCTCCGGAAGCCAGTGGATTATCTTCATGGTCTTAGGATTGAATTCCTGGTTCTGCTTGTATACCAACTGATCGCCTGACCTTTCCACGTTGTAAAGATCCTTGAGGCGAACGGTCGATCCTTCTGACATGCCGTTCCAGTCTTCAGCCTGTATGAGAATGGTAGGGCTCCCGCCGACGTGCATTTCCCTGAATCCCAGTTCCCTGTGCTCAGGGTGAAACGGGATCATCACCCTGCTTTTAGGGCCGTTTTTGACCAACACCGGGACGGGATCCCGCACAAAGAACAGTCTCAGTGATGTCCCATCGATGAGTTCCCTGTTCATTGAATTGAAGATATCCCAGGAAAATGATGCGTCTATCTCCCTGAGTCCCGATTCCACCCAGTAGCGCCTGAACGTTTCCGGCTTGTAACCCCTGCGCAATAGGGCTCTCACAGTGTTGAGTCGCACGTCATCCCAGCCACTGTATTTCCCATCTCTTATGCCTTTCCTGATAATGGATGTCTTCAGCTTCTCTCCGGGAAGTGATATCATTCCATAGTGGTAGTATTCAGGCATCTGCCAGTTGCTGTACTGGAATATGAATCTCTGCCGGTCTGTGTTATTGAGCTGATCCTTCCCCCTGAGTACGTGTGTCAGGCCCAGCCTGTGATCGTCCACTGCAACACTGAAGTTCATCATGGGGAAGGCGTAATACTTCTCTCCCGTCCTTGGATGCTTTGCAGGACTTATTCTGAAGGCTATCCAATCCCTGAGGGAGGGGTTCGGGTGGAACAGGTCTGTCCTGATGACGAGCGTTGCGGTTCCAGGCGTGAATTTCCCGCCAATCATGTCATCGAAAAGTTTCTCGTTTTGTTCAGGAGTGGTGTTCCGGTGTGGGCATGCTATGGACTGCAGCTTGAGCTTCCTCATGTCTTCAGCCTTACAGAGACAAACATAGGCGTGACCGGATTCAATGAGTCTCCTGGCTTCCTCGTAGTAAATTTCCATCCTCTCAGACTGGATGACGACCCTGTGGATTTTCACCCCAATGTTTTCCAGGTCCTGCGGGATCATCTCGTAAGCTTCCGGGTCGATGTTGGCAGGATTAGTGTCTTCCAACCGGAGAATCAGTTCTCCTCCATATCGGCTTACGTATTCGTCATTGAGCATGGCCATTCTGGTATGCCCAAGATGGAGCGGACCTGAGGGAGATGGTGCCAGACGCATTACCACATGCCCCTTCACGTTGTTCAGGTCCGGCAGCCTGTGATCCTCCTTCCTTTCCTCCTTAACCAGAAATTCCGGGAAGTCTCTCTGAACCAGTTCCGTTATGGCTGAACTCCCCAGACTGTTGACCCGGGAAACGACCTCAGCTATGAGGGATAATGTTTCCTTTGGGGATTTTCTGGCTTCAGGAAATTCACCAAAGATCTTGGACGATACTGCTTTTATATCTGCAACCCCAGAATGCATGAATGCATTCCTGATTGCATGCCTTCTGATCTCCTCCTCAGGTATCACGTGGCCTTGCCTCCTGCAGCCTGCTGTTCATGTACTCCTTCAGGAACTCTATGGAATCCTTGCTTCCAACAGATACTCCGATTTCTTCCTCCAGTTTCTCGGATATATCCATTTTGCTCTGCACCCTCACCATGGGTCGTCTTAGCATGGCCTGGATCTCCCTGTAGAGTGTGTTCTGCTGTTCAACGGTATAGAAGCTTTCTTTACTCCGGTCAATGAGGAAAAGGACGACGCCATCAATACGCCGCAGAGCACTTACCGCCTTGATTTCCATTTCATTCCGTTCCTTCATGGGCCGGTCCAGAATCCCCGGGGTGTCTATGACCTGAACCGGTTCTCCGCTCATTTCACAGTGGCCTATGAAAATGGACTGGGTCGTGAATGGGTAATGGGCTATCTTGGGCTTGGCGGTTGTTATTGATGCAAGCAGGGAACTCTTTCCCACGTTTGGCATGCCCGCTATGATGAAGGTGGGCATCTCGGTGTTGATGTCGGGGATGCGCTTCATGAAGTCCCTGCACTTCGAGAGATATTCCAGTTCCTTTGAAACGGAGTTTACAAGTGATGAGTACCTGCCGTAATACGCCTTCAGTATTCCATTGAGTTCCCTGGGATCGGTGGACTTCTTAGCCTGCCTTATGTACGCTGTTGAGATTTCAACGATCCTCTCCTGGGCCCATTGAATCCTGGAAAGGCTGACCTTGTACCTGTCCACGTCAAACATCATGTCCAGGAGATCGTAGTAAAACGGGTGGACATGTTCAATGGACGGGAATTTCTTGACAAGTCTCTTGAAATGCGATACCGCAACACCTTCCACAAAGGCGATCTTTGAATTGACCTCTCCCCTTACCCTGTCACTTAACTGTATCTGCCGGGGGACCTCTATCTTCTTGGCTCTTGACAGAGCCTTGTCTATCACTTCCTGCGAGAGAAGTACCGTTGGTATTTTCTTGAACACTGTTCACCATTGTACTGCTGGTAATTATCTTGATCTTCTACTCCGACTGTTTTATGACAGCCTCTATCTTCTGCTCCATCTCCGGGGGAAGTTCGAAGACCTGATGGGCGTACTTGGAATGTATCCTGATTCTGGGCAGGAGGTCTTTCTTCTCCGTGGCTTCAAATTCAAAGCTGCAGTCGTAACCAATGTCTCTGCAGTGGTAGGTGTATTTGGTCATAGCCCTAATATGCATATACTGTATAAAACAGATTCACAGCCGCTGATCGGTTGATGCACCGCATCCAGGTTTCAGGCAAATTCCCTCTTTTCAAAGATGAAGAGACCCAGGACTGCAGAAACTACGAAGTAAGCAAGCATTATGGCAATTCCTTCCCACAGATAGGGGGTGAAGGTCGTTATGGTGAAGAAATGGCCTTTTCCTATGGGTGTCTTAGATTGGATATCATGCACAGGATATGAAGTGTTGAGGACTGCAGTAATGACTTCAGCGCCGTATGTGATTACGAACCAGGGTTCAGCTCCAACGAGGCTTGGTAGTAAACCGTCGATGAGGGGGAAGGCGAAGAGGAAGAGTATCACCGTCACAAGGACTGAAATGACAGAGGTCTTGAACAGTGAACTCCAGAAGAAGGTGAAGCTCAGCACAGAGCCCATGTAGAGAGTGGCCAGAAGAACAGACTGCCAGAGCTGATATGGCACACCAGCGCCAAAATAATATACCCCGTTTGCCACAGCAATGCCAAGGAAAAGAAGCAGCATTATCATGGAGGCAATGAATGAAGCCACCCATTTGCCCACATATATCGAGGATCTCCGGACCGGCCTTGATACCAGGTAATAACCCGTCTTGTTCTGAAATTCCCCCGAAATGGAGTCTCCTCCAAAAAATATGGCAGAGAGTATTATGACAAACGTAACACTCCCACCCCACCACTGGGAATAGAATGTAAGTGAAGTGTTGAGAAAGCTCTCAGGGCGGTAGTATGCCACGAGGAATGTCAGCAACGCACTTATGGCAAGTCCAATGATGAGAAGAACGTAAAATCTTTTGGCCCTGAAGTAATTCAACAGTTCATATTTGGTTATGGTTCCTATCTGGGTAATACTGTCTGGAACCCTTATCGTTTGGGGTTCCTCAAGCTGACCCAGGGTGTCGGCTTCCATCAGTTTCCCTCCTGTATCAGTGACATGTAAGTATCTTCCAGTTTTGAAAAGGCTGTCTTGAATTCCACAAGCCCGATCTTAAGGGCAACCAGATCCGCAAGAATCTCTCCCTGAGCAGCTTGCCCGCCATTGAATTTCAGCCTTACCGTCTTCCCGTTGACCCTTTCCGCCGAGATCACGTTGTCCAACTTCAAAATATACCGGTCGAGAGTATCCTGATCAACGGGCTTTGAAAAGCTGGCATCTGCAAGTCCCTCTTCCCCCGTGAACCGTGCTGTGACGTCATCCATTGTCCCATAGGCGAGCAGCTTCCCATGATCAATTAATGCGACCTCGTCGCAAACATCTGAGACCTCGTTCAGGAGATGTGAACTCATGAAGATGAGCCTGTCCTTTTTCTTCAGGGATTTAACGATCTCCCTAACCTCGGCCATTCCTCTTGGATCGAGGCCAGTAGTGGGCTCATCCAGGAATATTACTGCAGGATTACCGATGAGCGTTGAGGCAATGTTTATCCTCTGCTTCATTCCTTTAGAGAATTTTCCAACCTTCGCATCTATCCAGTCCTCCATCTTGACTTCAGAGATTGCCTCCTCGATCACCTCTTTCCTGCCGGATTTGGGAAGACCCTTGAGATCAGCAACAAGATTCAGGGCCTCTCTTGCTGACATATACGGATAAATTTCAGGCGTTTCAACCAGGGCAGAACAGTTCTCCAGAGCCTTTTTCTTGTTCCCATGGACTTCCAGGCCGTTTATCAGCGCACTGCCCCTGCTGGGTTTTATGAGGTCCGTGAATATCTTTAGGGTGGTGGTTTTTCCTGCCCCGTTCGGCCCGAGGAATCCTACACATTTAGATCCTTCAAGCCTCAGGTTAAGGCCATCCAGAGCCGTGAATTTTCCATAATTCTTCGTCAAGTCTACCGCTTCAATAGATGAATCTGTCAAGTAAACCCCTTATCTCCCGACTTTTTGGATTGCATTAATATATTTACATTTTTCCCAAACGTTGGGAAATTTGGGTCCAGCAAACAACGTATACGCTTTGATTCCCCCGTTTCGTACGGGCTGTATATGCAATCAAGTTCTTAACTCCGAATGCCATGTTGACAGCATGCTTGTAGAGGACCACAGAAAGGTAAGCTGCGGGGGAGATCCGTTTAACTATCTTAAGAGCGTGCTGAAGGGTCTGTCCTTCCAGCTCGATCCTGGGCAGGACGCCCAGGTACTGCTTGATCGGGAGAAATTTTCATATTCCCGTGACGTTTTTGAAGGTATGGGGCACCTCTCAAAGCTCAAGTTGATGGAAATCGAGGAAAAGCCTCAAGAGATTGATCTCGTCTTCAGAAAGGAGAACACTTGATCATATTTTTCCTTTATTTCCAAGAATTTTGTTCAGGAAAAGATGTTCTCTTGTGCCTGGAAGAATGGAATAACACCGTTTGATGCCATAGCTGAACCCCCTAATAGTGAACTCATGAAAGTCCATGTGTAAGGTTCCTCCCATGGTATTTCTGACCCTGCTTTCACCCATGGAAGACAGATTGCCTGAAATTAAGAACGCGGGCGGGTGGCCATCAAACCCGGAGAGTTTGCCGCCGCTGGAACAGGAGAAGATCTGGCATATGGAGGATATCCCAATGAGCACTAACTCCGGGTCCGTATGCCGTGTGAGCATTTCCTTTAACCTTGAGGAATGAACTGGAAGCAAATATCTCCCCTGATGATAGTCCAGAAGATAGAGACCATAAGATGAACGGTCTCCTGGATTATACATAAGGAAAGTTGGAATGGTGGGCTCCCCGGTGTCAGGGGAAGTTACAAGTGGCAGATCGCCGTGTTTCCACGGTGACGGTTCAAAAGCTGGAACATATCCCTTCTCAGCACTACATGCATGGCATAGCTCGCCCAAATCCTCTCGGGTTGGAGAAGCCCATGCTATGAGGTTGAGGTTATGCGTCCATCCGTTCTCAATGTACGAAACGGGCCTATCTGCGCTGGCGGTATAGCATAAATCCAGCCGAGAGATTGTGGTCCCAAGAGACCGGGATGACAGGTTCAGCAGTTGCTGCATTTGCACATCCTGAGTAGAGCAATCACCGTTAAATCTATTGTCCGTATACAGAAAAGTTAGGTCAGAAACGATGGAAGATTACAACGCATCACAGATTCAGATACTGGAAGGGCTCAAGGCTGTAAGGAAAGTTCCAGGCATGTACATCGGCTCAACGGACGACAGGGGACTTCACCACCTGATTTACGAGGTGGTTGACAACAGCATAGATGAGTCTGCGGCCGGATATTGCTCGAACATATCCATAACACTGGAAAAGGATGGGTGGATCGTGATAGAGGATGACGGCAGAGGTGTACCGGTCGATCTGCATCCGAAGTATAACCGCCCTGCTCTCGAGATTGTGCTCACGGAACTCCATAGCGGGGCAAAATTCGACAAGAAGGTATACAAAATCACTGGCGGTCTGCATGGTGTGGGCGTGCATGTGGTCAATGCCCTCTCATCCAAACTCATCGCCCTGGTAAAGAAGAACAGTGATGTGTATTATGAAATTTTCAGGGAAGGTATCCCAGTGGACTCTATGATAAACGTCCCCCGGGATCAACTTTCTCGTGTACCTGATGCCGATGTTGCTTCAACGGAGATAAACCTGTCCCCCGAGCATGGGTTTATTGTCAAGTTCCAGCCAGACTCGAAGATTTTTGAAACTACCCAGGTATCTTACAGTGTTGTCCTTGCCAGGCTGAGGGAACTATCGTTTCTCAATCCCCAGATCACCATAACAATCGATGACAGGAGGACCGGGAAACATGAGATCCTGCACCATGAGGGAGGACTAACCGAGTTTGTCTCGTACCTGGGAGAGGGATACTCTTCTGTACATAAAGAGCCCATATCATACAGGGAAGATTTCCAGGAAAGCATCGTCGAGTTTGCATTTCAGTACAACACAGGCACCACAGAGATCATGCAGAGTTTTGTCAATAACATAAACACCATCGATGGCGGCACTCATGTGGCAGGTTTCCGCTCGGGTCTTTCCAGGGCGATCCAGGACTATGCCAAAAGCAATAACATGATCAAGGGGGTGGAAGCCATAAATGGAGACGATGTGAGAGAGGGGCTGGTTTCTGTCCTGCATGTGAAGATCCATCAGCCTCAGTTTGAGGGACAGACCAAGTCAAAGCTCGGAAACGCAAACGTCAGGGGCATCGTTCAGTCTGTCACTGAAAAATTCATGAAACAATACATGGACTCATTCCCGCATGTGGCAGAGACCATCGTCAAGAGGGTCATTGCCGCTGCCATGGCAAGAGAGGCCTCCAGGAAGGCCAGAGATCTTGTCAGAAGGAAATCTGCCCTGGAAAGCGGGGGATTACCCGGCATTCTTGCAGACTGCTCATCCAGCGATCCTGAGAAGTCGGAACTGTTCATAGTCGAGGGCAATTCCGCCGGTGGATCGGCGAAACAGGCAAGGAACAGGGAATTTCAGGCCATTCTTCCGCTTAGAGGGAAGATTCTCAATGTGGAGAAGGCCAATGACCTCAAATCCCTATCCAATGAAATCATAAAGAACCTCATTACGGCCCTGGGCACCAATGTCAAGGATGATCTTGACCCGGAGAAGCTGAGATACAGGAAAATCATCATTATGACTGATGCAGACGTAGATGGGGCACACATCAGGACGCTCCTGCTCACTTTCTTCTACAGGTACTGCAGACCCCTGGTTCAGAGCGGCAACATATTTTTTGCCCAGCCGCCTCTGTTCAGAATACAGAAGGGGGACAAGGTAAGATACGTTTACACTGAAGAGGAGAGGGAATCTGCGGAAAAGGAGATGGGACAGAACTTCATAACGCAGAGGTTCAAGGGTCTCGGAGAGATGAATCCAGAACAGCTCTGGGAGACCACCATGGATCCCGAAACGAGGAGGGTCGTCCAGGTGACAGTGGATGATACCGCTGAGGCTGACAGGCTTTTCTCAATACTCATGGGTGAAAAGGTTGAGCCACGGAAGAGATTCATCGAGGAGAATGCCAGAGAAGTGAAAAACCTGGATTTGTGAAGGGAGAAATATGACAAGAAAATCTATTGAAGAGGAGATCAAGGCATCATATCTCGATTATGCAATGAGCGTGATTGTGCAGAGGGCCCTTCCAGACGTTAGGGATGGCCTGAAGCCGGTCCACCGGAGAATACTTCATGCCATGGCCGAGATGTCTGTGGCCCACGACAAGCCCTACAAGAAATCTGCCAGGATCGTGGGAGAAACCATGGGTAAATACCATCCGCACGGAGATACTGCCATATACGATGCAATGGCAAGAATGGCGCAGGACTTCTCCCTCCGTTACACCCTCATTGACGGGCAGGGCAATTTCGGCTCCATTGATGGTGACGAGCCTGCGGCCATGAGGTATACCGAAGTGAGAATGTCACGGATGGCCGAAGATCTCTTTCAAGACATAGATAAGAAGACCGTGCCATTCAGGCTTAACTTTGACGGATCGCTGGAAGAGCCGGATTATCTCCCGGCAAAGGTGCCACAGCTGCTCATTAACGGCTCATCTGGCATAGCCGTTGGAATGGCCACCAATATGCTCCCGCACAACCTCAGGGAAGTGGTGGATGCTATCTCCTACAGGGTAAAGAATCCTGAGTGCATGATTGAGGACCTCCTCAAATTCATCAAGGGGCCGGATTTCCCAACCGGCGCGGAGTTGTTCCATTCAAGGCACCTTCTTGATTCATACCTAACGGGACGCGGCAAGGTCACAATCCGTGGGCAAGCAGATATGAGTGAGCACAAGCGCATCATAATCACAAGCATCCCATACGGAGTCAATAAGTCCACGATGATCGAGAAGATTGCGGAAAATGTAAAGAATGAGGTCATCACGGGCATTGCCGAGATAAGAGATGAGAGCGGGAGGGAAGGCATCAGGATAGTTATCCGAGTGAAGGATGAAGAACTCAAGCCTCTAGTCCTGAGGCAGCTATATGCCCACTCCGAACTTGAAACCTCCATAGGGATCATCAATCTCGTTCTAAAAGACAACCAGCCCATGGTAATGAACCTGACCGGGCTAATCGACAGTTTTATTGAGCACAGGCTCTCCGTAATCCTGAAGAGGTCCCAGTTCGATCTTGATAGGAACAGGGAAAGGGAACACATCCTGGCTGGGCTTGAGAAGGCTATTTCAATGCTTGACGAGACCATATCCATAATAAGGAAGGCCAAGGATCCACAGGCAGCCAAACTGAATCTGCAGGAGAAGCTTGAGATATCAGAGAAACAGGCCGCGGCAATACTTGACTTGAGGCTCCAGAGGCTGACTGCACTTGAAACCGACAAGATCAGGGGGGAGCTTGCAGACGTAAGAAAAGAGATCGAGAACCTGCTGAAGATCATCGCCAGTGAGGATATTAGAAAACAGATCCTGCTTGACGAAATGGTTGAAATAAGGAAGAGATATGGAGATGACAGGAGAACCAGCATCAGTTACTCCGAGGCCCAGGATGTGGATGAGTCTGATCTGATCCCCAGGGAGCAGAACGTTGTCATTCTTTCGCAGTCGGGATTCATAAAGCGGGTTTCCCTCGATGAGTACAGATCGCAGAGACGAGGAGGTAAAGGCGTCCTGACTACGGGCTGGAGAGATGATGCTCCCCGCTCCATAGTATCCTGCAGTTCCCATGACCTCCTGCTGTTCTTCACCAACACAGGCAGGGTGCTGAAGAAGTTTGCCTACGGGATAGAGAGGAAGGGCAGAACGGGGGCAGGCATCATAGGAGCCGCTCTGCTGCCCTTACAGGAAGGAGAGACCGTGCGTAACCTGATTCCGGGTGACAACCTGGATTCGGGGTTCCTGCTCATAACGACCCGAAATGCATTGGTGAAGAAAGTCGACGTAAGCCAGCTCCAGAAGATGAGGGATTCAGGAGCGAGGATCATCACCCTGCGAGACGATGATGAAGTGGTCTCTGTGGATTTCCTCCCGGAAGACAGCCTTCTTTTCAATCTCACCAGCGCAGGCAAGGCACTTGTATACAGCTCATCAGAGATCAGGCCCAGCGGCCGCACCTCCATGGGAGTAAGATCCATAAGACTGAAGCAGGGGGCGATTCTCCAGAACGCATTTCCAGTGAAAAAAGACGATACTGTGCTCACTGTCACCTCTGCGGGTCTGGGCAAGAGAACCTCTGTGGAAAATTTCACGGCCCATCACAGAGGCTCCGGCGGCATGTACGCGATTAAGCCCACCAGGAGATCGGGAAAGGTCGTCACAGCCTTGCGGGTCAGTGATGAAGACGAGATCATAATCCTTACCAGGAATGACAAAACCATAAGGATGAAGGTGGATGGCGTGAGGGAGATGTCCCGCTCTGCAACCGGAGTGAGGCTCATAGATCTGGATGAGGATGACGAGGTCATCGCCGCCGCAAAGATATGATGGTTATTGTTATATACTGCTAATATAATCTTCACCCATGGGGTCTCCACTCACTGAGTTTGGACTGGACAGGTTCCTTGTCCTCTCACATTCCTCAAGCGTCCCTATTGAGCAGTTCACCAGCAAGTTCAAGCTCTTCATATTCTTTCTTGCCAACCTCAGTGGCGGAAAGGAATATCTGGTCTACATCCTTTCAAAAGACTACGCTAAAAACAGAGAATTCAGGATGATGCTGGACAAGTTTGGCTCAAGGGAAACAGGCCCGTTTATTACCATGGCTGCGACATCGAAGCAGTTTCCCTCCATTTCGCTGGTCAGGGGATTTCATGACATCAATAGCGCTGTCCTGGTCTCCGGGTTCCTTGACCAGGGCAAGCACATATTGCTGTGGGCTTACAACCATAGCCAGCAGGATGAGATGTCCAGAGTCATAGAAGAGGCATTTGCAAAGGAGCCCTACTTCGAGCTTCTCTACCTCGGACCGGAGAGCTTCGAAAACCTCCTGTCCGACAAGATAAAGGAAAACAGGACACTTTATCGTGTGAAGATTGAGGCGGTAAATCCGTACTTCGACGGAAAGAGGACAGAGCTCAGCATGGTCCCCAAGGTTTTCACCAAGGGCGAGAAGACCACTGCCGTATGCAGGCTGAGAACCCCCATTGAAGACCAGAAGATAATCCCGCAGAATGCCCTGTCACTGGGAGACGACCTATACCAGGCGCCCGTTGACCTGCCTATCTTCAACAGGTTCAGTAACTACCTCATTGGGACACCAGTTTATGTGTCCAGGTTCGACGCCAGGGTAAGGGACGGGGTGGTGGACATATGCTTCAACGTAACGCACCTGGGTAAGAATGCTCTTCTGAGCTTGATATCCACGGTGGCAAAAGAGATGCCGGAAAGCGAAGTGCACCTCACCGAAGTGAGGCAAATCTAACCTGACCTGAAGCGGATCATTTCTTCCTGAAAGACGGTCAGCAAACAGATTATATACGTAATATTCTTTTATGGCAGGGGGGTGCGTTCTGCGGTAGCCATAATCAAGAGAAGAGATAATGACGACGATGATGATGATTATGACGATGATGACGACTTCTGATTTCTTTTGATGCGGAGGTTTCCATACCAGGGATAGGGCTTTATTTGTATTGCCCTGTCCCTGGACCTTTCTTACGGTATTCTGTCCATGTATGTTTCGCAGATTTCCGGACATGATTATAATGACAATCGCAATTGACGGGGCAGGAATAATCCTTGGAATCTGTTTTCAACTCACTTGACCCCAGGATATTGTCCATGCTGGACAAAATCGGGTTGAATACTCCCACTGAGGCACAGGAGAAGCTGATCCCCCTGGTACTGGAAGGCAGGAATGCACTCCTGGTCTCACCCACTGGTACCGGAAAAACTGAGGCGGCCATGCTCCCCATATTCCATCGCATTCTGGCAACCAGGCCCAGACCTGTGTCAGCCATATATGTCACGCCCCTGAGGGCGCTTAACCGGGATATGCTGTCCAGACTCATGGATTATGGAAATCATGTGGGCATCAGGATCCAGGTCAGGCACAGCGACCTTTCCCAGGCAGATAGAGCCAGGATCGTCAGGGAACCTGCAGATGTACTCATAACGACGCCCGAATCGCTCCAGATACTCCTGAAAGGCAAAAGGCTCAGGGAGATCATAAGCTCAACGAAATATGTTGTCGTCGACGAGATGCATGAACTCTCCCAGACAGAAAGAGGCTCCCAGTTCTTCGTCGCGCTGGAGAGATTGGAATCCCTCACAGGAGGGTTTCAGAGAATCGGCCTTTCAGCCACGGTAGGCAACCCGGAAGAACTTGCCCAACTGCTGTCTCCTGGGCGGCCAGTGAATGTGGTGGTGGCCACCCCGAAAAAGACTGTTGAGATCAATGTGGTCATCCCTCCGAAATCAACAGAAGAGTTTGCTGAAGTAATGGGATGCGACGAGCAGTATGCAGGCTCGATCATGTTCATATGGAAGCTCATTCAGGCGCATTCTGGAACCCTGGTGTTTGTAAACACCCGGAGCGTGGCCGAGGACATGGCTTTCCGGCTCCATATGTGGCTGGGATCTGACATCCCCATACTGGTGCATCATGGATCCCTTTCCAGAGAGACAAGGGAGACTGCCGAACGGGAGTTCAAGAGCGGAAAGGTGAAGGCACTCATATGCACGTCTTCGCTTGAACTGGGCATTGACATAGGTTCTGCTGATCTCGTAATCCAGTTTAATTCGCCCAGACAGGTCAACAGGCTCATACAGAGGGTTGGTAGATCCGGGCACTGGATTAAGCGCATTTCCCGCGGTTATGTGATCTGCAACGACAGGATAGAACTGGAAGAAGCAAGCGCCATCGTGGATCTCGCACTTTCCGGTTTCATCGAGAGCGTGAGGATCAGGAAGGGTTCTCTCGCCACCCTTGCCAACCAGGTGATATCTGAGTTGAACTGCACTGGTAAGGCGAATATCATAGGTCTTTACAGTACCATGCACGGGTCGTATCCATACAGCGATGTCACCCTGGATGATTTCAGGACGCTTCTTTCCTTCCTGGCCCAGATTAAGAAAGTGTGGATTGAAGGCGAAACCGTGGGAAGACGCGGGTCCTCACTCACCTACTTCATTGAGAATATTTCAATGATACCAAGCGAGAAGAATTACAAGGTAATCGACGTAACGGCGAAAAAGTTCATCGGGACGCTGGACGAAAGATATGTGCTCAATGAGATAGAGCCCGGCAGCTATTTTGTCATGAAAGGAGCCACGTGGAGGACGCGCATGGTGGACAAGGAAAAGATCCTTGTGGAACCGTTTTCCACGGCTGCTATAGCGCCCAAATGGACCGGCGAGGATATTCCCGTTCCCCTCGCAGTGGCCAGGAGAGTCTCTTCCATCAGAAGCGGGAGCAGGCTCGCTTTTCAGCTGGAGCCGTTGTCTGCCCTGGCCCTGGAAGAGTTACATTCAACTGCGCTGGGAACGTTCGAGGTGCCTCTCATAGAGACTCAGAATGGCGAGATAATGATACAGACCATGCTTGGAACAAAGGGGAACTTCGGCCTCGCGGAGATTATGTCCGGCATGCTGACCATGATAAGCGGTGAGAGCGTGGAGATGGATTATTCCCCCTATCATATTTATTTCAGGGTCTCACGCAGAATAACGCCCGAGGAGGTGCTCAGGGTTGTCATGGGAATTGAGCCCGAAAAACTGGAAACCTATGTGGAGGGGCTGTGCAGGAGGTCCAGGTTCTTCTCGGGAGTCTTCCTCTACGAGGCAAGAAAATTCGGGATCATATCAGCAGACGCAGAGATAGGGAGAATAAGGTTTGAGAAGATCGTGGACTCGTATTTTGGCACCCCCGTATACAGAGATGCAGTGAATAAGCTGATCTGGGACTACATGGATCTCGATCTGCTGCGTAGCTACCTGAACAGCATACGATCTGGTGCCGTCAGCTTCAGCCTCAAGGACGGCATCGGGGGCCATTCAAGGGACTTCCTCTCCCATTATTCAGAAAGAGTTTTACCGCTTAAACCCACAAAGACCATTCTGGAGAGCATCAGGAAGAGGATCCTCAATGAGCAGACCACGCTACTGTGCACCAGTTGCGGAAACGTAAGGACCATGAAGGTTCGCGAGGCCGTGAGCATCAGGTGCCCGGCTTGCGGAAGCAGCCTCGTCGCATCCCTCTCGGATTATGAACTGAATGAATACAGGTCAAACCCCGATGACCGCATGGTCAGGAGAAGGGTTTCCAGGAACGCCCACCTCATCAGGGAACGCGGATTCCAGGCCATAATGGCACTGGCAGCCCACGGGATAGGTCCGGAGACGGCCATAAGACTCCTTGAGGTCTCCTACATAAACGAGGAAGACTTCATGAGGGCCATACTCAACGCCGAAATGGAGTTTGCCAAAAACCGCAGATTCTGGGACTAGGATTTTACTGTGGTCTCCTTCGCTCCGCAGATTTCCCTGAGTACCTTCTGGGCAAACTCGGCATGGGCTGCAGGATGGATCTGTGACTCAAAGACTCCCCTGATGGTCCCTGATTGGTCGATGACAAATGTTATCCTCTGGGGTATAAGGAAATGCTTCAGCTTGAAAAGTTCCCTTATTTTGTTCCCTGGATCACTTATGAGCCTGAACTGCAGGTTGTGGTGCTCCCTGAATTTTGCATGTGATTCAGGGGGATCGGCGCTGATCCCGATGACCTCGCCGCCAACCTCCTTCAGGCTTGAGAAATTATCCCTGAATACACAGGCTTCCTTTGTGCAGCCTGGTGTTTCATCCTTAGGGTAGAAGTAGAGCACCAGGTTTGTGTTCTTTATGAATTCACTAAGCCTGAATTTCTCTCCGTTATCCATCACCGCTTCAAAATCTGGAGCTTTTTCTCCAGTTTCCATTGCCATGGCATAATCATTCAAAACTGGTTATTATTATTTTATGAAAGCTATGTCGGCTCCCATATTGGGTTAACGGGGAGTCCAACGGGGGTTGTTTCCAACTGCTTATATCTATAGTTTCCAGCGATCTACCTGCCCTTCCTTGTTTCATAGGCGGTTTCCATCATCTCTTCCGAGAACGGATCTGCCCTCAGTGTTCCCGAGATCAATGCTTCTTTGCCTCTGTCCACGAACCTGATGATCATGTTCCTGGGCATTACGTCACCACAGGATGATTTCCTGTGTTTTCCGAAGACAGATGCAATATCTTCAGAGAAGAATACTGGTTTCCCGTATTCAGGTATGGCAAGATTCTGGAATATCCCTATCCTCCCTCCATTCAGGGAGAGATATCTGCCGGTGGCGATGTTCCCGCCCCCCTTCCTCACATTACGCCTGATCCTGCGGAACAACTGTTCCAGTGAGTTGTTGGTCCGTGGTATCGTGCCTTCAAGGATCCCGTGCAGAGAGATGCTTCTCCCATTTCCCGTATGCAGAGATCATATGCTTTGCGGCATATTCATCGGGCATATCTATTATCTTGTCAGGAGCGGCGCACCCGTTCATGAAACGGAAGCTGCCACCCCCTCCCGTTTGCAGTCATGAGTGGTGCCAATCCACTCTCACAATAGGGAACCAAACCAATGGCACGTTGAATTTGTGTGATCCAAGGAACTGCTCACTCCATGAATCTGAACCTGCTCCCTCATTCCGTTCCATTGCGGTACGGAAACGTGGCGATCTTAGAGTGTGCCGTTTTCGGAATTTATTCGTTGAAGGCAATCTTCCATCTCTGGGCTCTTGCATGGGAGTATATCGAAGCCATCAAATTCACGATACACCGATCCAGATCACGCCTGCCAATGCGAAGATCTGCGGCAAGATCAGTGTAAAGATCCAGAATACTCTGCCTGGGGTCAAGGGAGTATGATTCTCCAACCTCGTCGGTCAGTTCTCCCTCGAAAAGAAGCACGCCATCTTTTCTTGCGATCGTTCTTGTGATATCTGCAGCGGACTTGAACGCCCTGTCAGCTCCGGAGCGATCATGCCTGAAAGAAAGCGAGTTACCAAGCTGAAGGAGAAGTTGGAACCGTACATACTGAAAGGGGATCGTATTCAGCATTCGTCCTGCTTCACCGAAATATTCTGACGCGAGTTTGTCGTCAGGAGAAAACCTGGCGGCAAGTATCAGACCGCCACAGGACACTGTAAACCTCCCTTCAGACGACTCAACAAGCTGGCGTTCCATTTCTCGCAATTCTCTGGGGAGATACCCGTTAGACCTCTTGCGCGTTACTTCCATCATCTCCAGAGTGTCCATTGTTGACGTTAAGTCCTCTTCAAAGTCACGAACCAACCTGTTCCTGATGACTCTCGATCTTTCATATAGGCCAGCCTGTGCAAGTCCCCTAATGAGATTGAAGTTAAGCAGAACCCTCTGTTTCTCGCTCAATCTTTGCGTTAACCTCTTTTCCAGCTCACTGAACGCACTTTCGCTTCTTGCTCTGAATTCCTCACGTTTGTCACCAGTCGCCAACTGCGAGTGCCTCATCTCAGCGACAGCTATCTGAATTTCCGTGAAATCACGTTCCACTCTGTCATCCAGTGAAGGCAGCAGTTCGTTGCGCGCAAAGTCTACCAGTTCGTGTTTTGTCGCGGGAGTGTTCTCATCCCGCATGCATAACTTCCTTGCCACCAGGGCGGTTGCCTCATCCCTCAAACCCTTTTTGGATATCCTTTTCAGGATGGCTGACAGCTGTGGGAGTATCATATGCTCAAAGCCGCAGATGTGAATGCACTCCACAAGGGTGCAGGCAAGGTTCCTCAGAGCATCATTTGTTTCTTCAGCGCCATGGGGAAACTTCTTTGCAAGTTCAATAGTCCATTTCAGGCTTTCAGGGAAATCCTGTCCCATTGCCTCAAGTATTGCCAGTCGGTTTCTGATGAACAGGGGATCGTCCTCGGTCGAAAACAGCGTTCTCAACGATATACCGTCAAGCGTCCGGACTGCCTTCCTGTATCCCTGCATGTCTCCCCTGTACAGGAGAAGTTCACCGATTTCCAGCAGGAGAAATGGATCATCATCACGCAACTCTTCTTCATTCGCTGGAAAGGAGCCTGCAGCATTCAGAACAGATTCATCTCCTTCCATAGTGATAATACGATACAGATTGGCATACCTCTGGCATTTCTTTCTGTTCTCAACATCATTGACCGAATTCAAGAGTTCCAGAAGGAGGTCTCCTGAGACCCGGTTATCCTTTCGTCCGTTCATCGAATCACCAATGGTGAAGTGTAACAGATGGGGCATGTAAGATCGGTCATAAATCTGTTGATCGTTTCTATCGGCGGTTTCTGCAAGTATGTTTGATGGGACGTCAACTACCAACCCCTGAAGGGTGTGGAATTTCTCGCTCACAAGTGTTAAATAGAAAGCTTTTGTATGCGTATTCATGCATGGGGGATCAGAACGTCTCCTGGCTTTTATTGAGAGGTATATAGAGAAAAACCTCACTGTACCAATAATCGTTGAGGGGACGAACGATGCCAAGAGCCTGAGACGCGTGGGCTTCTCCGGCCCCATTATCAAGATGAACCAGGGCAGGACACTCATGGCCCTTGCAGAGGCCATAAGCGGGGATTTCGACGAGGTCATTCTGCTTACAGACTTCGACAGCAAGGGGGATAAGCTGGCAGCAACGATGCAGGAATACCTGGTCAGCCTGGGGACGAGGGTCGACAGGCGTTTAAGAGAAGGTCTCAATAGCTGCCTTCCGGTTAAGACTGTTGAAGAGATTCCTGCTGCGGTGGAAAGACTTGCCAGGGTTTCACCGAAATCAAGAAATATCATCAAGGCGGGCAGGAATGCAAGGTTTGTGACAGATCACAAATCAGGCGAATGATAATCTATACATTGGTAATGACGTCTCAATGGCGTCTACATTTCGCCTCACTTTTATAGGAACCGGAGGCTCATGGCCGGTACCCGGCAGGGCAATGCCTGCCATTGCGCTTCAGATCGATGGTGTGGTCAACCTCCTGGACTGTGGCGAGGGGACACAGAAACGCATCATGCGGAGCAAGATCTCGTTCATGCAGGTTGATAATATTTTCCTCACGCACTTCCACGGTGATCACTTTCTCGGGATTCTTGGCATGATCCAGAGCATGTCCTTTAACGGAAGGGAGAAACCCCTTCACATTTTTGGCCCTGTAAGGGCAAGGCAGATACTCAATAACGCCTTAAACGTGGGTTACTATACCCTTGGGTTCGACATCTATATTCATGAACTCATGCCGGACCAGACCATCGATCTCCAGGGTTTCTCTGTAACGACATTCAGGAACGATCACCCTGTTCCAGCCATATCCTACATGTTCCGGGAGCCTGATCTGGTAAAGGTGGACCGCTCAAAGGTCGATGCACTTGGGATTCCCAGCCGGAAAATAGAGCAGATCAGGAGCCATGGGTATGCCACCATTGAGGGAAGGCGGTACACTCTGGAAGAAATCGCTGCCGGAGTGAAGGCTGGCCGACGGATAGTTTATACGGGCGACACCAGACCGATGGAGTCCATGAAGAATTTTGCAAGAGGCGCGGACGTACTGATCCACGAGACCACAACGGATTCCTCGTACGAGCCGCAGGTTAATGAGTTCGGCCATTCGTCTTCCAGACAGGCTGCCGAGATCGCTCGGGATGCGGGTGTCGGAAGGCTTTTTCTCTTCCACTACAGCCCCAGGGTAAACGATCTGGATGTGCTGCTCCGCGAGGCAAGGTCAGTCTTCCCGGAGTCGTATCTCAGCAGGGAATTCCTGGAATTCGACGTGCCATCACCGGGGAAACTCCTGGAACTGCATGAGGATCACCTGACTAGAATGAGGGCCTGAACGTCCTCGGGAGAGAACCTGATCTGTCCTATCTCCGTCTCTATTGAAACGCCGTTCTCATGGTAGACCCTGATCTGCCTGTCAGGAAAGGCCTCCACCGATGCAAGCTTTCTCAGAAGTGCATCTTCCTCGAATGTAACCCGGAGGATCCGGTAAGTCCCATCTTTCGCAAAGACTGCACTGGTTCCCGTTCTCGGTGCAAAGGGATCTGTGGGATTGCCGTGAGGGCATGTTTCAGGACGCCCGAGGTTCTTGAAAAGCTTCTCTCCCTTCTCCCCGCTGAACAGGTGTTCGAGCTCCATCACCGACGAGTGAGTTTCCTCCCAGGGAACCTCAAGAAACCTGAATGCAAACACTTCTGAAATGCGGTGCATCCTCACCATCGGAGCGGTCATACGTTTCCCGAGCCTGGTAAATTCTATGGCCCTGCCGTTCTTGACCAGAAGGCCGTCATTGACCAGGGAAGTGATGTACTGAGAGGCCGTTGCCCCCGTTATTCCCAGCCTGTCTGCTATGTCTTTTTCCGATGCAGTGTCGAATGACTCTATGAACTCCCATGCCACCAGAAGGTAATCTTCCCTGTTCCTCAACTATGAAAAAATGCATTGCCGGAAATTAACTTTACCTCCTGACGGGATCGGTCTGGATCCCGCGGCTGTCCTGGAAGTTCCCCGAACGCTTCCCATATGTCTGGACTGCTGGAAAGTCCATCGTGAGGAATATCACCTGGGCTATCTTCTTTCCAGGTTCAATTCTCACAGACTCCTTCGACATGTTGCAGAACGCAAGGGTAAGATTCCCCCTGAAGCCTGCATCTATGAAGCCAAAACTTCCGAATATTCCTTTCCTTGCCATGGAAGATTTTATGAAAATCTGCGCACACACGTTTGACGGCAGGTTCATGAACTCCCTGGATCCCACCAGGAAATTTCCCATTGGAGGTATATCCATGGGTGTTTTTGCTTCACTATCCCCATGCCTGATCAGTTCGATGGTAAGGTCATAACCATTGGGGGTTACGTTGTCCTCCATGAAGCCTTCCGAAATGAGCCACCCTTTCCGGCATTTGTCAAGTATTTCCCTGTCACTAAGAACCGTCATCGGATCATCACGATACTGTTATGCTCTTAATGCTTGGTCTCCAGGCAGAAAACACCACGTAGAGGACCAGAGCCACGGAAAATGATACGAAGTAGCTTATGTCGACCCCGCCCAGAATCACTGCAAAATACTGGGGAGCAATGACTGTCCCCGGGTTCATGAACGGAATGGATACAGCGATGCCAACCAGATACGCAACGATCCCCCTGGAATTAAGCGCCGAAAAGGCCTTTCTCTCCCAAGTCCTGTTGACAATGAAGAAGTCTGCTATCATCACGCCAAGCCATGGCGTGATCCAGTAGTCGAGCAGATAGAGAAAACTCTCATAATCGGGGTAGAAGTTGGAATATCCCAGCACCGCAAGCGTGAATGCAATGACCATGACCACGAGGGTTATTGTCACCCTGCTGGCCCTGATGCCTGCGCTCTTCAGAGACAGGGAATTGGAGTAAAGGTTGAGCGCATTGGCCGAAAGTCCGCCCAAAACCATCACCAGGAGGCCCACTGGGGCGTAATAACCCATGAATGCAGATATGGGCGCTGTGGGATCTGTTGTGCTTGCTGTGCTTATTCCCGTGGCAGCTCCCATAAAAAACCCCACAACCTCCACCCAGAAGGAAGCTACTGCGGCTCCCACAAGTGTGAAGAGGAAGACCATGGAATTCTTTGATTCAGCAGGAACGTAACGGGAATAGTCTGCTGCGTATGGACCCCAGCTCATTATGTATGAAAATGACAGTGCAAGGACAATTCCAAAATTGGAAAATGAGAATGTACCTGAGGAAAGGGATGCAGTCACTGCACCCCAGTGGGATGGAAAACTGAGACAGATGTATATGAAGAGAATGCCCAGTATGACCGACATATATCTCTCGAATCTGTGCAGTATTTCCTGTCCGAATAGCACAAGCATGAATATGATGGCAGATACAATCAGGATAGGAACAAAATACAGGCTTCCGGAAGAGATTAGCCCTGCCATTGCATAGGCTGCGATGACCGTGTTGAAGGTGAGCCACCCGATAGTGTTGAACCACTGGAGGACGGACATTGCCCTTCCTCCCGCCGTTCCAAATGACCTCTGGGAATTGATCATTTGCGGTTGGGCAGTGAGTTTTCCCGTAATGCTCATAAAGGCAAGCATGCTGCCCCCTAGGATGTTCCCCAGGAAAGCGGCAATCAGGTAAGCGTTCAGGTCAAGACCAAAACCAGAGAACAGGAAACCGAGCACAAGATCGCCAATGGTGAGGTTTGAGGCAAACCACACAAAGAAAAGTGAACGGGGCTTTATGTGTCTCTCTGACTCCGGTATCGCTTCTATATCGTGTTTTTCAATGTATTTTCCTATTTTGTAACCGAACATGAGTTCGCCACTGTTCCCCCATCGGCTGTCATTATATAATATTTCCATTTCAGCTATTTTCCAGTTGCGCCCATATTGCCAGGAGCATGGTCTGTGATCAACAGTCCCATGGAACCGGTCTGTCAGATGAGTGACATCCTCTCCCGGCTTTCGCTTGGAGCACC
>JAKAAY010000002.1:0-31377 GCA_021802055.1 Thermoplasmata archaeon
GTATTCTTGAGGCACAGGAAATCATCCCGCAGGAACGGAACGTCCAGGAACATGATCATAAGGTTCGTGGACATAGGCAGGATTGCATTGATCTCGGGAGCACTGAGGACAGATCTGTTCTAGGAAGAGATGATGGAAGCCAGCCTGTGAAACAAGGAAAAGGGAATCTATCGCCGGAAACTGAAGGAAATGATACTCGTCTATTGCCGCCATAGCCGTCGTGGAGTCCATATCCTGATCTGCGGCGAGGCGGGAATCTCCACTAACCCGCTTACAGCATTCTCCACATGAGAAGGGCATCAGACATGTCGCTGTAGTACCCTGGCATGGTATGTGTAACAGAAAAACCGTATCTCCGGTAGAACCTGATGGCTTCAGCATTGTCCGATTTCACTTCAAGCCTAATGCTCAGCAGGCTGTTCTTTCTGCAGATCTCAAAGAAATGTTCCATGAGTGCGCTTCCGATGCCCATTGTCCTGTATTCTCTCTCCACTGCAAGGAGGAGGATTCTGCCCTCCGTCCTTGTGTACTTCGCCCCTGCTATGAAACCCACAATCCTCTTTCCTGCAACGTATACAGAGATGGATTCTGGCCAGGCCCTGTAAATGTCATAGATGATGTCCGGGGTGTAATACTCCGTAAGAGTCCTGTTGGAAAGTTCCGTTATATCGGTGAGATCGTCAGGTATAAAGGTTCTGATCCTGCCTATCTCCGCAGGTCTCACTACCATTCTTCATACCCCTTTCCTCGGTCGCATCGATGAAGCTTCTTTTATCCGCCTTATCTCCCTGTTGTAAGCGTCTGCTATCTCGTTGAACCCCAGCGTTCCAGTGACCCTCCTGGACTCCATGCTCTCAACTACTACAAGCTTTCCCACCGGTAGCTTGGAGAGCCTGTCCATGGCGCTATGGATGTTGTCCGAGGCCTCGATGAGAATTCCAGGTTGCTCGGTCATGAGTTCCCTTACAGTGAGATTTCTCAGCCCCTGGTCAAATGGAAGCTCTTCTATGGAAAGATAACCCAGGTAAATGCCATCCTTGACCACGATGACGCTCTTGGTCCTGCTTTCCCTGAGCCTGGAAACTGCCTCCAGAATTGGCATGTCCGGCGAGACGGAGAGGTAGTCCTTCTTCACGGCATCGTATACCCTGACCTGATCCATGACCGGTCGCTCATATTCTTCGCGGTGAGCATTTGACTCTGCCCTGTTCTCGACCTGGCTCCTGTATATTCCCTGCCTCCCCTTGACAAAATACGAGGTGATTGTGGCCAGCATGAGAGGGATGAAAAGCAGGTAGCTCTGCGTCATTTCAGTACCCATGATTATCACAGAAAGAGGAGCGTTGGAGATGCCTCCAAAGAATGCTATCATGGTCACTATTATGATTTCCTGGTCGGTCAGGTAGGGAAATGCCGGCTGAAATATAATCGCCAGGAATCCTCCCAGAAAGGCTCCGATCACAAAGCCTGGTGCGAAAACCCCTCCTGAACCGCCTGAACCTATGGTGAAAGCCGTAGCTACCATCTTGACAAATACCAGGACAAGAAGGATGGTCAGCGGGAAGTAGTAAGGATTCAGAAAGAGTTGCTGGATCCATCCATATCCCAGTCCCATGACCTCGGGAAAGAACATGGCAATGACTCCAACGGCTAACCCTCCAATGGCAGGCTTGAACATCTTCGGAATCTTTGGCATTCGCCTGAAGACAGACTGCATGCCATAGAACATCCTGACATAACCTATCCCGGTGAGACCAGCAATGATCCCAATGCCAAGATACAGGAGAAGTGATGCGGGGTGATAGAACCCTATTATGGTGTTCGCAGGTATGGTGAACATTGGCTTGTAATCAAACAGATATCCAAAGATGGAGTAACCCACCACTGATGCGATGATTGAAGGGATCAGGGCATCCACCTCAAAGTCCCTCCTGTAGAGAATTTCTGAACTCAGAAGTGCGCCGCCAAGCGGCGCCATGAATATGCTACCTATTCCAGCCCCTATTCCAGCCGCAACGGCGATCCTCCTGTCCCTTGGCCCCAGCTTGAAGAAGTCCGCGACAAACGATCCGAAGCCCGCTGCTATCTGAGCCGTAGGGCCTTCTCTTCCTGCACTGCCTCCTGATCCAATGGTAAGTGCAGAGGCAACCATCTTTATGAGCGGGATTCTTCTCCTGACCTCTCCTTCCTTGTTGTGGAAGGCATCTATTGCTGCGTCCGTTCCATGGCCCTCCGCTTCAGGGGCAAACTTGTAGACCAAGAATCCTGATCCCAGACCACCAAGGGTTGTGGACAGTGGAATAAGCAGTTCCTTGAAACCGGGCATTACGAAAGCCGAGCTGACTTTGAAGGTTGATGGCGTACCCTGAAGGTCTGTTCCCGGGACCGTCACGCCGGTTATCCCTGTCAGGATGTACTTTGTGGCAAGGTCTATGGAATAATAAATGGCTATTGCGCCTAAACCGGCAATAACGCCTATGAATAAGCCGAGCAGGACGTACTTCCTTATTTCACCACTCTGTATCTGTTTTCTCACGGATTCGTAGAGCAAAGAGAAATACGACAACCTAGCTCGATCGTATATTGCGGCTTTGGTTTAAAGCTGCTCTTTGACTAAAATCGCCTGACCTGGAATCCGTCAGATATGGAGCTTTTCAGCGATGCGCGGCAGCATGCTCTTTTGAACCGAAGAACCGTACCACGTCACCGACCGGATCCTGGGACAGTTTCAGATCCGGCATGTAGCCCATGAAGTAGGAAGCTCTCTTATCCAGGATCACCGATGCGCCTATATCGCCTTCAGATCTGATTAGCCTGCCAATCTCCTGCCTCATCTTTACAAGCGCAGGGAACGTAACGGAATACTCCCAACCCTTTCCATAAAATCTGTCATAGTATTCCATAAGTGCGCGGTTTCTCACATCAGGCCGGGGATAAGGTACGCCTGCAATTATTACAAGTTCCAGTTCCCTGCCCGGGAAATTCATCCCTTCAGAGATCCTGCCGCCGGAAACGGCGAAAAGGACGCTGTCTCCAATCCTGAACTCCTCCACCTTCTCCATGAGTGCAGACTGCCCCATTCCTTTCTGCTCCCTCAATACTTCAAATGGGTAAGAGTAGGCGAAAGCCCTGTTCAGGGACTGATAGGACGGGAAGAACACAATGGACTTCCTACCGGTCTTTTCCACAAGTTCAGAGATGACTGTAACTATCTTCTCCAGTTTTTCCTCATCAAACTCGTCATACTTCGTGGTCACCTGGTCCCAGAAGATACTGAGCCTGTTTCCTGCAGGAAATACGTTTGGGACCTTGTGAAACGGAGCCTCATCAAACCCTGTCATCCTCCTGTAAGCGTCTATGGGCTCTAGTGTCCCGGAAAGATGGATGGTCCTGGATTGCTTCAGGGGGGCAAGTACCAGCGACGGATCCATGCAGGATGCTTCAATGGTCCCTCCACGCCTGTCTGAAACAAGGGAAAGGTAAATGGCTTCATCCACCTGCTCCCAGAGGTTTAGCCTTGTTGAAAGGCTGTACACATATGACCTTGGGATTTTCCTGTCTTCTTCCTTCATGTTCAGAATCTTTTCACCAAAGACTCCAAGATACCTGTTCAGTTCCTGGAACATTGAGGAGTTCATGTGCCCACCGACCATGACATACTCCACGAAATTAGTGAAGGATATCCTGGCCTCATCGTTTCCATGGAGGAAGTCACGCTTCAGGGAGGCTATGGCGTTTCTGAGAATCTCCATGTAGTCAGTGACCCTGATTCTCCTCACAAGCTCATCATCTCCGAACTCCAGTGCCTCCTTCTCTGCCCTGTTTATCTCCTCGGAGGATATCTCAAATGATGCAACAGACCGTGCTATTTCCGGGAGGTTGTGCGCTTCATCCAGTATTATGACAAGTCTGTCCCTGGTCACACCCCAGTGGCTCAGGAAGCGCTCCCCAATTGCAAGGTTGATGAACTGGGCATAAGGTGCGATGACCACATCTGCTCTGGGAAGAGAGGCTTTGATGGCCTCGTACGGACAGATCGTGTTCACGGAGCCGAAATCCTTTATATCTTCCGCGGCCGGGAGATCATCAAATATATAGCTCATGGTATCGTCTGATCTCACGCTGCTGTTGAAGAATCTGCATGCGCCGGAATCTCCTTCCATAACTCGCTTTTTCCTTGAACTGCAGAACCTGGATAGTGACTCTGGGCTGGCTTCTTCCCTATCCTCAACCTCGCCATAGAGAAGGCACAGGTTCCCTCTACCCTGGAATGGGACCGCGTTGATCTTGAGATCCTTCCTTATGAGCCTGAGTTCGTTGATAACCTGTTGCTGCTGGGAATTTGTCCTGGTGAGGTAAAGGATGCGATCCCCGGGGTTTCTTGCCCTAATGGCCGAGACAAGGCCCATGATTGTTTTTCCTGACCCTGTGGGCGCTTCAATTATTGCAGAACCAGATTTATTTAGAGCGGCAAGGATGAACTCAACTGCATACCTCTGGTACTCTCTCTGTTCCAGAAAACTGAAAGCGGGTTGCTCTGTCCCCATCTCTCCCGCTGAGTTACAGGATTACCAGGGCGTTCACACCCGGCACTTCCCTCATTTTGGGGATGATCTCTGAAGGTATGGGCTTATCCGTCACTATGAGCGCCTTGGGGTTGTCCGTTATCTCCGGATCTTCCACGATGACCTGCCTGACGTTCAGGCCATGCTGAGAGATTATGCTCAGAATTCCAGAGATTATACCAGGTTTGTTTGCGTCTTCAGGTATGATCTCAATGCGTCCAAAACCAAGGGTTGAGTCAGATGTGCCTAGGTTCGCTGTAGGCTTAAGACCTGCAAAAAATTTGAAGAGTTCAGGGTCAGAGGCTATCCTTTTGACAGTCTCCAGAACGACCCTGCGATCGACCCCAACGGAGGCTGCTACGGAATTTGCCTTGACTTCTATATCAAGACAGAATATTCTTGGCACCGCCTCAAAGTCATTCTTCACTGAAAGGCCAATCTGCACGAACTTGCTGACAACCAGCATTTGCGATGGGCTGTTTCTGAATTTGTCCTGTATTGTTTTCCACATAGTTTTCAGATTCTAAGCGTTACAAGTAAATAACATTTTGTCTTAAGCCTTATGCCTGCACTCCATCGGTGATGCCATCTTCACTGAGCTGTATAACTGCCTCTCCTTCTGGGAGGTATGGGGAATCCACAAGCCTCGCAATCCTCTTTCCGCCCTTGCTTTTCCTGAGGTAAACCCTGAACGTTGCAGTATGCCCTACGATGTGACCCCCAATGGGTGCTGTGGGATCACCAAAGAATATGTCCGGTCTTGCCGACACCTGATTGGTCACGGCCACCACTGCGTTGTTTATGGTTCCGAACTTCAGAAGGTCGTGCATGTGCCTGTTGAGCAGCTGTTGTCTCTCTGCAAGAGAGCCTCTGCCCATGTATTCAGATCTGAAGTGGGATGTTAGAGAGTCGACAATGAGGAGCCTTATATGAAAGTCCTTCGTCATTTCGGAGGCTTTCTCTGCCAGCAGGATCTGGTGATGCGAGTTGTAGGCCCTTGCCACGTGTATCCTTTTGAGCGTTTCGTCGGGGTCGAGACCCTTTGCCAGAGCCATGCTCACGATCCTTTCAGGCCGGAAAGTGTTCTCTGTATCTATGATGAGCACATCGGTGTTAAATCCTCCCGCATCCTCCGGCATGGTTGCGTTGACTGCAAGCTGGTGCATGATCTGCGTCTTGCCCGAACCAAATTCCCCATAAAATTCAGTTATGGCCTGAGTTTCAAGTCCTCCTCCCAGCAGTTCATCAAGGTTCTTGCTTCCGGTCGGAAGCTTCTTGATTTCCTTTCTTCTCTGCAGTATCTCCTCACCGGTCTCGAAGTTTCCAACGTCTGCAAACTTTCTTGCTGCTGCGATGATCTTTGCAGCCGCCCCTTCGGCAACCCCGCTGACCTCTGAGAGGTCCTTGGGGGAAGCAACTGCCAGCCTCATTAGTTCATCATAACCGGCTTCCCTGAGCTTTTCTGCCGTAGCTTCTCCGACACCTGGGAGGTCCTCAACGGAGAAGGGCTTCTCTTCCTTCTTCTTTTCTGCCATCATATCACGCTTCCTGAAATCTTCATTGAACGGTCGGTCTTTTCTACTGAGTCTGCCTGAGGCAGCAGCTGAAACATGGCTCTGATTGCATCAACATTCTCAGGCACTACGTCACTTTCCTGGTGGACTGCCTGGACGTACCTGAGCTTGTCCCCTGAAGCGTTCACGCTCTCTTTCCAGACTGCGATCTCGTATAAGTCTGACCTGTTTCTTCCTATCTCCCTGGCCATGTCCATTATCTGAGCCGTACTTGATCTTCCGTCCTTTCCTGATAGCACGAATACTCTCTTCCTCTGCATCCATGCGCTGACTGCATCCTCGGCTTTGCCCTGTCTGCCCAGGGTGAGTTCAACCACATGAACATGCATCAACGTGGTCGGAACCTTGATTGCCACTGTCTCCACTTCTGGCACGTGCAGAACTGTTTTCAGATCAGGTGAATGGTGAGAAGGAAACTTCAGGCTAGGTTCAACGGAGTTGATGGGACCCTTGGTGCTGTCATTCTGGTCCGTTGCTCTTCTTATGAGAGTAGCGTTGACGCGCCTTACCCCAAGCAGATCATTGATGGGTGAAATGGTCCTTGCCAGGCCGGTGGTATTGCACGAAACCACACGGACGTAGCTCTTTCCAACGGACTCGTTGAAATTTGAATACGCATTGAAACTGCTCTCGGCTATATCTGCATCCTCTCCTCCCTGGAACACCGCTTTGATCTTTCTGTCCTGATAGATCCTGATGTTCTCTTTGCCTCTGCCCTCAGGGGTGCAGTCAACGATCACCTCAGAGTCTTCAATGAGTTTTCCCAGATCTCCCTTTATCTTGATTCCTGCTTCATCGAATTTTTTCTCCGAGGCTTTGTCTGGCACATAGATGTTGAATTCTTTTGAGGCTGCCTTGCTGATGTAGTCAGGCTTGGTCTTGATTATGCCGGAGACCTTCATGTCGTCCTGAAGCGAAACCGCATAAGCAACCCTCCGTCCTATGGTACCGTAGCCGTTGATACCGACTCGCAGCATAATGTTCATTCATGAGCGTCTTCTATCTATAAACCTATGCATCTCTGGAGAATCCGTATTTTTTTATTCTCCAAATCATTTTCCCGAAATGCGTATAATTGCTATTATTGCAATTCTTATTATAATACCTGCATCGCCATTATGGCATTATCAAAACAGTACCTATGCTTCTGGTTCTGCTGCGAAACAGGAAGGAATAACCCTGAGTTACTCACAGATGGCGCCGGGGTCTTATCCATCCAACAATAGCACGGTGAATTATTTGGAGCATGGAAATTCTTCATTTCTCTCCTACGGCATCATATCCACTCCCAATGGATCTGCGCTTGGAGTCCATACCGATTCCTACTACAACAGGTCTCATCTTTCCATTGACATCAACAGGTCATCCGTAGACACGCTGTCATTGCTTTTTTCCTGGAACAGCAAGGAAAGTGCGTCCCTGACCTGCGATAACCTCAGTGTCCACATGGGAGGGCGTTTTGTTGATGGTCTCTCATTTGGTCCTGCGGTTGGTTTCAGAACGGAGATAACATCCCCGGGTGGGGGCGAGTATATAGGGAGCCAGCCAGGAAGCGGACTTTACTGGGCAAACATAACATTTGAGGATAGTTGGGGGGAGGCCCTAATCATGCTGTCCAGATTAGGTGACAGCAACTGGCATTACTGGCATGCGGTTAGTTTTTCTGAAGGACCAGGCAATCTCTCCATTGACGTGGGAGAGGGATACTCCAACCTCACCATATACGGCATTTACGTGGACAGACATGTATCCGATGAACCTCCGGCGACTATGCTGACTGGTATGGGAGTCGAGGAATACGTCATTCCATCGGGTTATTTACCAGACGCTAATGCAAGCTTTCCTTTCTTCTCCGCCCCCTTGAATACGGTGGTTTACCTGAGCAGCGATGGCATGTTGGTAGCTTACAACACCGTCAACCGCTCATTCTGGGCGGTTGCAAGGATTGCAGATCTATCTTCCCGTCCTGTGATTTTCAATTCCGTCAACGGCACAAACGTCACCTATTTCGTATCCGGAAACTCCTCAACATCTGCAACTGTGCTGTCTCTGTCGTCTCTCACCGTTAGATCATATGCCATTGATATGGGGAGATTGAATTTGGGGTGGTCGAACCGCAACGCGTCTGATTTTGCCCTGCTCAGCCGACATGGCAATGGCCTTTATTACTCAGCTTCAGGCAATTACACGGCCAGGCTTGCCGGAAAAATTGCACGGTCGAATGTGTCTGTTATTGGTTCCTCCTTCCTTGGAGATATACTGAAACTTAGCATTCTTAACGTAACAAACCAGACCGTCCTTGGGGAAAGGTTCAATTTTGCCAATGGCCATGTTTCTGTCTGCCATGTATCGCAACTTGGCATGCTTTCGAGAGGCATCGCACCCGCAGGTATGGCCAACACAGGTTCCCATGAGGCCTTCTTCAAGGGAAGGGGCATGCATGATGTATCCACCTTCGGGCAAAATGGTTCAGTACTGGTGCTCCCGGGTTCAAGGAATGGTTCGGTCATTTCTTTGGATTCAACCGCACCTGTTTTCATGAATGACGGGAAGATTGAGTATGACTGGGGCGGAAACACTGTCCTGGGAACTTTTGAAACAAGTCCTGGGAACCCGCTGAGCGGTTTCTTTGACAGGGCGGCAGCTTCGGGCGTAATGCTAACGGAAAATCAACTTGATTTTTTCCAGAACGGCACACTGTTCCCGGTTTGCAACGGATCCATAACGGCAAGCTATGGGGGGCCGGAAATATTCAGCGGAGTCGGGAAGGCCATGTTCAACATATCCACTGCATTCCCGTTCCACCTGGTTTTCACCATTGGTAACCTGACCTTACACTCCAATCTATCGTATGTGATGCTCAACGCTTCCATGTTCAAGGATGGCAGTTACCCGTTTGCTGCCAGGTTTAACAATTCACTGGGATATGCAAGCATTGTCACGGGGACGGTGTTCATGGACCACTATGCTCCATCGTTCACCCTTTCTCCGGAGCCTGGAGCTTGGATATCAAACGACACTCTGGTGAGTTTCTCCATTGCGGACCATTACGGGATCAGGTCGCTGAAGATTCAGTACCTTTCCAACTCCATATCATCCGATCTCCAGACTGGCGACTTCAGGATTTATGTGCCTGGTTTCAGCGGAGTGCTGGCCATCTACGCCAACGTCATTGACAGGATTGGACAGGTTTTCAATTACACCTTCAGGTATCGTGTGATCTCCGTGGACCTGGGCGGCTTCATGGCCGATATTCATGATGGAGAGGCACTTAACAGCACTGTTTTCAACCTGACATGGACGCCGGTGCAATATGTCGTCCATTATTCAGTCCTAGTGGGCTCGAACCTAACAAGGGAGTTGATCGATACCGACGTGACATATAAGAACCTGTTACTACCCAATGGTAAGATTTCACTTGCCATTGGAGCATTACTGCCTGATGGACAGAATGTCGAGCTTGGAAACTACACTGTATGGGTCATCAGTTATCCCCCTGAACTTACGGTAAAGGTAACAAATGACTCGGCCTTCTCATTTCATGGGGACTCGCCCAACGACACACTGGCCATAACGGTCAGGTCCAATGTCACCTGCGTCATTCTGTTAGAGATACTCTTTCCCGGTGGCGGCTTGATGTTCTCCCTGGAGGCGAACAATACAATGGTTGTTTCCCTTAACGAATCTGACGGATTTGGCCAGAATGGAATATATATTATCAGCATATCAGCCACGTCGCCAAGTGGCACCACGTCACTCTTCAGGAAGGAAATTAATGTGAACAATACCATACCGGCGTTGCCACTGCCTGCAACCCCTGTGTATACCAATACGTCATTCATGATATTGGCTCCACAGGCACAGGAGGGTAACAATTATACCTGGACGCTAAAAAAGAACGGGACCTCACTGGAAACGGGATCTGCTCTTCCAGGCCGATTGAATTTTACTCAGGAGGGTGAGTATATACTGATTATGAACATCACTGACTCTGCGGGAAACCATAACGAGGTTGCGATCCCTGTCTATTTCTACAATACAACGCCACAGGTTTCTTTCTCTCACCTGTCATCCACCATTATCTGGACAAACTCAGTGCTCATCAATTATACCATTAGTGACCCGGCCGGGCCTGGCACCATTGCTGTCTTGGATGGAACCCTCACTCTTTTTTCTGATCTTGCGTCAAGTGAGGGCTCGATACTTTTGCACTTCCCACGTAATGGCGTATACAATCTGACCATCAATGTTGAGGATCTCTGCGGAAACAGAGTCTCGGTGGGGCTGGGTACCACACATGTTGAATATTTTGCAGAGGTATCGGGAGCCGCTATATCCTCCATCTGGACTCCTGCTGGCGATTATTTCACCGTAAACTTAAGAGGGATGATAACCCCCAATGTCCGCGTTACCTGGTTTGAGAATGGCTTGTTTGCAGGTTACGGAAACCACCTATGGGTCGGTTCGCCCGCGGGCGTTGTGAATGTGACTGCGATGGTTTCCTTCGATGGAAACCATATTTCCTCGAGCGGCCAGTTCTTGTCCACGGGTTGGATTCCCCTGGCATTTGGAGTCTTCTCTGCGAGCGCTCTGGTTGCATACAGGGCCATGGGGAGACAGAATGACCCTGAGATAATCAGGAGACTCCTCCTTGGAGCAGATGGTTCATCCCTTAAGGAATTAGCGTTCCTGATGCGGAAAAACCGTGTGGTCAAACGGTCAATGAAGAGAGGGATTGATGCACTGAAACGTGATAAGCTTGCCGTTGTGGGCAGCGATCCCGATGGTGTGGAATACCTCATACTCCTTAAGAACGGGAATGAAAAGCCATAAGCGTTGTTTGATTTGCTTTGGCCAGACTGAACAATTTCACTGATCGATCTTCAAGGCAGTGGAAAATATTTAAAGGCATCTTTCATTAGGTCTTTCCGGTCATCGAAATATGTACAGGCACCGTTTGGTCATTGCAGGTCTGATTCTCTCGTTGTTTATCATGCTGGGGGTCTCACAGGTTAGCTACGCCTCAACGCCTGTACTGAATCCACCAACTGGAAGTCTGCCTTCCATTTCATACTGGGTCAATCCAGACCAGCACTACACCATAACCACTACAGAATGGCAGAACTTTTTTAAGGACGTTATTGACAACAATACCTATGTCACATTCAACTGGACCAAGAATACGACACAGGATCTGATAATCTTCGACCTATCCTATACTGGCCTTAATCCCTACGGACTCCAGATTGTAGTTTCGCTCAGTAAGATCGGCTTTCCAACGGTCCAGAACATGACTCTTGCCTTTAACCAGACCAAGAACCTGCCTTCCCAGATTTCAGGCTACACGAATATACAGGCCCTTGACGCAGGGGCGTATCCAGGATTCTCCTGGTCCGTTCCCATCACAAATAACGTGAACATCACGTACGAGAAGTACGGGGTCATTGTTATTCTGGCACTCTCTGTGGTTGTCCTGTATTATATCTTCAACAGAAAGAAGTAGGCAAAACCCCACAAACCAATATATGTCTTGATGCGGTAAACCACGCATGGGTAAGGACAGGGTAGTGGTGGGGATAACCGGAGGCTCCGGCTCCATACTTGCCGTAAGGCTTCTCGAGAACCTAACAGGGGTGGAGAAGCACCTTGTGATGAGTGAGAACGCCAAAACAGTCCTGGGTGTGGAAGTCGGGAAGACTCCGGAGGAACTTCGTTCCCATGCTGATTTTACCTATCAGGACAGCGATCTGACTGCGCCTGTCAGTTCAGGCAGTTTCATCTTCTCCTCAATGGTGATAATTCCGTGCTCTATGTCTACCCTTGCAAAGATAAGCTCAGGAATAGCTGATACACTCATAACCAGATGCGCTTCTGTTGCACTCAAGGAGAGAAGGAAGCTCATCCTGGTTCCTAGAGAGATGCCGCTCAGCACCATAGCACTTGAAAACATGCACAGGCTCTCTCTTAGTGGAGCGATAATCGCCCCTGCAATGCCGGGGTACTACACAAATCCCAGAACCGCAGATGACATGATAAATTTTGTAGTGTCCAGGATCATGGACCTGATGGGGGTAGAAAACAATCTCATCAAACGATGGAAGCAGTAACGATACCGGGTTCCTGGTTGACCATATGCTGGGAAGGCTGTGCAGATGGATACGCATCCTGGGGTTCAGTGCCGAATACGTCTCTGGTGGTGATGATGACCGCATCATTGCAGAGAAGGCTGAAAGCAGTGGACTCATACTTGTTACAAGGGACGTGCTTCTAAGTGCCCGCGTCAAGGATTCTCTACTCATACATTCGCTTGAAATCGACGGTCAACTTACTGAGTTTATGAAGAGGTTCCACCCCGTGGATTCCTTGATGTTCACGAGATGCACCGTATGCAATTCTCACCTTAGGAGAGTATCAACAACAGACCCTGCACTGAAGTTGCCCCCTATGATCAGGGACAGATTCCGAGAAGTGGAGTGGTGCAACCGTTGCAGCAAGGCTTACTGGGAAGGTACGCATTACGAGCAGATGAAAAGGAAGATTTCTATGATACTGGAGTCTGAACATGCGAATCCTTGACGAAAAGCGCCAGGATGACCTCATCAGGCTGTACATAGAGAGCCAGGATGACCTCTGGTACCTGAGGAACATAATTTCTGAGGGTGATCTGGTGCGGACGACAGTTATGAGGAGAGTGGAGAAGCAGACCGACATGGTAAGATCAAAAGAGACCAGCAGGAAGCCGGTCTCAGTACTGCTTAGAGTCGAGAATGTAGATTTCAGGCCGTTCACCAGCTCTCTCAAAATACTCGGGGTAATAGTCGGAAGCAGCGATGAAGCCCGGGGAGAGCATCAATCTGTGAGTCTGGATGAAGGGTCATCGTTCGAACTAATAAAGGAATCATGGACAGAGACCCAGCGGCACATGCTGGTCGAAGCCCAGGAAAACCCTTTTTCGTTCAAGGGGGTATTTGTGACCATGGACGACGAGGTGGCCGAGGTCTTTGCTTTGAGGAGCTACGGCATCCACGGCATTGGCACGGTGGAATCCGGCAAGACCGGGAAGCAGTTTGAGTCTTCCTACAGCGAGGAGGATTACTTTTCCAGTATTGTGACAGAGATCCTGGCGCCGCTGGAGAACCTGGGCGCGATCATTGTTCTGGGACCGGGATTCACGCGGGAGCATTTTGTCACCTACCTCAAGAAGAACAGTCAATTCAGGGATGCCAGAATCCTTTCCTACCCTGCGGACAGAAGGGATCTTGGTGCGGTTTATGGTTTCCTCAAGAGCGAAGACTCAGCCAAACTCCTTTCCAACATGAGACTTATGAAGGAACAGACACTGGTTGACACATTCCTGAAAAATCTCAATACGAACGAGTTGGCATGCTATGGGATGGATGAGACCTTGAAGAGTCTGGAACTGTCCGCCGTGGATACGCTGATGATCACAGAGGAGCTTTACAGGAGCAGCAAGGGCCTGCAGCTTCTTCGCATGGCCACCGATACAGGTGCCATGATACATGTGTTCAGTTCACACGGTGATCCTGGCATAATCCTCAGGAAATTCGGTGATGTTGCTGGAATTCTGCGGTTTAAGGTCTCTTCATGAACCTGCTGTTCTTCATGTCAATGAGAAACCTGCACGCGTTATGGCCATCCACCAGCCGGTGCGTTGACTCAACTTTAGAATCCATTAGTAATGAGAAGAGATTATTCTCCGCAGTGCAAGCTTCCGAATATTTGCTTGATATTGCCATAAGAGGGCAGTTGAACTCTACAATTTCAAAGGTTGAGCCTGGCATTTGCTTCCATTGTGCCATATAACCATCCTTCTCTCTCGCGGTTGCAAGTCTTTCGACTCTCTCCCTGCCGGAGGATGTCCCCAGGACCTCCGAATATGGATGAATGAGCTTCTGAGCCCTGAGATTGAGGATCTTTCCCACATGTTCCCTTCCAAGGAGCTGGTTCACATAATCAAGAGTTTCCATTGCAATGTCGGAGTAGCTCTTTGGGAATATATCCTTACCAGTTTCCGTCAGAGAAACATAAAGCTCAGGTCGCCCTCTCTTATGTGGCATAGATTTCCTCTGGATCAGCCCGGCTTTCTCCAGCTCCTTGACATGCTTGAGGGCGGCGACCTTTGAAATTTTTAGCAGCGCAGATAGGTTGGTCAGACTGCTTTCACCATTCCTTTTGAGAAGCAGCATCAAGTCGCGTCCCCTTGATCCGATTAAACCTTGCGATTCTTCCGTCATAACAGGAATACCCTTCTTATATGAACCACAACGTTAATTAAAACATTTCCATGGAAACATGAATTTTGCGTCGCATCGGTCGGGCCATAGCAAGGACGCACATCACCACGCAAAGATAAATATAAAGTGACTGGCTTTAGGGCTGCTCTGGCTCCGATGGTGTAGACAGGTCAAGCATATCGGCCTTTCAAGCCGACGACTCGGGTCCAAATCCCGATCGGAGCATCCATGTCTTTATTGATTCAGATGCGACAATAAACTTATCACTTCAGTAGACGTGGAAGATCTTATTTATTCAGCGTTACCACACATTTTAATGCACCCTTGAACTGTGTTATTGGTCAATATGGTTGAAAAGATAGTGATAATTGGATCCGGACCGGCCGGTCTCACCGCAGCAATATACGCGGCCAGGGAGGATTTTCAACCGGTGGTCATAACGGGGATTGATGCAGGAGGCCAACTCACCCTTTCCACCAGCGTAGAGAATTATCCGGCTTTCCCGGAAGCGATCTCCGGTTCAGACCTCATCGGCCTCATGACAAGACAGGCCGAAAGGTTTGGCACTAAATTTATTCATGATACAGTGGAGGAGATAAACCTCAATGTCTTTCCTTACGTTGTCAGGACATCAGGAAACCAATTTGAGACGGAATGCATCATCATAGCAACAGGCACTTCACCAAAGTGGCTTGGAATGGACGGCGAAAGGAGGCTGATGGGCAAGGGTGTCAGCAGTTGCGCAACCTGCGACGGACCACTCTTCAAGGGCAAAGATGTGGTTGTGGTGGGAGGAGGAGACACGGCAATGGAAGATTCTCTGTTTCTTGCCAATTTTGCCAGTTCTGTGACCATAGTCCACAGAAGGGACAGGTTCAGGGCCAGTAAGGCTATGCAGAACAAGGTTCTCTTGAATCCCAGAATCAGGGTACTCTGGGAGTCTGAAGTTGTTGATCTGATCGGTACCAACAAACTCGGGGCAGTAAAAATACGGAACCACAAATCAGGTGAAGATACTCTGTTGAGAGCGGACGGGCTCTTTGTTGCCATTGGGAGAAAACCAAACAGCGAGTTTCTCAGAGACGTGCTTCCCCTCGATAAACTGGGATATGTGCAGACAACCGGAGATGTCATGACCGGTTACAAAGGGGTGTATGTAGCCGGTGATCTTGCTGATCACCGGTACAGGCAAGCCGTGACTGCAGCCGGGAGTGGTTGCAAGGCGGCGCTGGAAGCAAGGGAGTATCTACTGGATTTGCAGTTCAGAAAAATGCAGCCCGGAACACCATAATTCAGTTCCGTATCGCTACTTCCTTTTTGACATGATATGATGTTATCATGTTTGCCGCCATCATTGCGGCCGGGTAGATTACCTCACTCTCCAACATCACATGGTGCCTGATATCACAGATTAATTCCATGACTTTCTCCGGGGCCCCGTCTGACTCGGTGGTCTTCATGATGTCGTCGATTGCCTTGTGCTCATTCACCATGGTCGCGTATTCGGTCCTGAAATCTTTGCCAGCCTTAAACAGGCTGTCACTCACATCGATTGGCCTCTCAACACTGTCGTACAGATATCCAAGAAGGGGCAACACCGTTTGCTCCTCGCGATCCAGGTGACCGCTGAATATATTCAGCAACTCCGGGAAAAGCTTACCGGTTTTGCCGGGTGTTGCTGCTACCTCACTTATCTCAGCCAGCAATTCAGTGTGCTCCTCGTTCAGAAAGCTCTCATGTTGTGTCATGCTTGTAATATCCTCACGGGGTTCTTAACCGCAACAGTTGACAGGTAAGCCTTGCAAAGAGGCGGATGTGCCATTCTATCATCCTGAGAAGGTTCTGGAAGGCATATTAACGCAAACTGTTAATAGGCTTACCAACTGCTTATTCAGTTACCGATGGCGTTTGCTACTGTTGCAACAATAAAGGTTGACCGGGGGGACTGTGAGGTCGCAAACTTCTTCGTCCCAAACATTGCAGAATTCTTCCTGGAGCGTGTGAGTCCTGGAGAGGTCCAGAGCAATCATCTTCTATCCATACGCCACCTGGATAAAACCAAGCTGAGGTCTATAAGGGAAGCGATACCCCTGACAACCAGGGTCGGAAGCGATAAGATCTGGTGCAGATCAAGAGCCTGCAGTGCATGCAGGCTGATGGCTTCCATGGATTCACTTATCATAAGATCGCAATTCCATTCCACGGACGCCATTGAGTATACGATCCTGTGCTCCAGCATTGGGGCCGCAAAGTCCATAGTGGAAGTATTAAGGACCGGCGGTCTGCGGGCGATACTCCTTTCTGCGGGTGAAGTTTCATACCCACTTTCCCTTACTGCGAGGGAGATAGAAATACTGCTCATTGCACACGAAAGGGGACTTTTCGATGACAAACGCAGAACCACTGTCAGAGAACTCGCAAAAGAGCTCTCCATCAGCGCAACTACCCTAAGCAATATCATCCGCAGGTCCGTCAGGAAGATCGTGGAACTTCAGCTCGAGTCGGTTCGATAGTTTATTTCCAGGACGGGCTTTATTGGAGTTTTTCCATATGCTTACATGTAAACTGTTCCCGTTGTAAGGCCTCCGAAGATTTAGGATCAGTGATTGAAATGTCTGGAACTGTAGCTGAAATTATGGCTGATGTGATGGCATCATTCGGGATAAAGAGGATTTACGGGATACCCGGGGACTCCATTGATCCATTGGTAGAAGCTGTGAGAAAAACCCCGGAGATCAAATACGTGCAAACAAGACATGAAGAGGGCGCAGCTTTTGCCGCTTCATTTGACTCAAAGTTTAATGGCCACATATCTGCCTGTTTTGGAACTTCTGGACCAGGCTCCATCCACCTCCTGAATGGGCTTTATGATGCTAAGCTGGATCATGCACCAGTCCTTGCGATCACCGGACAGGTTGCAAGGGACCTCGTTGGCAGGGACTATCATCAGGAAGTGAACATGTTCAAATTGTTCGATGATGTGAGTGTCTACAACAGGCTCCTTCTAAACGCATCCATTGCTCCTTTCATCCTTTCAAGGGCGATTACAGAAGCTGTTCTTCGGAGGGGGGTTGCCCATATAAATGTGCCTGTTGACCTGCTTATGGACAGAGCGCCCAGTACAGTGCCTCAGATGCCTGTATTCCCTGAAGTGCAGTATCGCCCCAACATCGAAAGGGTCAAGAAGCTTCTTGACAGAAGTGCAAGACCTGTCTTATTGATTGGGAGTGGTGCCAGAAACGCCGCCTCCCTGGTTGATGATTTTTCATCGAAAATTGGTGCACCCATCATTTACGCCCTGAACGGCAAAGGCATACTGCCGGACAGTGATCCAAGGGTCATGGGAGGTTTGGGTCTTCTGGGAACAAGACCCTCCGTTGATGCGGTGAAGAGGGCTGATCTGATCCTTATGCTGGGGACCTCCTTCCCATATTTCAAGTTCATTCCACCTGGGACGGCCGTTGTCCAGGTGGACATCAATGCGGACGTTCCTGGGAGCCAGATCCAGCTCACAGAGTCCATTGTTGATGACGCGGGTGCCTTTATATCTCATATGCAGGAAGGTATCGCAGAAAAAGAAGACAAATTCTTCCTTGAACTGGAGGAAAGCAGGAAGAGGTGGCTCAGGGAACTGCAGAGACAGGAGAACGCACAGACAGATTCGGTCAACCCAAAGATGCTCAGCAGGCTCCTTTCTGAAGAGACAGATGATGACTCTGTCATTGTGACGGATACGGGAAATACCACCGTGTGGATAGCCAGACACTTCAGGGCTACTGGTTCCAACAGGTTTCTGTTCTCAGGAGGACTGGCTTCAATGGGCAACTCCATCCCCGGTTCTGTCGGAGTGGCGCTTTCGACAGGAAGACAGATCATATCTGCAGTGGGTGACGGTGGCTTTGCAATGACAATGATGGAGCTGTCCACCGTGGTCAAGTATGACCTGCCCATCAAGTTCGTGATATTCAACAATGGAAAGCTGGGTATGATAAAATTTGAGCAGGAAGTTCTTGGATACCCGCAGTGGGGCATTGATCTGAAAAATCCTGACTTTTCAACCATAGCCGAAGCATATGGAATTCCATCTGCGAGAATAGAGACCGGAGACAGCCTGAGAGAAGGGCTAAGGAAAATGCTTTCCTCACGCGGTCCATTTATTCTTGAGGCAATCACTGACCCTGATGCAAAGCCTATGCCACCTTATGTGACGGTATCACAGGTAAAGGGTTACGCGATGGCGTCTATCAGGGAACATGTGGGATACACGCCTGAAGCGGAGTGACAAACATGCATGGCCATACCCGCAGTGTATACTCTTCCACCCGCCCTTTAACAAGAATTGTGGTTGTCGGATTCGGGTTTGGAGGTTTTTCATTCTGCAGGGAAATGAGGAGGAGTTTGGGACGTGCAGGGATGCGGGATGTGGATCTCCTTGTTATCAGCGACCAGCGTTATATCACGTTCACCCCACTTCTCCCCGAACTTGCTGTTTCGAGACTTTCAGCGGCATCTGTTTCGGCTGACATTGAAAGTTTGGCACAGAAGTTGGGATTCAGGTTCATGCTTGGTAAGGTCGATAGCATTGACATGAGAGCAGGGAAGGTATTTGTGAAAGATGAAGAGATAGAATTCGATATCATCGTGCTTTCAACGGGGTCCTCTGACAACTTCCATGGCATGTCGATATCAGGGAAAAAAGTAGTCTCGCTCAGAGATATTGAAGATGCCTATGTGATCGCAGAAAAATTGCTCGGATCCCAAATTACATGGGAGATGCCGGATGAGCCCCGTTACCAGGTGGCTGTCATAGGTGGAGGACAAACTGGTGTAGAGGCCGCTTCATTCCTGGCTGAAAAGTTAAAAGAGATCAGGCAGACCACTTCTATGTATTCCGGTGGGGTTATTCTTCTTGAGGCATCCAGCAGGATACTGTCCAGGGAACCCGAAGTGGCGTCAGAGATTTCGGAGAGAATCCTGAGGAGAAGAGGAGTGGATTGCCGTACAAACATGAATATCAAGAATATTGAAGGTAGTAAGATTCACCTGAGCAGTGGCGAGACATTGGATGCCGACACTATCATCTGGGCTGCAGGGATCAGACCGAACACTTCACTGCTTGTAACTCCTGGTGTGATTCAGACTGAAAAAGGCAGAATAGTTGTCGATGCTCACCTGGAAATCCAGGGCATTAAGAACGCTTATGCAATTGGCGATATCGCGTCTTTGAAAGACTGGGACGGGAAGACTCTCCCGGAGAATGCATCTGTAGCTGTACAGGAAGGAAGATTCCTTGCCATGCATATTGCAAACTCAATTCCCGAAGGAAAACATAGAAAGGAGACGGGGTTCAGATACAGGGACTTTGGACATGTTATCCCTCTTGGCCACGATTCTCTTTTCATAGGCCCGAAAAATTTAGTCTTGACGGGATTTCCTGGTAGAGTAATTGCCTGGTTCATTCACTATGTCGAGCTTTTCACAAACAACAACCGGATCAGATTTCTCTGTGAGTCACTGGCATTTCTCGGCCGCAAAGAAAATGAAGGCCAAAGTGGAGACGGGTCAGGCATACCTCCTGGAATTACAGCTCACTGACGTCGACCGTGCGTGCCGGTGCAGCGGGTTAAATCCGCTCATACCTGTAGCGACGGGAGTCCCACGAGAGCTTCAGTATGCCGCAGTTGTCTAGAATCTGGTCAAACGAAGGATCAACCAGCGTTCTGACGAGACTCATGATGCACCCCCCGTGTGTTACTATGAGCACATTTTTGCCGGAATTCTCAATCAGCCCATTGAAACATGATGCGACTCTTTCATTGAAGTCTTTCCAGCTCTCCACACCATAAATGTCGTTTGCCCCCAGCGCTTCCCTTTCCATCCTGAGATTGGGAAAAAGGTCAGCAATCTCTTTCATCGATCGGCCTGAGAGCTGTCCCAGATCCCTTTCTCTAAGACATGAGGCTGGCACTGGAGCCGGTGCGTCTATTACTTGAGAAATAATGACAGCAGTTTCGTAGGACCTTGGGAGGTCGCTGCTGTATATTGCAGAGAATTTTATACCAGCAAGTTTCCGCCCAGCCATTTCGGCCTGTTCTTTGCCTGCCTTGTTCAAGCCAGGTCCCTTCCATCCCTGCCATATTCCAAGTCGATTCCATTCTGTCACTCCATGCCTCATAAGGAATATGGCCCTCTCCCTCACATCCACCCATTTTGTTGCAATACTAAAATATGCCCTTCGAAAGGGCTCTAAAAGCACAACCAGATATAAGGGAGCCGCCCTGTTAAAGAGGTCACTAAACACAAGTTCAAGTTCGATTTAGATGAGTTTCCAGCTCTGATTTATCTTTTCATTGAATGTATTCAACGGTCGTGTGAAAAATTGGCAATATTATGAAAATTCCCGCATGACTTTCCAGGTCATTGCCTGCTCTTTTTCCTGAAGTAGAAAGCAACCCCAATAATCGCTACACCAGATACACCGATCAAGGCGTAAAATTCGATTTGCGACACAAGTGAAGAGGCCGAGTACTGGTTTCCACTGGGTCCAAGAATAATAGTGAGTGAGGCGTTGCCACCGTTTATAGCGAAAGACCCGGAAACCGGTTCTAACCCTATCGTCTTATTGGACGAGTATGCTTGATAGGAATATGTGCCGTTTGGAAGACCTATTATCTGTAATGCGTCTAATTTAGTGTTAATGCTCATCAGTAGGGTGTTGGAAGAGCTGTAGATTTTCACCGTAACAGGGAAGGTTTCGTTCGCGGCTCTATCAAATAAGATGCTGACGTTATATCCATCCTCTCTCACAGATTCATTGACTCCGTTATAAGATGAGCTAAGTGCCAGAATTTGATTATTATGAATGCTGGAAGAGTAGGCTGCAGAAAATGAGTTGCTGGAACTGTTGAAGCCGTAAACGTACATCGTAGTATTCTCGTTGTATTCCACTGAGATTATTCCCTGTGCATAGCCGCCAAGTATTAAATCGCTATAGTTTGAACCCAAAGCGAAGGTTGCGAATGGATAAGTGATGTTCAAGGCTGTGAGAGAAGTATATACTTCCATTCCCGAGACATACATTTGTGGATAAGCTGGATCCGTCAATGAAACCCAGGATGTCAGCGAGTTCCAGCCGTTTTCCAGATAGTCGGATACATTGCTGATGGCGTTCTCAATTGTAGTGCCTGCGGATGTGAGAACATTCTTAGTATAATTATAGGCCTCCGTCACGTATTTGGTTGTAATGTCAATCTCCAAGGAAATTACCATCGCAATTGCACTTGGTTCAAATGTGAAGGAAGGAGCAGTAAAACTTCTAATGATTGAAGTGCTGGATGTCTGCGCCGTTCCCGATGCGAGATCACTGGCCTCTGCTCCTATGACGCTTTCAGAATTGTATATCCCTATTGAGCCGTTCAGAAATGATGATGCAATAGAAGAGTCGGAACTTATTTGAGCGCGGTTGAACAACTGTAACCCGGAGATTGATTTTTGAGTGGAAAAAAACTGCCACCATAGAATGTCAACCAAACCAATCAGGTCTATAACGCCAGTGCCGGTTCCAATCTCAGGGGTTGTTCCGTTCGCAAGATTTGCAGTATATTGGAAGAGTGCGGGATAAACTACCTGGTACAATATGTTCTGATCCAAAATCTCTTGGTGGAGCAAGTTTGCGTATGGCATTATGTAGGCTGCGGTGATTGCCCCTGCCAAGGCTAATGGTAAAGAGCCGTCGTCTATGCCTTCGCCAATTGAATCAGACACTGATTGAATGGCCCCGGAAAATGAGATTTCTGAAGAAGTTGCAAGCGTCAGTTGGTCCCCAAAGTAGGCGCTGAGGAATGATTGTGTAGCCGATACAGATGCTGTGCTACCATACTCTAGAAAAGTTCCACCAAGATGCTCTATGAAATTAGTTGCAATTGCTCTTGTGCCCGGAGGTGCGTTAGAATTGCCTTGAGACGACATTATCGACTGCACAAAATTTTCGTACTGATCAGCATTGAGATGCGCCAGACTGTACACGAATTGAGATCCTCTGTATGAGGTACCGCTCACGAGGCCATACTGCTCGAATATGTTGAGAATGGAGGTGGCCCTGGTTGCCCCAAAACAATCAGATAGCTTTGAATAACCCTGAATGGAATCCCAAATAATTGAGGTAAGGAGGTCAACATAACTCAAACTGCCTTTTGAAAGAATTGAACCCACCAACGAATTTAACGGTCCCACCATTGTTGCATAACTTAAGCCCTGTGCCAGCCAGTACCCAAGAGACTGAACATTTTCTGTAGAAATCCACTGAGTAAGGGAAGTGTAGCCACTTGAGCTGCGGCCAAAGTTTAGAGATAACCATTTTGCGTCTGCTATCGAAACTGCCCAGTTCAGTGAATTGAAATAAATTGAGTCCAGGAGGGTCTTGTTGTTGACGAGAGCTCCATTTTGGTATATTGAAGTTGAATATATCTCATATACAGATGGTTGAGAGGTAAAATTAGCAAGATAGGTCGCGGCTGCGGTTTCTAAATTTTTATCTGAGTTGTATAGCCTGGAATAAAGAGTTTTATTCAATTCGAAGTTTTCCATATATACGGAACCGTTAAGTGTAACATTCAGAGTGATTCTCTTCTCGGCTCCACTTATATTGGAGAATTCAGCGTTTTCAGAAACTGGAGAACCGTTGATAGTGAATGATCCGGTGGAAGGTGATGGTGCATAAGACTTATTGGTAGTCGCAATGGCATAAGCGTAAGTTCCGTTTGACTCTGAGAATGACATTGAGGACGCATTTGATGAAAATGACTGCCCGTTGCTTAAGTTAACATACCAAGTTGTGCCAACCGGTAACCCCGTTTCATAGAATGATGTTGAAAAATCATTGGTAACCTGTCCTATCACCAGGACATAGGAGGTTATGGCCCCATCTGTACTAGAGTATGTCGCATATATATTGTAAGAACCAGTACTATTGACCGGATATACTGCAGAGCATATACTGCTCCATACGCTTCCGTATATCTGTATGGACGTGCCGTTTAGTCCTGTTGGGGATTGACCGTTGATTTTCACGGGCTGATCGGTGCAAAAACCATTGGCTACTTGGGTATAACCAGTACTTATGTAAACAATGAGGTTGCCGGAACTCACATCCGTGTTAAACGACATGTTTTTTGATGAGTTTACCTCATAGCACATATATTCCGCAATGATACCGAGTTTGTTGTTTGATGAACTGTTGATGGCAATTACCTGAAGAGAGGTGGCATCATTACTGCTTGCGCTATTCGCTTTGAATGAAGGTGGTAGAGGAGGGTGAGAGATACCTATGATAGAATTGTTGTAAGCTGAGAACATCGGAGACTCGTTAGACAGGCTGCTCAATATCTGGGAAGATACAGCATCCACTATATCGATCTCTCCGGGAATCGATGAGATGGAGGCACTACCCGTACTTTCTGAGACTGCACGGGATGAAACTTGATAGTTGTTTCCCAAGGATTGGAACGTATTGAAGCTATGAATTTCTGATTCCAGATTGCGAGTATGGGAATTGACTTTAGATAAGCCACTTGAAGGGACTTGGAAAATAATCATTGCAATTAAAAACAACACAATGCAGCTTTTCAAAGTGTTCGCTTTTTGCACGCTTCTTCAAGGCGAATTTATAAATAAATCCTACTTTCAGTTTTCCATTTCAATTGTACTTAGGCCTTCGGAGCTTTCTGCTAATTTCATCGTCAGAATTCAATTGAGCATAGAAATTACAGGTCTAGTGCCTCGTGGATATTCTTGTACTTCAGTCTTCCGTGGGTGGAGTTGAACTTATTTAGCTTATACTCTTTGATGAACATATCAATCCAACCATATGCCTGAGTCATGCAGCAACCATTAAACTGAGTCGGCCATTCAGATGAGTTGTCCCTTTTCATCATCCTCCTTGTGACGGCTATTGGCATAGGCACTTTTCACATGCTTGCACCTGATCATTGGCTCCCCATCATGGCACTATCATCTGCAAGAAATTACACCGTTTCCAGGAGGTGCGTCATCGGGGCATCTATAGGTGCAATTCATGCCGTACTGTCCAGTCTGGTGGCGCTCTTTATCCTCTTCCTTGGGCTCACTTTTCTCAGCAGCTACCTGTATTATCTTTTTCTTCTGTCCATTGCCCTTCTTCTTGGAGTTGGCATCTATTTCATCGTAAATGGGTACCTGGAGTCTACCAGAACTTACAGAGAGGTTGAAAATTCGGTCCTGGCAGTTTCAGTTTTTCCTGACCTTGCCATGATTCCCCTGCTTCTTGCCGGTTTTTCTTTGGGCTTCTCCCCCATTGCCTGGATTTTAGCAGCGTTCATAATAGCCAGTTCTGCATCTCTAATGGGCGTAGTATACCTGGGAACTGCAGGCGTTGGAAAGAAGCTATCCGGGATGAGGGCTGAGCGCATGGACTATCTGATTGCCCTTGCCCTCTTTCTCACCGCGATCTTTGTTTATCTATTCCCCTCTGTTTGATTTCCGCGTTATTTACTCCACGAAGCCAGGCTAAGAAGGCGTTTTACTCTTGTGTCAAAAACAGTCATGGATCATCGTTTTCCTCACTCTGCCATAAATTTGTTGAACGGGGGAATGTTTATATGTTCTATATGATATAGAACAATGAGCTCAATGGTCTTGATCACCGTGGATCACAATTCAAAGATACCTCTTTACAGGCAGATAAGGGAACAGATCATCCGTGAGATTACCGCGGGCAATCTGAAACCCGGGGAATCGCTCCCACCGTCCAGGCTTATGGCTGGAATGCTTGAGGTGAACTTCCATACTGTGAACAGGGCATATGAATGTCTCCGGGATGAGGGATTGATAAAACTTTCCCGGGGAAAGAAATACACCATTTCTTCAGCAGTAAGGAGCCCCAAGGATATGGAGGATTTTGAGACCATAGAGAGGGCGGTAATAGCAGAGGCACTGGCCAAAGGGCTGGATGCAACAGACATTATGCAAATCGTGAAGAAGCAACTGAGAACCCAGAAACATGTGAGGTCCTGAAATATGATTCTGAACAATGTGTTTTATATACTGATGCTTGCCATGTCAGCACTGGTGGGGATTGTTGTCTCCATTGTACCGTACATGACAGAAAAGCCTGTAGTTTTCGGTGTACGTGTGCCTGCTTCGGCAGTTATGATTAATTCCGGGGACTTTGCTGCTATAATTTTTCGCCTTAAAAAATATTACACAATTGCAACCCTCATAGTCATGGTGCTCGTTGTCAGCATCCTGTTCACTTTCGCCAGCACTAATACTTTACTGGCAACATCGCCGCTCATCATCATAACGCTGGATTTTGCCGTCTATTTATTTGTGCATTATCGCATGGTCGGGATCAAAAGAGCACAGGGCTGGAGCGTTGAACTTAACCGGACAGTCTCTGTTGACTTTGTAAGTGATTCTGGGCGCCTGTTTCCATGGATCTTTGCAGTTCCCGCATTCATTGTAATGGTTGCCATTTTCGCCATCGGGATAGCAATATATCCCAGCATTCCTCAGACATTCCCGACGCATTTCGGCGTAAACGGGCAACCCGATGCATTCTCGACAAAGTCCATCCTGGGTGTGTTTCTCGTTGGATTCATTTCGGTTCCGGTAACTTTACTGATGGTGGCAATCAGCTTTTTCACATACCGATTGCCCCTGAGAATTGACTCGTCCATTCCTGGAAACGAAAAGAGAGCTTCTGTCTTCAGGGAAAGAATGTCCGTAATGCTGCTGGCCATCCCTGCCTTCATCAATCTAACATTTCTACTGATCTCCCTTGAGACCTGGCAGGTTCTTCCATATAGTCCTTACAACGTGATCGTCTTTCTGGTACCCATTATTGGGTTGCTGATCATGGTTACCGTGGTTTCCCTGATGACTGGACAGATGGGAGCCAACGTCAAGCTTCACGACACTGGAAGCGCAGAAATCAGGCCTGTCGGATCCACTGTTCAGCCAAAGGATGATGATGCCTTATGGAGAGCGGGGGTAATGTATTTTAACCGGGCCGATCCCAGGATACTTGTACCAAAGCGCTTCGGCGTGGGATATACGTTTAATTTCGGGCATCCGGTTTCATGGCTTCTCCTTGCTGTTCCCATAGTGATAGCTGCGTCGTTGCTCATCATAGCGTCTTGAGAAACAGTTGTGGTGTATGTCAAAAACACTACATGTTATCGACCCTGGACGCCAATCTGCTGGAGACAATGAAAAGTGTCACTGAAGCGATGCCCATTATTATGATCGAGGGCAGCACCGACGACAGGTTATGGTATATCATCAGGCCATTGAGAGCTTTCACGAAATATGTCAGCGGAAGAAATGCGGAAACGGTTTGCAGGTAAGAAGGCATCAGGGAGATGGGGAAGAATACACCGGAAAGGAAAAGCATGGGAAAGAAAATCACGTTTCCCACAACGCTTGCAGTTTCCTCGTTATGGGTGAGGAGGCCCGCAAGAAGGCCCACTGACATGAAGGTGATCAACCCGAAGAATATCACCAGAACCGTCATGAGGAGATTTTCCGGGCTGATGCTTATGTTGGCTCCGTAAAGCCCTCTGCCTACAAGGTAGATTATCAGATCACTCACAAGAGTGATGATGAAGTAAAATATAGTGCTGGAGGCAAGCCACTCAGGTTTTGTGAGCCCAGCGAATGAGAGTTGCCTGAATATCTTCTTTTCCCTGTAATTCGGTACCTGGTATATCATTGAGTTAATGCCATTGAGCATTGTAAATCCCATAAGGCCTGGTATGTAGTAGTCAACCGGTTTGGTGAGCTGGGTCGAGAGCGCTGCAGGATACACTGCAACGGTCTTTCCTGTTCCCTCTGTATAGTACTTAAGAAGCGCATTCTGCAGTACCTGGCTCATGGCCAGTGATACCTGGTCAGAAGGATTGTAAATGAATTTTATGAATACCACGCCAAGGTTGTAGTTGGTTGAAAAGTTTGCAGGTATCAGGACGCCCTGGTCGATTGTGTTGGCCGCCATGTAACTGGTGAGGTTTTCATTCGGAGAAACAAGATTCACCGTGAAAACTCCCGTCTTGTTTATGACTTTTACCAGGTTCCACGACTCGTTTGTTCCGGATAGATTCTGTACGGCAACTGTAGCCTTGCTTTCGCCACTGCTTCCGAAAATAGAGCCAAAAATAACCATGAAGAGTACTGGAAGAAGGATCACGAAGAAGACCCCGGACTTCGATCTCAGGAAGGATTTGCTGTGGAGCTTCAGGTAACTCATGACACGGCTAATTTTCATATGCGGCCTCCTCCCCCACCATCCGTACAAACACATCCTCGAGAGTTTCCCTCTTGAGTATGAGGTCTTCTATGTCGCCTGAAGACCCCTTGAGCCTCTCGACTATGCTGAAGAGGGCATCGATAGAATCAGATTCAATGACAAGGTACCTGCCTTCCCTTTTGTGGTGTATTTGCATTGAAGACAGGATCGACTGGAGTTTGTCTGATCCACTCAGCATTATCCTGTCCGCTTTGTGGTGCATTGAGACAATCTCCTTTGGGGTTCCTGATGCAATGATCACTCCCCTGTTGACTATGGCGACGTGATCCGCCAGTTTTTCGGCCTCGTCCAGGTAGTGGGTGGTTAGTATGATGGACTTGCCACGGGCTTTCATGTCCTCTATAACCTTCCACAGCGCCCTCCTTGAAACCGGATCAAGGCCAGCCGTTGGCTCGTCGAGAAATACTAGATCAGGATCGTTCAGCAGTGCAATAGCAACTCCCATTTTCTGCTTCTGCCCTCCAGACAGTTTCTCAAAGACGGTATCGGCTGAGTCAGTTAATTCCACCCTCGCAAGGACTTCGCCGGGGTCCGCCTCAAGCCCGAGGGATTCCTTGTAATAATCCAGGGCTTCCCTTGGCGTAATGTTGTAAATGAAGTTGAAGTCCTGGGGCAGAATTCCCACGGTGGTACGGAGTTCATTCATGGATTTCTCGGGATCCCTGCCCATGACAGTCACGTCTCCTGAACTCCTCTTTCTGAGACCCTCCAGGATTTCAACCGTGGTGGTCTTCCCGGCACCATTGGGACCAAGCAGGCTGAAGACCTCGCCATAGCCCACCTCGAAACTTATCCCCTTAACTGCCTCGAGTTTAGCGTAAGACTTGCGAAGGTTCCTGACTTCAACAATTCCAGGCACAATCCTTCAGTTTGGTGCTATTTATAAGATTTTCAGGCTTTGCACATGAAATAATTTACCTGCACCCACCTTCTTCCGAAGACGAGCTTTTAAGCCCATCGTCTCGCGTTTGTCTATCCTTAAATAACAAGGCATATTGATGATAAATGGAACTCAGGAAGCTGTCTCCTGAAGAGGAAAGGGTCATTCTGCACAGAGGGACTGAGGCGCCGTTTTCAGGCGAGTATGAACATAACCGCAGAAAGGGGACGTATCTGTGCAGACAATGCGGTCAACCGCTTTACAGATCGGAAAGCAAGTTCGATTCGGGCTGTGGCTGGCCAAGTTTCGATGATGAAATCCCGGGTTCGGTGAGAAGACTCCCTGACCCGGATGGCCTAAGGACTGAAATCAGATGCAGCAGATGTGATGGCCACCTTGGGCATGTTTTCGCGGGAGAAAGGTTCACTAAAAAGAATGTGAGGCACTGTGTTAATTCCATTTCAATGATGTTTCAGCCGGAGGGGTCTGAATGAATACCCCACTGGAAACAGCTGTTCTTGGCGGTGGATGCTTCTGGTGCACGGAAGCAGTTTTCCAGGAGGTGCAGGGAGTCACTGAAGTCCAGTCGGGATATTCCGGGGGGACTGTTGCCAACCCCACCTATGAGCAGGTATGCACTGGGAGAACCGGGCATGCTGAGGTGGTACGCCTGAGGTTCGATCCCAGCGTGATCTCATACAATGACATCCTGGAGATCTTCTTTTCAATCCATGATCCCACCTCTCTTAACCGCCAGGGGGATGATGTTGGAACCCAGTACAGATCAGCCATTTTCTGTAACGGCAAGGAGCAGAAAAGTGCAGCATTGGAATGCATCTCATCCCTGGAGAAATCCGGAAAGTACGCAAAGCCCATAGTGACCCAGGTTGAAGACCTGAGAGAATTCTATCCATCAGAACGCTATCACTGGAACTACTTCAGGCAGAATTCCAGCAAACCCTACTGCAAGCTCGTGATATCTCCGAAACTCGAGAAGTTCAGGAAACAGAATGCGACAGTACTGAGAAGATAGCCATTGTCCTGGATCAACCTTTATTCCTTGTTTGTTCATCTGCATTTGTTCTCGGAAAATTTAAATTGATTCGAACCTAACAGACGTTCATGGAATTTCATGCCAGGCTGGTCCGCTGGAAGGAGATAGAGGATTGGTGCATTTCAATAAGGGACAAGGTACTTGATTCCTATGACCCAGACGTCATAATAGGTCTTTCCCGTGGAGGGCTTGTTCCAGCAAGAATTCTCTCTGACATGCTCTGGATAAAGGATCTGTATGCCGTCAAGACCGAACACTGGGGAATCACTGCCAAGGCAGACGGAAAGGCGATTCTCCGGGAGGACGGCACCATAAATGTCGCAAACAGGAAGGTGCTCATTGTTGACGACATAACAGATACCGGAAGCAGCATGATGCTTGCAAGGGACTATGTTTTCAGGCATAAGCCTGCAGGGTTGAAAACCAGCACGATGCTGCACATAACACATTCGAAATACAGACCGGATTTCTTTGCTGAAGAGGTTGAAGACAAGAACTGGACATGGTTCATTTTCCCTTGGAATGTATACGAGGATATTCTTAACCTCACGCTTAAGGTACTGAAGGATCCAATGACTCTTAGCGCACTTGAGTCTGCTCTCAAGGAGCACTTCGATCTTAACACGGAAGCCGCAGACCTTGAGGAGATCTTGAATTACCTGGCGGCGAGGGGCAGGATAATACACTCAGGCAACCTCTGGGCGCCCGCCCGGCCCAGCTAATGCCTGGTTACGACTGTACCGGAGCCTTCCTCTATTGCATTTCCACAGTTTTCTAGTGAAGTGATGTTGACTGTCTGCCCCCCGGATTCCAGGAACCTTATTGCGGCCTTGACCTTAGGTCCCATGCTCCCAGCTGGAAACTGCTTTTCCGCATACATTTCCTTCAGCGAATCAAGAGTGACGTGCCTCACGGCCTTTTGTCCGGTTTTTCCATAGTTAACGAATACATTTGGCACGTCCGTAAGAATCATGAATCTCTGAAATGAAAGTGAAGTGGCGAGAACAGAAGAGGCAAGGTCCTTGTCGATCACGGCCTCCACTCCCGAGAGTTTCCCATTGATCTCCGCAACCGGGGTTCCGCCTCCGCCTGTACATATGGGGAGGACCCCTGCATCCAGCAGATGCCGGATTACGTCACGTTCAATGATCCTGATTGGCTCAGGAGAAGGGACCACTCTTCTCCAGCCCTTACCGTCCTGCTCCTTTATGGCCCATCCGCTTTTGGAGGCAAGTTCTTCTGCCATCTCCCTTTGGTAGAACGGTCCAATGTACTTAGTGGGGTTCTGGAAGGCCGGATCCATGACGTCCACCAGCGTTCTGGTTATCACATACGCAGGATCCTTCATGTTAGTTCCCTTCAACCTGACCGAGTCGTATGCAGAGAGCAGAATGTCGCCGATGACTCCCTGTGACATTGAACCACATGCAAATAGAGGCATTGAAGGAGTTCTTTCCCTGGACATTTCATTCTGAATCAGTATGTCTCCAACCTGCGGCCCGTTGCCATGGGAAACCACTGCAAGGTTGTCCTGTATAATTCCGTTGAGATGTCTGAAGGCCTCTTCGGCACGCTTTAGCTGTGATTCGTAAGTTCTCTTGTCACTGTTTCTGAGGAGGGCGTTACCTCCAAGAGCGATGAATATGCTTTCCATCCATTCACCAAGAAAGTGGAGCTATTGTGGGCCACTATTTAACATATCGCGGA
>JAKAAY010000002.1:31477-92194 GCA_021802055.1 Thermoplasmata archaeon
AGCCCGCAAAACGGTGGGTAAGGTTGGCGTCTTGGTTGTATGGCGGGCTAAATCGTTTTGAGGATCTTTATTTCGGCCTCCTCATGCGCCTTTCTGTTGATGAGATCGATAATCTCGCCACGCATTCCTGCGGGCATTTCAAGAACACCAATCCAGGAGCCGTCTCTCCCCCATTCCTCCTTGACAATGAAACCTCCCTTTACGAGGTCTCCGTAGACCTTTCCATAACCATTTCCAGTAAGCTTCACAGCAATGCGTGCCTTCTCGAAACGAATGGGCAGCAAAGGACGTATTGCCTTCAATACAGTCTGCACCTGCTCTTCAGCCGCCTTGAAAGGATCGATGTGCACCTTTGCCTCTTCCATGGCCTGTTCAATCCTCGCTGGAGGGTTTGGTGTGTTTGTCTGCGGGTTAATTGATTCCCTTGAAATGATTTCAATTACCTGCCTCCTTCTCTTCTGGAGCATCTCCTTGCGCTGTTCCGTGGTAAGCTGTATTTGCCCCCGCTTGACAATCTCAATGGCTATCTGAGCGATGTCGATCGTGTTGAAGATCTCCATCAGCAGTTCTTCGCCAATCTTGTCTCCCTTTCTGGCGTCTTTGAACACCTGGTCTAAGGCCAGATCCGTGTTGACATCAATCTCTCCATTCCTGATGCGTTCCGTTGCATCCGGATCCACCAAAATCTCAAACTTATGGCCATGGGATTCCAGTCTCGCAACAATTGAATCCTCCACCTTGACCATGCAGTAAGAATGGGGAGGGGCAATAAAACTTTTTAGTTTGAAAAAACCAGCGGAGTCCGTATCTCACGCTGGTTGATGCAAGTAGCTTATGCGATCAGTTTCGCAGTCTCTTCCTTGGAGTACACATAGAACTTGTTTGCTCCAACTGCAGTGGCAATTTCTACGCCCTTCAGTCCGCCCTCTTCCTCAAGGGCAGCTTTGAGAGCCTTAACGCCCAGAACCACTGCATCTTTTTCCTTCATGTCATCCTTGTATTCTTTCTCCAGGAATGCCAGCACCTGATCCCTGCCAGATCCTATGGCCGCAGCCTTATATTCGTTTATGGTACCGGCCGGATCACAATCAAACAGGCGCGGGCCTATCTGGTCTATGCCTGCAAAGATCATGGAGACGCCGTATGGCCTTACTCCCCCATACTGTGTATACTGCTGCATCTGGTCTGCTACCCTCTTGACCAGATTCTCTATATTTACCAGCTTTCCATATGTCACTTTTTCCTGCTGCGCGGCGACTCTTGAGAAGTCGATAAGAATCCTGGCGTCAGCAACAAGGCCGGAAGTGACTGCTGCGACCTGGTCGTCGACTATCTGTATCTTTTCCATGGAATTCTGCTCCACAAGCCTGCTTCTGATTTTCTTATCTGAAAGAAGCACAACGCCGTCCTTGAATTTTATTCCCAGAGCTGTAGATCCCTTTTTAACAGCCTCTCTAGCGTACTCTACCTGGAAAAGCCTTCCATCAGGGGAAAATACAGTGATTGCTCTGTCATATGCCATCTGGCCCTGCTGCATTTAATTCACCGGGCTCTCCATAGTCTTTTAAATAATAAACATTCCCCTGCCGGCTCACCATGCCCCTAGAATCAAGCATGCACGTCAGGATTTGTTTGCCCCCGAGCTGCATACAGGTTCCTTCCAACACTGTGGAAAACTCAGCAGCAACGGGATATTTCCGGGTGATATTCTGCGAACTACATCACCATCATACTGTCACCAAATTCATGCTGCAAAAGCCCCTTTTCACAGGCTACTTCCTGCACATATCCGGCTATCCTGGTTCCTGAAAACGCACCCACCATGCTCAGATGTGAACTTTCGGCGTCATGAATTCCGGTTATCAGGCCATCAACGACCTTCAGTTCATATCCCGGCTTTATGAAAATGTCCGTCCAGCCGGAAGGCTTAACCCTGCCATGTTCTGCAAAGGCTGACTCTATAGCCCTGGTGACAGTGGTTCCAGCCGCGATGATCCTTCCACCTTTCTGCCGGGTGGACTCGATAATGTCAAGCGTTTTCCCGGGAATGTTGTAGTATTCCTCTATCAGGCCACCCGCGATCTCAAATTCCTGTGGCTCCAGTGATCCGAGATTGCAGTGTAGAGTGAGCGTTGCAATCCGTACTCCTTTACTGCGTAGATGCTCGATTATCTCTTGTGTAAACGGTCTTGATGCACAGGGGTATTCCACTGATCCTGGAACGCTTGAGAACAAACTGCTGTAGTAGTCTATTGGAATTTGGAACGGTATGTATCCGTACCTGATGGGCACTGCGTGCATCCCTTCTGACAGCAGGCGGTCAACATCCTTACGTCCCTGTACCCACCAGTATCGTGGAAACTTTGAATGTCTGGCCATGACCGTGAATAATGCCGCGGAACCAGCAATCGTGAACTGGTAGCCAGGTTTCAGGCGTGGGTTGAGGCTCCTTGGCCTTGGTTCTGCCAGGAACAGGTCTCTATTTCTGTTCGTCCCCAGGTTAATTCTTCCGAAACTTCCAACTTCTCTGAAATAAGCTGAGAATGAGGCGGAAATCATTCTGCTGTCGTTGAAAACCATAAGATCTCCTGCCTTCAGGAGCCTTCCTATGTCGTTCCTGAATGTTCCCAGGCTTACTGAGTTATCTTTTAAGTCCAGCGTAAGTAATGATACGGAGTCCCTGGCCAGGCCACGTAGTTCTGCAGGCAAGCTGGCAGCATTGACGTGACATATACTTTTACCTGACATTGAAACCACATCTCTTCCATATCTCTGCAAGCACCTCTCCAGCGGCATCTTCCGGCTTTTTAAGGCTGTCAGGGTTGTCCTCCGGAAGAGCACGCCTGTGCATTTCCGTATCCATGTCACCCGGATCCAGCGAAAACGCCGTCACCATGTTTACTCTCTCTTCTGCCTGTATTATTCGAAGCAGATGATCCATTGCGATCTTTGAGGATGAATACGCACCCCATCCAGCATAAGCATTGGAAGCTGAATCAGATGTGACGTGCACTATTGCAATTGGGCTCTTTCTGCCTCCCAGAACTTCTTTTATGAGCCACACATTGGAGAAGAAGTTTGTTTCAAATACGAGCCTGAAATAAAGGATGCTGTTCTCCTTAACAGATTTCAGAGGTGTGGGACCCAGTTCCCCTGCATTGAGTATGATCAGATCTTGGGCTCCAAACGCTATCGTGGCCTTTCTGAGAAAAGACGATACCTGCTCCAGGTTAGTAAGATCACAGCTTTCAGCAAAGAGCGAAGCGTTTCCAACTTCCTCGATTAGGGTCCTGACGAGATCTGGCCTTCTTCCGAAGGTCGCGACGTTACATCCATTTTTTAAAAGGGTTTTAACCAGAGCTTTTCCAAGCCCACACGTGCCTCCGGTAACAATTGCGTTTATTCTGCCTTCCATAAATGAAGAGAGGGTGATAATATATTAATAAAATGGTTAATAAAATGTAAAAACTAGTACGTCTGAAGCCTTTGCCTGAGATTGACGAATCTTTCCCAGAGCGCCTCCGGGAATCTCTCTCCAAAGCTCTTGAAAAATGGCTCGATTTCCTCCAGCTCAGCCAGAAATCCTTTCGGATCAACCCTGGTGAGGAGTTTTATGGTTTCCAGAGAGACGTTTTTTGGTCGAATGAACGTTTCAGGATCCGGAACGTACCCTATGGGTGTTTCAATTGCAGGGGTCTCTTTGACTTCGTTTCTATCGATGATCCATTTTAGCACATACATGTTGTTGGAATAACCTGGCCACATGAATTTGCCGTCATTATCTTTCCTGAACCAGTTTACATTATACACCTTAGGCTTATGCCTGACCCTCGGGCCCATCTCCAGGTGGTGTTTGAAATAATCGGCCATGTTGTATCCAAGGAACGGCCGCATAGCCATTGGATCGTTTCTCAGGACTCCTACCTTGCCTGCCGCGGCAGCAGTTGTTTCCACCCGTTGCATCGCACCAATAAGCACCCCGTCTTCCCATGTGAAAGCCTCGCAGACTAGAGGGATGAGATCTTTCCTCCGTCCACCGTATAGAATTGCTGAGATGGGAACGCCGTTGGGACTCTCATATTCTGGAGAAAGATATGGATAGTTCTTCATGGGCGTTGTAAACCTGCTGTTTGGGTGTGCAGCATCTGTTCCCGGTTTGTAGGGGTTGCCCTTCCAGTCGGTGAGTTTCTCCGGGACAGGCAAAAGGCCTTCCCAGAAGGGGTTCATATCGCTGTCAATGGCAACATTGGTGAAGATGGTGTCCCTGTTGAAAGTTTTCATTGCGTTTGGATTGGTTTCGTAGCTTGTATGCGGCACCACGCCGAAGAATCCGTACTCGGGGTTTATTCCCATAAGATGTCCGTCTTCCTCATGCATCCAGGTGATATCGTCGCTTATGAGCTGTGATTTCCACCCCTGGCTTTTCAGGTCAGGCGGTGGTTCAATCATTGAAAGATTTGTCTTACCGCTGGAGCTTGGAAATGCGCCGGCAACATAGAAAGGATCCTTGCCCGGCCTGATTATGCCCGTAAGCATCATATGCTCTGCCAGCCAGTTCTCGCGCCTTGCAAGAATGGTTGAGATCCTGAGGGCGTGACACTTCTTGCTTAGAAGCGCATTTCCGCCATAATTTGTGTTAACGCTGATTACGAGGCCATTTCCCTGATTTTCCTGAGGAAAATGAGCAATGTATCTGTTTTCAGGGTCCAGGGATGCTGTGGCATGAATCCCTATCACATATCTTCCGCTTTTCGCCATGGTTTCTGCTGCGCTGACGCCTGTTCGCGTGATGATGTTCAGATTGGCCACAACATACCCGCTGTCTGTTATCTCAAACCCAGCGCTCCCATGTTTTGAATTAAGAGGGCCAAGCCAGTATGGCACAATGTACATGGTGCGGCCATTCATGGAGCCCTTAAGGATCTTCCAGAGCTTCCCAAGGGCTTCCCTTGAGTTCATCCAGTTGTTGGTTGGCCCAACATCGCCAGGACTGTTCTCAGTGCAAATATAAGTGTCCTTTTCGCTTCTTGCTACATCTGAAGGGGCACTCCTGTAGAGATATGAATTGGGATAGGTCTTTCCGTTGAGGGGCGTCAAGGTGCCATTTGATACAAGCTCCCTCCTCAGGGAGTCTACTTCTGCCTCCGTTCCATCAAAAAATTTCACTACAGAAGGGTGGGTCAGAGAGGCGATCAGGGATACATCCCTGACTATGGCCTCAGCCATTGCCTGATTCATGGTGCGAAGTGCAGCCATAAATTCAGACCGCCCTTCCCCCTCGGTCTCAATGCGAGTCGGGTTTCCGATTGCAAGTTTTGTTTCAGCGTATTCTATCATGAATTACGACTCTCCATCTTTCGACACTTAAGAGCTGTGGATTAAGCTACAGATGTCGTTTTGTGTTCTGATTGGGCTTCTACTTATTAAGTTTTCAATCATGCAGTTCGACAATTTATTGGACCCCTCGTTAAGATGTTGGAAAGAGCACCGTCACATGACTGAAGTGTTGCATCGGTTGGCTTTGTAACACTTGATCCTTTTTACCTGGATAGGTGGTTTATTCTCCAATGGTTTCAATTGACAAGTCAGCCTTCATTGGCCAGAGCCTGAATTGAATGTAGGGTAAGGCCTGCTTTTGAGATAGTTATTATAGTTCAAATGGGATACCTATGCATGGATACAGCGTTATACTACCTGCTTGGATTTGTCATATTCATCCTGATCATAATCCTACTGTCAGGCCTCCATGTACTGAAGGAGTGGGAGAGAGGGATTGTACTGACCCTGGGTAGATATGGTGGAATAAAGGGCCCTGGAATCATCTTCGTCATGCCGGTAATCAGCAGGGTGACAAAGGTGTCGACAAGAATACAGGCCGTGGCTTTCAAGACCGAAGCATCCTTTACCCGGGACAATGTCCCTGTCAACATAGATGCTGTCATGTACTACCAGATCATAGACCCACAGAAAGCAGTACTTAACATAGAGAACTTCATTGTGGCTACGAACCTGTCGGCGCAGACCACCATCAGAGAGGTTGTTGGAAAGAGTTCCTTCGATGAGATTCTGTCTGAGAGGGAAAAGATTGCAGAATCTGCCAGAGAAATCATAGACGTTAAGACCGAGCACTGGGGAATAAAGGTGTCCGCTGTTGAGATAAGAGATGTCGTGGTGCCACAGTCTCTTCAGGAAGCCATGTCGAGGCAGGCATCAGCCGAAAGAGAGAGGAGATCAAGGGTGACTCTGGCAATTGCCGAGGTGGAGGCCGCCCAGAAGATGGTTGAAGCTGCACAGCAGTATTCAACAAACCCCACCGCGTTCCAGCTTAGGTGGATGAACATACTTTACGAAATTGGGCTAGAGGGAAAGGGGACACTCATGATGATCCCTATGAACGCTATGTCTGCTGGAGATCTTCGGAACCCGGTTGCCATTGAAGGCCTGAAGTCCATGATGAGGGGAGTGGGCGTAAAGGATTCCTCAACGGAAGACTCGACAGACAAGCCAAGCTAATGGTTTAAGGTTCTGTGCAGTTCCATTATCTCGTCAGGGGAGAGCGAGTCTGCTCTCCTTTGTGAGAATTTTTCTGGACAGTTGTCCACAATACCACGGATCATTTTCCGCCTTGCCGAAAACAGCTTTCTTATGAGGTCCTGCGCTTCGTTTACTTCGTACTGGTCGACGTCAGTTCTCACTGTCAGAAAGACTATGGCCGAATCCACTTCAGGCCTCGGGTTAAAGCAGGTTCTTGGGACCGTTCGGACAAGCCTGACATTGAACCTTAACCTGGAAGTGACGCTCAACCTTGAATATTCCCCTGAACCTGGCTTTGCGATCATCCTATTTGCAAATTCTTTCTGCAACATCAGCACGCACCTGGAAAACTGAAACTTTAGGAGCCTGAAGAGTATTTCTGAAGAGATCATGTAAGGGACATTTCCTATTATCCCACTTGCCTTCTCCGGTTCCATTTCCAGGAAATTCTCCTTTCTGAGAATCAGGGAACCATCCTCCACATTTTCGTTAAACTTTGACTGCAGGGATTCATAAAATCTGTGGTCTGGCTCCACTGCAATGATCCTTGCCTCCGTCCTCAAAAGGTGCTCTGTGAGGATGCCTGTGCCTGGACCTATCTCAATTATTGTGTCTCCAGGTTTTGGCTCGAGAGTTCTTACCTCCAGTTTTGCAATGTTGGGGTCCACCAGAAGGACCTGACCATATTTTCTGGAAAACCCGCTGCCTGAGGTCATCTGGAAACAAAAAGCTTGTACTTCTCGTGCCTTTCCTCAAGTTCCTGAATGATTCTTCCTGCAATCATCTTCTGTGGGTTATGCAGAGTTTTAACCCTTCCGGTAAGATCGGCAAAGGATTCGAAGGGTTTCTTTTTCCGTTCTTCGACAATTGCCCACATGGTCTTGTTACCAAGGCCCGGAAGTAGTTCCAGAGAATGAAGACGAGCGTTGATTGGCTGAGCCGTGTTGAAGAAGCCTACAAATCTTTCCTCGTGATGGTTTACAATGCTTTCAAGTATAAACTGCAACTCGTTCATTGCGGCATTGGTGAGGTCCGAATATGAAATCCTCCTCTTGACTGAAAGAATCTTTGTCCTGAGATCCAGGTTACTGCCAACGTATATCCGGTCTCCAACTGCGCATATTGCATTGGTCTTGGGAATCAGCTCAAGAAGCTTGAATTCGTTTTCTCCTATGGCAATGATAATCGGGGTCTTTCTATAACTGCGGTCGTCAGGTCTACCCTGCTGTAGATAATCCAGCACAAAAGCGTAGTCTTCCAAATAAATCCCCAAACCTTACTCGGCAAGTTCCTGCAAATAATCAAGAAGGTTATTTAAATCTTTTTCGCCAAGAAGAATTTTGTAAGTTGAAAGGATAGGGGTGACCTCTTCCTTTGTCTTAGGAACCAGATCAAGAAGTTTTACTGCCACCTCTTCAGGGAGAGAGAATTTTTCCTGCAGTTCCTTCTTCATTCTGGAGACATCGCCCTTGATCTTGAGGAAGCGTTCAACATACCCCAGGTTTTCTGCCTCAGATTCCGAGAGATCCTTCTTCTCAGAAAGGATCTTGAAAACTTCCGGTATGGATATATATTCTTTCTTGGTCATATCAGTCAACTTCTCCTGGATTCTCAGCTTGATGCAAGTTTCTTGAGATGTGCGGGACCTGCAACGATGTGCTTCTCCACAGATCCAACCTTGAGCGAAATGACGTAGCACTCACCCTGTCTGTTAACAACAGTCCCCGTCAGCCCGTGGAAATTGTGGAACGGCATTCCGCTGTGGATCGAGGGGTTGATAACTATCGCAGCCTTCTCTCCAATCTCGAAACTCTTCATCAGGTCATTGACCCTGGGCATGCCTTTTTCCTTTATTCCCTTGGTCATCTTCATTCTTGACCCAGACCTGGGTCCGTGAGACATCTTAGCCATTGATTTCGCTCCTGTGTATTCTGATTACATCCAGTTCCCTCACAGTCAGTTCAGACCCATAGAGGTGGGCCAGATTCGGTTCGGTTCTTCCATGGTCTCCGCTCACCAGCTCCTTTATGTAGGTTCCCGCCTGTGCAGTTATTTGGATCCTTGCAGTAAATCCATCCACACCCAAGACACTGGTTTCCCTTACTTCCCTGTGTCTCGTGAGGTCAGACCTTCTGCCGGAGACTCTTAATGGTGTCCTCTGATAAATAACTTTTCCAGTTAGTTTTTGTGCGGCTCCCGTGAGCTTATGCCCGTCTATGGCGTCGGGAGATTGAACCAGGGCCTCATATGTCTTGTAGTAATCAGAGGCTTTGAGTTCCTGGACATGTCTCTTGCTGGTGAACTTCAGGTTGCTGATCTCGATTCCGCTTCCCGAAGAATTCACCATGGTTTTCAATTCTCCAAGGTCTATGGACCGTTTCTTTGGTTCCCACGCCTCGATAATGAATTCGCGTCCGTTGCCAAGCATCCTGACGTCCACGTCTTCCCTCCCTGCTCCATGCAGGAAATAGTTAGAGCACCCTGTCAGGCCGCTGAGCTTCTTTCCTATGATTTCTTCCAGAGAATCGCTCTTTTCCGGGCCACCATAGATCCACCTGGTCTGTGGTATGTCACGCCTGAACTTCCGGTATGTTCCGTAGATGAAGAGGCTCTTTACCTGCAGTTTGAGGGAGTCATACCTGGTATCCAGCTGGAATGCTATGTCCGGATCATCTTTATCAAACTCTCTATCAGAGAATGACTGCAAACGCTTTCCCAGTTCCCTGTTGAACTCCTTTTTTATGGACTCTGAATATGTCTCACTGTGGAATCTCTCCTCGTTCTGGATGATATCTGCATCAAACCTGGAGCCTATGAGAAAAGTCCTGAATTCGTACTCCCTCGATGCATCCATTATCATTTCGCGGTAGATATCCAGTCTTCCGAAAATTCCATGGCAAATTGCACAGCTATCCTCGTCCTGGAACTTCAGATCCTCTTTCCAGAGCAGGCTGAAAATGAATTGAATGATGGAACCGCGCATGGCGTTGTCAATGCCCGTGCCCACTTTCCCATAGACGCGTCCAGCGCATCGCCTGCAAACGCCGGATCCGGAGATGTCGAAGATCCGCCACATTTATAGCCGTCTATCTGGGGATAATGGTCTTCTCTATGTTGGGCCTCTCCTTGATGAAGACCCTGGAGCCGCATTCACATTCGATCTCAGCGGTCCCATAAGACTTCTCAAGTGGCCTTCCGCACCTGATGCACTTATACATTTGTTGTTGCCTCTACAGTCGCCTGTGTGTACTCTGGGGTGTAAGCTCCGCCAGCAAACTTGTGATTGCAATAACCGCATTGCCAAATGCCTGACGCCACTCTCTTGACCCTTCTCTTCTTGCAAGACGGACAGACATAGACTGCAATCTTCTGCCTGTATATCTCAGACCATGCCTTCCTTAGGGTCACACCATGCCTGGGTCCAAACCTTCCAGCAGGGCCCACTTTTAAAGTTCTTCTTGACATTACGGATCACCTGAAATATTTCTCTCTGACGGTTTTACCGACATTACTGGAAATACTAATAGCTTTCCTGACCTCTTCCAGCGTGAAAAATCCAGGCTCTCCCTTCTGCATTGCTCTCACATGGCCGTCTTCGGAAGTAGTTACGGTAAGCCTTCCGCTGGCAATCTGTTCCTCTTCCAGATCGGGGTCAACCACCAGATCGTCTCCGATCTTCACCATGGTAACAGATATGGGGGTCAGGTTGGTCGGGAGCGTGAAATCCTTGTCTCCTTCCGCAGCCCCTGGAACGATGGCTGTCTTGAGGGCGGCCACTGCGCCCAGAGAGCAAGCATCAATGAGATTTCCATCATAATCCAAGACATTGATGTCTATGAAAACGATCCACACTTTCTTGGATGGCTCAATGACCAGCTTCTGGAGGTCAATCATCTTGCTTTCCCGTATTCCCCTGTCGACAACTCTGGAAAGTTCAATGGCATCCTCGTTGGGAGGACCTGATTCGAATGTTGGGAAGGCAATAGGAAGCATTTCAACGTTAGTTGTGAGCACACCCTGGTTAGGCGTGTCTGGAAACGGCTCTCCGGTTTCAATCTTGATGCCAGCTAGTACCCTGGTTTTTCCCATGGTGACCATTGCTGACCCTGATGCCCGGGGAAGATAGTTCGTTATAATTGTAGCATCCCTTATCTGGTCCTTCGCCCTTCCATCAGCTCTCCTGCCTTCCTTGAGAAGGCGCATTATGTAGCCGCGCTTGATTTCTGACAATATTCCTAGTTCATCTCGTGGCACTTTACTCCCCCCCCTCAGTCTCTACAGCTGAAAACTTTGTCAGGAGAGCGTTTCTCTGGAGCTCCGCGATCTTCTTTATGGCACCCATTATCATGCCTGTGGCCTTTTCTACCTCTTCGACGGTCAAGTCGCCATCCATCTGAAGCAATACGATTCTCCCACTTCTGGGCATTATGGCGATGGGGAGATCTGCCTGACCGAAGTTGTCCTCTTCCTTGCACAGGTCCAGGACTATCTGGCCGTCGACCTTTCCAGCAGTGCATCCCGCAACGAAATCGCGCATGGGTATGCCTGCCGCGGCCAGCGCCACCGAGGCGGCAGTCAGACCTGCTATTCTTGTACCGGCATCTGCCTGCATTACCTCTATGAAGACATCGATCTGGGCCCTTGGAAACTGCTCAACCATAATGGCCGTTTCAAGCGCCTCTGAGAGGACCTTTGAGATCTCCATTGACCTCCTGTCCGGACCAGGCCTCTTTCTCTCATCCACGGAGTAGGCTTCCATGTTGTACCTTGCCTTCACTATGGCCTTGTTGATGTCCTGGTTATGCTTTGGGTATGCCTCCCTTGGCCCATAAACAGCGGCCAGTATCTTGTTGCCTCCCCATTCTATGAGCGCTGATCCGTCAGCCCTGTTCAAAACGTCCACTTCGATCTTTATTGGCCTGAGCTCTTCTGGGCTCCTGCCGTCTATTCTTAGCCCTTTTTCGTCTATCAGCTTTATGTTGCTTTCAGTTCCCAACTGTCTCACCTTTCTTGCTCTTGAGAAATTCCTCTATTCTGTCTGTTAGCCCAATGGTGTGTGCCTCGTTCTTCACCATCTCAATGGCCGAGATTGCAAGCATGACATTCTCGGGGGCTCCATCCAACCATATGAGTCCATTCTGGCCCACCATAATTCTGGTCTGGGTGGTATCCTTTATCAGGTTCACCATGTTGCCACCCTTCCCGATCACCCTTGGTACCTTCGGGGAAGGTATGGAGATGACTGATCCGCCTTCTAGTTTCCTTAGTCCCACATCTTTCAGCGTAAGCCAGCTCTCGTTGATTTCATTGGTGGAAAGAACCTTGGCATAGACAAATTCCCCAGTGTTCAGGGTTCTCTTGAGGTCGCCTGGACTGGATCTCCAGGGTACATCGTTCATGTGCAGCAGCGAGGCGTATGGGGCCCCGATGTCCGTTATCCACATTGAAGGTCCTATCTCGATGACCTTGCCTATGACCTTGTCTCCCCTTCTGGGCATGTATGTCCCGGTGAAGGGTACAACGTCCACCCACTGCTCTCCCCTCTGAATAACGCCAAAATAGCTGGAGCAGTATACGCCCTCAGCGTTCTTGTACAGACCGTTTCTTGCCTTTGCCCCCTTGAGATCTACCGGATCTCCCGGGAGAACTATTTCCCGTATCTTTGTCATTGATTGCACCTGACCTGGTTTGTAAAAGAGATTCTATCGCTCAAGGTCAGTTCTCAGTGCCTGCATAATCCAACCGTCGCATCGACAATCCCACTCTCAAACCGGGCATTTATATTCAATCGATATTTATTCTTTGCCCTCCCAAACCCAAAACATGATGATACCATGCCAGCTTAGGAATCTCATCCAATGTGTGATCAGGCCTTTCTCCTCTTTAGACCCGGAATATTCGCGGGTTTCCAGGTACCGTCCGCCTGGAGTGAGTATCCGGAGTCGTAGTTCCTCATGCTGTCACCAACCCCCTTTAAGGTCCTGTCTGGTATGGTTGCCCCCCACCCTTCACCAAAGAGATCGATTTCCCCATGATCCGGGTAGTGTACAACATCCTTGCTCCGCCTCTGAGTGTCCGGCCATATCTCGATGTCAAGTACCTTGACCATCTCTCCTCTGTCTGCCAGGATCTGTGTTGGGATGTCTGGGCCGGTGGGTTTGGAGATCAGATCGCCCGGTTTTATACTTACGCTGTGACCTGAAATTCTTGCGGATCCAGCTCCATCAAGGATCAGGTAAAGTTCTTCGCGCGCAGTATGACTATGAAATCTGGCAAAGGTTTTACCCGGTGGAATCCAGTAAGTTCTGATATTGGTCTTTGAGACTCCGAAGGCTGGAGACAGCAGGGCGTGGAAAGCCTGATGATGATCTCCTGCCATTTTAGATAGGAGTTTACTTTCGTCCTTGAACCCGCTGACGCTGATCACGGGCGGGACCCACAGGTTCGCTCCCCAGTCCAGAGATTCCAGTTCAGGGGCGGGGTTTCTCACCACATATACCTCATCTGACCAGTAGGAACATATCCTTAAGATAAACTCCAGGCCACCGTCTGTGAGTTCCGGAGTTATCACATACATTACACCCTCAGGTTCTGGCCGCATATGGCCAAATCTGGCCGACAGTTCTTCCCAGATCCATCGTTTCATCTGATCGCATCTCTCACTCCACCTCCCGGGGATGTCACCCATGGTCTCAGGGAGGAATAGCTTCCATGCTACATCTGCTCTCATTGCATCCTTAGGTCTTACCTCCTTTGGCGGGTCCACGAGAATTCTAATAGTCATGTATGTCCATATGATTCGTCCAGATAAAATGGTTGATCGCTCGTTCTTCAGTGCCTCATTATCGCTGCCTCTCAGGCTATGCCGCGAATGATTATACTCGATGCCGGCATGTCCCTTCTATGAAAATTACCATTGCTCACACGCCTGACCCTGATGATTCCTTCATGTTCTATGCAATGCTTGAGAATAAGATAGAGACCAACTACGATTATTCCCAGGTGGTCAAGGACATCGAAACGTTGAACCTGGAAGCCCCTGCAGAAAAATACGATGTCACAGCCATCTCGGCCAATGGTTTTTCCCATGTATCCGACAGGTATTATCTTCTTTCCTCAGGAGCCAGTTTCGGCATATCCTATGGCCCCCTGGTTGTCGCGAAGAAACATGTGGATCTGGGCCATGCCGTGCTTGGCGTCCCAGGGCTGAAGACGTCAGCTTATCTTCTGTACAGGATGTTCGGTCCAACCCCGAATAAGTTTGTAGAGGTCAGGTTTGACGAGATACCGGAGCGTATCCTTTCTGGGCAGATCGATGCAGGGATACTTATCCACGACGAGCAGCTTGTTTTTCAGAACAAGGGATTGGTGGAGGTTCTCAACCTTTACTCTAAATGGAGGGAGTACGCAGGCGACCTCCCTATACCTCTGGGCTTTAACGCCATACGCAAGAGTCTGGGCAAGGAGGTTGCTGCGAAATATAATGAAGATTTTGCAAATTCCATAAAATATGCAGTAGACCACGAGGATGAAGCGGTTGATTACGCTATGAGGTATGCAAGATATTCGAACCATGATCTTGAGAAGAAGTTCATCAGGATGTACGTCAACGACCTGTCCGTGGACTTCGGTCCTGCCGGCAGGAAAGCCCTTGAAAAATACTATGGAAGAGCAGTCTCCATGGGGATTATAAAGGACTTCAGCTATGAGATAATTTAGTCAGGAGGGCCCTTGCATGAAGATAGAGAACCTTTTCACAGGCGAATCGCTTGGTGAAATAGGGGAAACTCAAGCGGGAGAAGTTGCTGGAATTTTTAAGCGGGCACAAAATTTTGCCTCTTTACACAGAAGAGGTGAAGATGTGCAGCCCATTGAAGTTCTTGCGAGGGTTGGCCATGCGCTTGATGCCGCTTCTGCGGAGATCATTGACCTTCTCTCCGCAGAAACCGGGATGCCCGCAAAGCTTGCCTCAGAGTCGTTCAGGAAGTTCATGTTTTCGCTCCGAAGGGCGTCTTCGTCTGAGCCCACACAATTAATGGAACATGCGGGCGAAGGTGGAACCGCCTATTCTTTTACCCGTAAGTTTCCATTGGGTATCGCGGCGGCATTCACTTCTTTCTCAGACCCTCTTGGTTCCCTCTCCAGATCTCTTTTCCCTGCACTAAAGGCAAGGGTTCCGATGATCATAAAGCCATCTTCACTTGCAGCACTTCCCATACTCAGAATAGTTAAGATAGTTCAGGAGTCTGGATTCAGCGATGGGGAGGTACAGGCAATTGTCACAAGACATGCATCAAATGTGCTTGAGCCCATCGTGCATGAAGATCATGTTTCATACCTCTCTTGCTCTGGGTCACAGAATACCTGCTTGGGTTTCCAGGAAAGACATCCGCTCCTGCCCAAGACGTTTGAACTGTATTCCTGCTCGACCGCTGTTGTCATGCGCTCTGCAGACGTTGATCTGGCTGCATCGGCCATAGCCAGATCATTCACCAGGTTCCAGGGACAGGCTCCTGGCAGGATACAGCGAGTGCTTATTGATGCCGGGTCTTTCGATTATCTTGCCAACAGGATCGCTGAGGAGCTTACGAATATGGTAAGTGGAGATCCGTCAAATTCTGCAACTGATTTCTCAAAGCTCCGTGACAGGGCCAGCCAGGATGAATTCGTGTCCATAACCCATGGAAATACAAGCAGCGCATCCGGTATTATGTACGGGGGAGGCATAAGAGACGGCATTCCAGTTCCACTTGTGCTCGAGCATTCTGAGCGGTGGAGCCATATGTGGGAGCGCGATCTCATGCTGCCTTTCCTTGTTATCAAACGCTTCTCCTCTGACGAAGAGGCCATAGCAGCGGCAAATTCATCTCCATCAACCTGGACCTGCTTTGTCTACACTGATGATCTTAACGATCTGAACCTGCTCACCTCCAGGCTCGACAGCAGCAGGATTGTTGTCAACAGCCAGGATGCACAATGGGAAGGTGGGAAGGTTTTCTTTTCTGGCTACCCGAGTGCCTCATTCCGGTGGATCACGGAATCAGGCTTTTTTGCAGAAAAAGAAGTAAAGGTAAGCCGTTAGAGTTATGACTTTGCGATCATCCTCTTTATGACTTCCTCGCCGAATTCAGAGCACTTGAGAGGCTTAATGTTCATCTGCCTAGCCAGATCCTGCGTGACTTTCTGATCCTGATATGCCTCATGGATGGCCGCTTCGAGGATCTCTGCAGCCTCCTTGAAACCGATGTAGTTTAGCATCATTACCCCGGAGAGAGTCAGTGAAGTTGGATTTGCAACATCCATGCCTGCATATTTTGGTGCAGTTCCATGCACTGCCTCGAAGATGGCGTACACGTCCCCGATGTTGGCTCCTGGTGCAAGGCCAAGTCCCCCAACCTGCGCTGCAAGAGCATCGGAAAGGTAGTCACCGTTCAGGTTTGTGGTGGCTATGACATCATATTCCGATGTTCTTGTGAGTACCTGCTGGAACATGTTGTCCGTTATACGATCCTTTAGCACGATCTTCCATGAAGCAGTTCCAGGTGACTTGAGATATTCATCCTCTGTTATTGTTGAGTCGGCAAATTCCTTCCTGGCTATTTCGTAACCCCATTCCTTGAATGCGCCCTCTGTGTACTTCATGATGTTGCCCTTGTGAACTAGGGTAACGCTCTTGCGCCTGTTGTTTATCGCGTACTGGATCGCCTTTCTTACCAGCCGCTGCGATTTATACCTGCTTATGGGTTTTATACCGATCCCGGTATCGTCCGTAAGTTTAACCCCAAAGCTCTCTTCAAGATAGTGCCTGAGCCTCTTGGCTTCGTCAGAGTCGTACTTCCACTCAATACCGGCATAAAGGTCTTCCGTATTTTCCCTGAAGACCACCATATCCATTTTCTCCGGTTCTTTGACAGGTGACGGGACGCCAGGGAAGTACTTGACCGGTCTCACATTGGCGTAAAGGTCAAAATACTGCCTTAGGGTAACATTGAGGCTACGGAACCCCTCTCCAACGGGAGTGGTCAGCGGCCCCTTGATTGCCACAACACATCGCTTGATCTCCTCCAAAGATTCCTGCGGAAGATGCTTACCTGTAGTTTCATAAGCCTCATCACCCGCCATCACCCTCTTCCATTCTATTACTTTCTGGCCATGGTATGCCATCTCCACCGAAGCATTGATCATGGCCATTGCTGCCTTGGAAATGTCCGGGCCTATACCATCCCCTTCTATGTAGGCGATTGTAGGATTCGTTGGTACCTGAATCTCTGATGCGTCCTTAACCTGGATGTATGACATAAGAATCTTCACGTAGATGGCTAGTAACAGTTTATATTTTCTGGCTCATGGCAATTATTCCAGCACTGGGGCATTGAACGTCCCTGCCCCTGTCACAGAGGTTGCATTTTTCCCGACATGTCCGTTGTGGGGTGGATTGAGTTTCGAAGGCCTGAACCTGGAGAAAAGTATTTTGCATTGGCAGTGAATGTTGAATCCCGAGGCTCATGGTAGATTACGTGACCGATGATCTGATCAACTTCAGCACGGACCTGCATTCCAGGATCCTCTCCAGCGAAAGGACGGGCCGGATTTTTTACGCAATCTTCCTTGCCCTGCTTGTTTTTTACGGGTCAGTCCTCATCCTTATTACCGACGCACCGGGCGGGAGGTTCACATATTATTTCACGGCCCATGCCCCGGGTGAATATCTTCTGTTCACGCTGTCGGCGGCATTTGCCACAGGAGCTCTTGCTTACAGCCTGGCTGGTCGGAGATCCGGAAAATTTTCCCAGATGAACGACCTCGTATTGCATGCGTCGTATGGAGACCTGCCCAGAAAAGATATCTACATGGCACTCCTTGAACTTGATTCTAAAGCACTCATGCAGATAAGGGATGACAAGGCCGGCAATGCGATCCTTGTCGGCTTCCTGTTTTTCCTCTTGTTTGTTTTCATATTTCCCTACGGCTTTGTCATCGCGCTTATTGTGTGGTTTTATCTCAGGCAGGAGGCACTAAAAGAATATAATCGGGAATTTTCGCGTATCGAGGGCCTCAGGTCAAAGATTCATGACTATAAGGGCATATGGTACGGGAACTGAAAGGCAAGTCCCGTTCCGGGATTCGTTTGCACCTATGACAATAGATTTATTCAGACATAAATAGGGAAGCCATGGATTCGAAACATGTTCTTGATCAGGTTATGGAGACCATGGGGTTTTCCGGCTCCGTCAAACCAGATATGCAGAAGGGGTTCATGGACTTCTACCAGGCCGTACTGAAGCCAGGATCTCTATCGGTGAAGACAAAGGAGCTCATAGCCATTGCACTTTCCCTCTCCAGCAGTTGCGAGTGGTGCATAACGTACCATACCAAACTGGCGGTCGATAATGGAGCCACTGATGATGAAATCCTTGAGGCGGCATATGTTGCCGTCCTGATGGCAGGTTCCCCGGCTCTCATGCATGTAAGCATACTGAAGAGCGCACTGGAAATATCCAGGCCAAAGTGACGGTCGTTTCCCAAGGTTTTTCTTCATCGGTTGGCTGAAGGTTTATATGTTCAAGCACCAGAGAACAGTCCAGATGGACGCGGAAAAGACCTTTTCGAAGCTCAGAAACCTCCTCAAGGAGAGAGGGTTCGTTATCCTCTCATTTGTCGATGTTCAGGAAATAATGAAGAGTGCCTTCTCTGAGAAATTCAACCCCTACTTCATTCTTGAGGTTTGCAACCCTGCCGCTGCACGAGAACTTATCGGCCTTGACCATGATTTTGGCCTTCTGCTGCCATGCAAAGTGGTACTGGATCAGCAAGGGAGTGAGACCACGGTGAGTATGCTGAGGGTGTCTGAAATGGCAGGCGTGACCATGGGAACGCACGCAAGCGAGCCTGTGAAGTACGAGGATGAGATAATCTCGGCAATCGACGCCCTGTAATGCGAGTGGAACAGCGATTATATTGTTTTCACTCTATTCGGAATAAGGATTATTTCCCTCAAGAGCATAGAGAAAAGAAACAAATGATGATTTCTCTGTGGGAGGAGACTTCTCAGTTTCCCTATACTGGGGGTTCTGGCGCATGATAACTCTCATCCTGGGACTCCAGTTCGGCGATGAGGGAAAAGGGAAGATAGTGGATTACCTGAGCGGCTCGACTGATGCTGTCATAAAGTTCAACGGTGGATCCAATGCAGGCCACACCGTTGTAAGTGATGAGGGCAAGTTCAAGTTTCATCTGGTTCCCTCTGGGGCACTGCGATCAAAGGAGGTTATCCTCGGAAACGGAATGACCATAGACCCGTTCCTGTTGGAGGAGGAGATCAGGGATCTCGAAAAAGTCAACAAAAAGCTCAATCTCAAGATCAGCAGCATTGCTCACGTTGTAACCCCAATGCACAGGTACCTGGACAAGGCTGAAGAGGAGATCAGGGGTGCAATGAAAATAGGCACCACCTTTCAGGGAATCGGCCCCACTTATGAGGACAAATATGCGAGGACCGGATTAAGAATGGCTGATCTTGCTGACCCTGAGCTTGTGAGCGATAAGATAGAGCTCATTTACGCCATGAAAAGAACCATGCTGGAGAAGTCAGAGTTTGCCTCTCCGTCTGCAAGGAAAGAAATGGCTTCACGCCTTGTCGCCTCGGGAAAGAACCTGAGAAAATTTCTCAGCGATACGGAAGTCTACCTGAATGAACTGGCTTCTCAAGGCAAGAATCTGCTGTTCGAGGGATCTCATGGTTCCATGCTCGATGTCGACTTCGGAACCTATCCATATGTTACGTCATCAAACACAACCTCCGGGGCTCTTACCACTGGATCAGGACTCAGCCTCAGGAAGGTTGATCGAATAATTGGGGTAGTCAAGTCATACATGTCCCGTGTCGGTGCCGGTCCATTTCCCACTGAGATCACTGGAGAAAAGGCAGACCGCCTGCGCACGTTGGGAAGCGAGTACGGAACCACGACCGGAAGGCCAAGGCGCGTAGGCTGGCTTGACCTGGTGCTTCTCCGCTATACCCTGATGATAAGCGATGTGAATTCCATTGCTCTCACAAGACTGGACACGCTGGGAAACTTTGAGGAGATAAAGGTTGGATACTCATACAAGGTTGATGGTAAGGAAACAAAACAACTCCCGAGAAATGAAGGCGACCTCCAGAAAGCAGAGGTGAACTACAGGAGCTTCAAGCCATGGGGATTCCTTTCCGATGCCAGGATTAGCCAGTTCATAAAAGATGGGAAAGACAGCCTGCCTGATGAGCTGAAGGAATTCATAAACTTCATATCTTCAGAGCTGGGAAAGGAAATTGACATACTATCCTTCGGTGACACGCGCAACAAGACCATGTTCTGTTCCAAACTAGCCACTGCTTGAGGTCTCTGATGCCAGGTGGAACCGTTATTATGGTTGTTTCCATGTTGCATGGGTGATAGCTTGGCGCTGAAGGTCATTAGGGCTCCGCGTGGGAGCGGGCTTAACACCAAAGGATGGTCCCAGGAGGCTGCATTGAGGCTTCTTATGAATAACCTTGATCCGGAGGTGGCAATGGACCCCGACAGGCTCATAGTATATGGGGGAAGGGGTAAGGCAGCCAGAAACTGGGAAGCGTTTGATAAGATAGTGGAGTCCCTGAAGAGTCTGGAGAGCGACGAGACGCTGCTCGTCCAGTCGGGGAAACCCGTGGGCATTTTCAGAACATCACCATCGGCCCCGCGGGTGCTGATCTCAAATGCCCAGATTGTTCCAAGATGGGCTACGGATGAGATATTCTGGGATCTTGAGGCTAGAGGGCTGACCATGTTCGGGCAGATGACTGCAGGAAGCTGGATATACATTGGCACCCAGGGAATAGTGCAGGGTACGTTCGAGACGCTATGGGCCATTGCCAGAAAGGAGTTTGGATCTGAAGATCTGTCTGGAAAATGGTTTCTTTCCTCCGGACTTGGAGAGATGGGAGGTGCACAGCCTCTGGCTGCAACGATGAATGGTGCTGTTGCCGTCATCGTTGAGGTTGACAGGTCAAAGATCGATCGGAGAATAAGAGACGGATACCTTGACACCTGGACGGACTCGGTGGAAAAGGCGCTAAAGCTGAAGGATGAAGCCCTCATTAGCGGGAAGGCTCTTTCCATTGGACTTCTGGGCAATGCCGCCACTGTCTACGATGATCTGATGCACAGAAACGTTGTACCGGACATAGTAAGTGATCAGACAGCGGCTCATGACATTAACATCGGGTACATACCCGAGGGATATACCCTGGAGGAAGCTGCGTCTCGCAGGGTCTCGGATCAAAAAAGATACATATCTGATGTTTACAGATCCATTGTAAAGGAAGCAAAGGCCATTCTGTGGTTTGGGGACAGGGGAAGCAAGACCTTCGACTACGGAAACAACTTCAGAACCAGAGCCAGGGAGGGAGGGATTGAGAACGCTTTTGACATCCCCGGGTACGTTCCGCACTATATCCGGGATCTTTTTGCCATTGGATCCGGCCCGTTCAGATGGGTCGCTCTTTCAGGCGATCCGGAGGATATATACACCATTGATCGAGCCATCCTTGAGCGCTTTTCCGACGATGCACACCTGACAAAGTGGATAAGACTCGCGACCGAGAAGATCCATTTCCAGGGTCTTCCTGCAAGGATCTGTTATGCTGAGTACGGCAGGAGGGAAGAACTCGGTGTGATGATAAATAACCTTGTTGCACAGGGCAAGGTTTCCGCCCCGGTTGCCATCGGCAGAGATCATCACGATACAGGATCCGTGGCATCTCCGTACAGAGAAACGGAATCCATGAAGGACGGAAGCGATGCAATTGCTGACTGGCCTGTGCTCAACTTTGCACTCAATGCCATTTCTGGCGCATCTTGGGTCTCGCTCCATCATGGCGGGGGAACCGGAATAGGAAATGCCATTCACGCCGGTTTTGTCATCGTCGCTGACGGCTCCAACGATGCTGAAGAGAGGATCAGGAGGGTTCTCAATGCCGATCCTGGCCTGGGCGTCATAAGGCATGCCGATGCGGGCTATGACTCATCAAGAAATCTGATAAGCGGTGGAGTCAGATTCAGGACGCCTTACTTCAGGTGAAAGAAGAGCTGCAAAAGCAAGGAAAATGAATGTGTGATCATACGGTATATTTCACAGCAGTACCCGGATCGGGCTTCTTTTCAAGGGCTGGCAGATAACCGTTATGTGCTCCATAGCCTGAAGATCCTGAAAGACAGGGTTGCGATGCTTGCATTAACCTGAGGCGTAAGCGTTTCAGGAAACGCAGTTAGCATGGCCATCTCCAGAAGGGTTCCATTCATGCACATGTAGTTTTGAAAATGTGGACGCCTATTTACTTTATCCTTTCCAGAGCCTGAATTCTCCTTGCCGGATGTGGGTGGTCGCTGAATATTGTTGAAAGCCTGGATATCTTCATGGCCTTCCACTCCTCTAGCAGTCTTTCATGGCTTTTTCTCTCCCCACTGGACGGGTCTGTGAACAACAGCATGTTGGAGAAGCTGGATCCTGAAGGGCGCCTTCTCCCTATCCCGGTAACAGGAGTGGAAGAAACTATCTTGGCCAGTGCAGTCTGCAACTTTTCCGGGCCGCCAGGTATGGATTCAGAATTCATATCGGCACAGCTCTCCCTCATACGGTTCACTCCCAGAATCATCAGGCTGAAGATGAAGCTCACAGCCATCAGAGCCAGTGCAACGAGGATGTTGTATCCATTCTGGTTCCTGCTGCTGCCTCCGGAAAACAGGAGCATGTAACCAAGGTAGAAGATCACCGTAGGAACTATGCCTATGGCCATCAGCAACGCCACGTCGTGATGTTTCAAATGTCCGATCTCATGTGCTATGACTGCCTTGACCTCGTCCCTGTCCAGAATCTGTATAAGGCCCCTTGTGACTGCGAGCCTCCTCCCTGATATGGGCGTGCCGTATGCAAAGGCGTTCGGTATGGAAACTTCGGCTATGTATACCGCGGGGACCTTTTCGTTGTTATAATGGCATACCTCCTCCACGGCCTGCAATATCCAGATGGTGCCCGGATCTTCTCCGTTTATCCGCCTCGTCCTGAATGCCCGCCCCACAAGATATGGACCGGCAAGGAACTGGAAAATGTCCAGTAAGAGCACAAAGACCAGTATGAGGAGGATGAATGATGTTGACATGGCATCGCCATATACATAGGATGCAACGCCCATTACAATAAATGTGAAGATCACTGCTATCATCACTCCAGCAAGAATGCTTGCAATGCGCAGTTTGACCGAGTAAACGTTCACGTGTCTGGTATTGAAACCTGCGATATAACCCTTGGAGTCCATTCTGATATCGCGCCCTTGGAATAGGAAAAGTGCAGAGGGAGGGATTTGAACCCTCGCATCCCTACGGAACCAGACCCTCAATCTGGCGCCTTTGACCAAGCTCGACAACCTCTGCAGAGTCAAGTGCAATACCGGCACAATATATTAAAAGTGCCATCGCCCGAACTGTCCACGTATGCTTTCCCCTCACCCCCACGAACTATTCTTACCCGCATAAATGGGTTCATTCCAAAGGGCAGGATGATGTATTTGTAAGCCAAATTATGAGAGTTAAGTGTATTTTACCGTAGCACAGGAGTTTTCTAGAGGGATGGTGCTGTCAATTGTCTTAGGTACTCTGTGAATAACAGGAAAAACAATCTCTTCAAAATGCATGGGTGGCGAGGCCTCTCCCGGCCAGGGCCACCTTTCTGCCTCAGAGGGTGCAGAATGCTTTAAATCTCACTGGCTGACCTGAGTCTGTGACTGTACGGGTTCCTTTGACCACTTTTCATAGAAAGTGCCCAGCAGGTATCCGTAAACAATGGCGCCAACGAAAGCTCCTGCCAAGTTGAATACGGTGTAAAGGATGCCATATTCTCCAACAGACAGTGCGCTGAAGGCAGCACTGATGAGCCACAGAATAATGCCGAAGACCACTCCTTTGACCTTGTAATTCTCACCGGGTATCTTGTTGACTCCCCATCCATATATGGCTCCAAGTATCATTCCAACTATCAGCCCGACTATGATGTCTGCCACTGGCCCAATTACGAGCACAGTATTATAGAGGTCGTTTGCAGTCAGTCCCACCTGCTGAGCTGCTGAATTTCCAGATATATAGGAGTTCAGTGCGTTTATTATGTCCTGCTTGAGGGCAATTAGGGCCACGGCGGTGAAAATCGCTGAGATTATTCCCCAGACAAGTCCCGCAACAAGCCCGGATTTTGCTCCGGTTGATGCTCTTCCCATACATACCGTAAAATCAATGAATATATAAAAATAATGAAAATGTTAAAAAAAAGGAACTAGGCAATCCATACTATAGCGTGCACTTACCATCCGGGCATGCCGGATCGAACGTCGAGTCAAGTTTGACCATGTTGTCTGATCCCGTGTTCAGGACAAGTTTTATAACTGCATCATTGGACTGCTCCCTCTTGGCGGACGATCCGTTGCCTGTGGTCAGAACCTGGACTCCCTTACTCTTGTCCCTGTAAACGGTGATCCCCTTGCAATTCAGATCCCATGCCATCCTGTAAGCATCCTCGATGTCCTTGACCGCGGCATCCTCGGGAAGGTTGATGGTCTTGGAAACTCCTGAGTCACAGAACCTCTGGAATGTGGCCTGCATCATCACATGCCATTGAGGTTCTATCTCGTGTGCAGTTACGTAAACTCTCTTCATGTCCTCAGGGAGATCCAGGTCCGCGAGATTGCCTTTTTCTGCAATGGCTCTCACTAGCTCGTCTGAGTAAAGAGACCTCTTCTTCAACTCCTTCTCCAGCTCCCTGTTCACTTCCAGAAGTTCCTGGCCGTCAAGAACATGCCTGACGTATGCCAGCGCATAAAACGGTTCTATGGATGAGGAGCAGTCTGCTATTATGGATATGGTGCCGGTCGGGGCGATGGTCGTCGTGGTGGAGTTTCTCATCATCAGCCCCTGCCTTTCCCACAGTGAACCGTGCCATCCGGGGAAATTGCCTCTTTCCTTCGCAAGCCTGGAAGATTCGTTGTGTGAAGTCTCGTTCAGGAATTTCATTACTTTTTCAGCAGTTTCCAGAGCTTCCCTGCTCTGGTAGCTGATGCCAAGCTGCGCAAGCATGTCCGCGAATCCCATATATCCCAGGCCGATTTTCCTGGTTGTCCTGGTTACCTTTCTGATCTCGTCTATTGGAAAATTGTTTGCATCGATGACGTCATCCAGGAACCTGGTGGACAGCCTTATTGTTTCCTCCAGAGAGTCGAAATCTATCTTCTGGTTCGAGACGAATTTTGCCAGGTTGACGGAGCCCAGGTTGCATGATTCATGCGGCAGCAGCGGCTGCTCTCCGCATGGGTTTGTCGCCTCTATCTGGCCCAGATGAGGAACGGTATTCTTCTCATTCATCTTGTCCACAAAAATCAGTCCGGGATCGCCGGTCTTCCAGGCCTGGTTGATTATGGACTCCCATATGGCCATCGCCCTGATCCGCTTCATCACGCGCCCGTCTCTTGGATTCTTCAGGTCAACATAATCATCTGAATCGAGCCTGGAGAAGAAATCTGCATCCAGAGCCACAGAAATATTGAAATTCTTGAGTTTCGTGTTTGCTGAGTCCTTGCTCAGGATGAAGTCCATTATGTCAGGATGATCGTATCGAAGTATGCCCATGTTGGCCCCTCTCCTCTTGCCTCCCTGCTTGATTACATCCGTCGTTGTGTCGAATATGGTCATGAAAGAAAGAGGTCCTGATGCAACACCGCTTGTGGAACCAACGATATCCTCCTTTGGCCTTAGCCTTGAGAATGAAAAACCCGTTCCGCCGCCGGATTTGTGGATTATGGCTGTATCCTTCAGTGCGTTGAAGATGGAATCAATGCTGTCTTCCACAGGGAGGACAAAGCAAGCAGAAAGCTGTCCTATGGAAGTCCCTGCGTTCATGAGTGTGGGAGAGTTCGGTATGAACTTCAGATCCCTCATCAGGTTTTCGAATTTTTCCATATAGTCCCTGACAGATTTGCTTTCCGTGCTTATAAAATCCAGAACATCCTGAAAGTCGCCATCTATTGTGCCCTCTTCCTTCAGATAGGTGAAGGCCCTCCTGAGCATGCTAAGTTCCATCTGGGACATGGGGTGCACATTCTTCTTCCTGAAATCGCCTGTGCCTTTCTGCCTGTATTCGTAAATGCCTTCAATGAGCGCTACCGTCCGTGCCACCCTGTGCAGCATCTGGCTGGGAGTCTCAATCACCCTTCCGTTTTGGTCCTTCAGGAGATATCTGGATTCCAGCACTTTCACTGAGTTGAGGGATAGTTTGAGGTCATCCTGTACTCCCATCCTCAACTTCTCCTGCCTTATGGTCTTCCTTCTATCCCTGTATAGAATGTATGCCCTTGCCACATCAGAGTAGTTTTCGCCGTCGATGATTGCCTTCATCAGGGCCTGCTCTACACTGTCCTGGATTTCCTCTATGTTTACCTGCTTTTTCTTAGTGGCGTTGGTGTCTGATACAACCATGTCAGTGATCTTCTCGGCTGCCTCCATAGAACCATGCTTCACGGAGAGCATGGCCTTGTAGATGGCCGTGGTGATTCTTTCCCGGTCAAATGCCTGTTTGCTTCCGTCTCTCTTGATAACGTATTCTGCCATTGACAAGTATGTATAGGTCCGGGAATACTAAAGTTTTGCCTAATGGCTGATTTACTGGCTCCGCTGCTGTCTCTGGCTTCCGCTATGGTTTGCCAGAAGTGAATATTGGCCCCCGGTGAACTTCACTGCTTCAGTTCTTGCCTGGTGGCTTGAGTCTGTTGAGGTTCATGATCCCCCCCAGCTTCTGGTAGTTGGTCACCTTCCTTTCAAAAAAGTCTGTCTTTGTGGAGTTCATTGAAGCAAACGAGTCCACCCACTGCATGGGATGAGCCGAAACCTCAGGGTAAGGCTTGGGAAGGCCGATTGCTTCGCACCTGCTGTTTGCCAGATATTTTATGTACTTATCGATGAGTGTGTCGTTCAGTCCCAGAATCTGATTCCTGGTGACGTACTGCCCCCACTGAATCTCATGCGTTGTAGCAGTCCTGACCATGTCCAGAAGGTCCCGGTTCATTTCAGGCGTGAACCATCCCGGGTTCTCGTCCCGAAGCGCATTAATGATGTTGGTGAACAGGGCAAGGTGTGTATTCTCGTCTCTCTGTATAAGCCTGATCATGCTAACAGTGCCGCCCATTTTATCCTGTCTTCCCAGGGCATAGAAGAACGCAAAGCCGCTGTAAAAATAAATTCCCTCCAAGAGGTAGTCAGCCATGCAGGAATAGACGAAGTTCACGTCGTTTGGCCTGTTGATGAACTCCTCGTAGAGATCAGTTATGAACCTGTTTCTCTTTGCGAGTATCTCGTCGTCCTTCCACATGGAGTAGACAGCGTCTCTTGTGACCTGATCTACCACTGAAGTGAGCAGGTAGTCGTAGCTCTGCGCGTGAATGGTCTCGAAGAATGCCTGCGCCTTCAGGCATGCAGTAACTTCCGGTGCCGTGATATATGATGCTATTGCCCCGAGATTGTCAATCTGTATGCTGTCCAGAAAGATCAGGAAGGACAGGACTTTCTTGTATGCTTCCTGCTCGTACGGAGTCAGGGTGGGATACTGCTTTTTGTCCTCTCCCAGGGGGATCTCATCGGGGATCCAGAAGAAGCTGCGCATCTTCTTATATAGAGGTTCAGCCCATGCATATTTGCAGTGGTTGAATTCAAGGAGGTTAGTGGAAGGGCCTCCCACCATACGCTGCAAGGAAAGATCCCTTGTGCCTTCCGGATTGAACAGTTTCTTGACTTCCATACTCATCGCCTCACGCCTGGCATGCCTCGCACGCAGGTTCTTCCTTCTCCTCTTCAATGGTGTAGTTCCTGAAGTAGTAGATGGTCTTGACGCCAAGCTTCCACGCAGCATGATACAACTCCAGGAACTTCTGCTCATCCATATCAGCCGTGGCATAGAGATTCATTGACTGTGACTGATCCAGGTGCCTCTGTCTGGCGGCCGCGGCCCTAATACTCCACATCTGGTCGATTTTGTGGGCTCCCTTGTACAGGGAAATATTATTCTCCGTCAGTTCCGGAGCTACCTGCCTTATCACAAACCCCTTTTTCTCCTCGGTAAAGACAGGCTTGAAAATCGGGTCAATGCCAGCGGTTGAGCCCGCTATGACTGATGTAGACCCGGTTGGTGCAATGGCCATCAGGTATCCATTCCTGATTCCTCTCTCATGTACCTTTGCTGCGAGGTCTTTCCACCTCTGGCTGTTGTAGTCGCGCTTCTTGAAGTAACTTCCTGTGTCCCAGTCACTGCCCTTGAACAGTGGGTATGCCCCTCTTTCCCTTGCCAGTTCCATGCTAGTCTCTATTGCAAGGTAATTGATCTCCTCAAACAGCTTGTCAGCGTATTCCACATGCTCCTCTGACTCCCAGTCAATCCCCTTCTTTACCAGATGCTGATGATAGCCTGATATGCCAATCCCTATTGCCCTGTACCTCTGGTTTGTCCTCTTTGCCTGCTCAAGAGGCAGGTTATTCATGATTATCACATCATCAAGCATCCTGACCTGAACGGGGATGACCTTCGCAAGTTTCTCAAAAGTATCCGTTCTGCCAAGGTTTATTGACGAGAGATTGCAGACAACCAGATCACCGGCCCTGTACCGGCGAGTGATTCTGTCCTCCTCAATAGTCTCTGATATTTTGGTGGTGGGAGACTGGTTCTGGCAGATCTCCGTACACAGATTGGAGGAGTATATCACGCCTGCGTGACTGTTTGGGTTTGCCCGGTTAACCGTGTCCCTGTTGAATATAAACGGGCCCCCTGTCTCATAGAGGCTCTTCAACACGAGTCCCATGAGTTCAAGAGAATCAACCTCTTTCTTCTCTATGGCGGGGTCCTGCACGCATTCCATGTATTTCTTGGTGAATTCTTCGCCCCAGTGGTCTTCCAGTGACCATCCCTTCTTCAGGCGAACCTCGTTGGGATCGAACAGGTACCAGGTGTCCCCCTTTTCCATGGTCTCGTAGAATATGTCAGGAATACATATCCCCGGAAATATGTCGTGCGCCTTTCTCCGGTCATCTCCGTTGTTCGTTTTAAGATCCAGGAAATCCAGAATGTCCCTGTGCCAGATGTCAAGCCATATGCTTGCGGCTCCGGCTCTCTGGCCCAGCTGGTTCACTGAGACGGCTGTATCATTGAACAGTCTCACCCACGGCACTATTCCGCTTCCGGCTCCCTTGTAACCCCTGATGGTGCTGCCAAGTGCCCTTAACTTGCCGATATATACGCCCATGCCCCCTCCGTTCTGGGATACCTTTGCGAAGGTCGTAATGCCATCAAATATTCCTTGAAGCGAGTCCTCAGGAGTGTCGATGAAGCACGAACTCAGCTGACCTCCTGGTTTTCTTGCATTTGCGAAGGTGGGTGTTGCCATTGTGATCATCAGGTTTGAAAGCACATCATAAAACTTCTTGGCCCAAGAAATCCGCTCCTCCGGTTTCTCTGCAAGTGCAAGATACGCTGCTATGCCCATGAAGACTTCCTGGGGAAGCTCCATCACCTCATTGTCTGGCCCCCTGATCGCGTATCTGTCACTCAGGTGTTTGAGACCCGGATAGTTAAGCAGAAGATCTCTCTCCGGCCTGATATATGAGCCCAGCTCCTCCATGTCTGGAGGTGAATATTCTTTCAGTAGTGCTCCATCCATGCGGCCTATTTCCACCAGTCTCTTCACCAGGTCGTGGTAGCTGCCGTATTCCCTGTCAGAATAATGCCTGGACTTTCCGGCCTCCTGATAAAGATCATGAAGCAACAGCCTGGCCGCAGCATAAGTCCAGTTTGGCTGCTTGGTTGAAGTCTTCTCATTCGCAACCCTGATAAGTGTTTCCTGAATGGCGCGGGTAGATATTCCCTCGTAGAAATGCAGCTGGGAGTCCAGTTCAAGTTCCACTGGATCGACTCCTTCAAGGTTCTGGCAGGCTTTCTCAACCACTTTCCTGATCTTGGTTATGTCGATGGGAACGCGCTGCCCGTGCCTGTTAGTTACGGTGGAAGGCCGGAGCCTCAGTTCTATTGGAGGTTTCTCTTCCATCATATATCTCTGGTTACCAGAACCTGAGGACTGGAGCGTTTCCTCGATTCTGCGCTTCTCCTCCCTTATCCTCTTCCTGTTGTCCCTATAGAGAATATAGGCTTCTGCGACGTCGTTGAAGCTTTTGCCCCCGAGCGTTTCGTTCATAAGAGTGTCTATGACGAGATCCTGAACCTGCTCTACACTGGGCCTTGTCCCAAAGGCCTCGAGTTTGTTAATGCATATTTCACATATCTGTTCTGCGTCCTCAAGGTTGCCATTCTTCACGGCAAGCATCGCCTTGAATATGGCCTCTGTAATCTTCCTTTTCTGGAATGGTACTATGTTTCCATTGCGTTTGGTTATTTCTCTGATCATTGTCTAATCCCTCCAGGCGAGCGTAACCCCATCATCTTCTATTTCAGTGATTAGGTTTTTTTGAACCCGGGTTTTAGCGGGGATATTCAAGGTATGGTAAGGGCCATAGTAACAATCATGGTAAAAATATTTGATCATGGGAAGTAACAATTCTATCTGGTATATAAGGAATATTTAGCAAGTCCCAACAAATAGGACATAAAAACAACGTACGATGTCTAAAAAAGCGGATCTTTTCAGAATAAGCTGTAAAGGAATTACTTCCTTACCTCGGTGAATGTGTCAAACCAGGGGATGGGGCTCATGGTTATCCCCGGGAATATTGTGTCAAGGGCACACGTCTTGCTTATCCTGTTGCACAGGGACTGTGAGAACCGGGTAATCATGACTTCGGAGAGCCCAGGAATCATTGCTTCGGAAACGTAGTGGATAAAGTCCGTTTCCACCTTTACTAGTTCTCTTACCAGTTCCACTGATTCTTTCTTCGCTTCTGGAGTACCAAGAGGTTGGTTTTCTATTACGAGGGCCTTTATCAGGCTCTGCAGAAATTCCGATTGGACGAACAGATCCCTCTGAATGAACTTGAGGGCGTTGGAGGTCCCCACAACCTTGGAGTGTCTTGCAAGTGCATATATTACGGTGAATTCTGTTGGTACAGTTGTGCCGGATATCGTGGCTGAGATCAAAAGGTTCCTGTACATTTCCCACAGCTGCTGGTCTTTCTGGAACTTGCCCAGTTGTTCGACATAAAGAGCGCTTTTCTGCTTGATCTGGTCAACAGATCTCCATGACTCTGAGACAGATTCCCTGCGACTTTCAGGAACCGCACTGTTAATAATCTGGGAATAGGTATCACAGTGCTCAACAAGCTGATATTCCATTGTGGCCATTACGGCTGCGATATCCGGAGATGAAAAATAAGGTGCTATATCGTGTAAATTCGACTGGAGAATGCTCTCAAGGATCATTGAAGAAAGTATGGTCCTCTCGTACACTTTTCTCTCGACGTCGGAGAGAGATGCATAGTCCTTGTTTTCCTTTGTGAGGTTGAACTGCTGGGGGTTGAAGAAGTTTCCAGTCATTTTCCTATAATAATCCATGGCCCACGGGAAACCTCCCATGGTAAAGTTTAGTATACGTGTGGATATGCCGCCCACCAGCCTGGGTTTGGAAGATAGTTTCTCGCCCTCTGCGTTGAATAGCGTTGTTCTGGTAAGCCTGTTTCCTTTCTGTAGTCCCTGATTTCCAGCTTCGGTCATTGTATCACGTTTGCAGCGATAAGCACTTTCTGCTTTCACCGCGATAGCCCATGGTTATTTAATAATTGATTGGGAGATATTACTGTTTGGGCTCATGCTCTCATTTGGGGCTTCAGCATTATGGAGTAAGATTATTACGCCACACAGAATCAGTGAATATGAAACTGGTGGAGTGCGTTCCCAATTTCAGCAACGGGCGCGACAGAAGCATCGTTGACAGCATAGTCCAGAGCATTGCATCCGTAAGTCAGGTCAGGATTCTGAACGTGGAGATGGACGCGAGCCATAACCGATCCGTGGTGTCCTTTGCGGCTCCTCCCGATTCTGCAGTGGAAGCTGCATTCGCTGGAATCAAAACTGCAACGGACCTGATTGACATGACAAGGCACACTGGTGAACACCCGAGATTTGGATCTGCAGACGTAATACCGTTCATTCCGCTATCAGGCAGCACACTGGAGGAGTGCTCGGCGCTTGCACACAGACTTGGAAAAAGAGTGGGCGAGGAGTTGGGTGTACCCGTCTACATGTATGGTGAAGCCGCGGTTTCAGGCTCAAGAAAGAACCTGGAAGACATACGCAACAAGAATTTTCAGTTTGAACAGTTGCGAGAAAGCATTACTGCACCACAGTGGAAACCTGATTATGGACCTGCTTCACTGGGTCGCCAGGGAGCTTCCATTATAGGCTCCAGGGACTTTCTCATAGCCTACAATGTGAACCTGAATACACAGGATCTGGCCATAGGCAAGAAAATTGCAAAGGCACTTAGGGCCAGGGACGGGGGACTAACCTTTGTCAAGGCCCTGGCGTTCTTTCTTGAGGACAAGAAATGCGTCCAGATCTCAATGAACCTTACCAACTACAGGAAGACTCCAATATACCGTGCCTTCGAGATGGTCTCTCTTGAGGCTTCCCGGTATGGACTTGTCCCCTTCGAATCAGAGATCGTGGGGCTGGTTCCCATGGAAGCAATGGAGGAAACCGGGAAATTTTACCTCAGGCTCAATGGATTCTCCAGCGATCAGATTCTGGAAAACAAGCTTTTTGTGGGAACGCGTGGGACCGAAGATGACTTTATGGAAAGGCTTGCGAGCGCTTCTCCAACTCCCGGCGGAGGATCGGCCTCTGCGCATGTGGGTGCGATAGCTGCTGCCCTCGATTCAATGGTCGCTTCACTGACTGTGGGCAAGAAGAAATACATCGAGTATCAGGAGGAGATGACACACATCGCTGAGAGAAGCAGAAAAATACTTTCTACGTTAAGCAGATACTCCATTGAAGATGAGGAGGCCTTTTCCCAACTCGCAGCAGTTTGGAAAATGCCAAAGAATACGGAGGAAGAGATCAGGACCAGGGATGCTGCAATGGAACGTGCTCTAAACCGCAACATTGAGTCCCCCTGGAACATAGCTAGAGCGTCGTACGAGACCATAGAACTGGCCGAAAAACTGGTCAAGTACGGCAACAGGAACGCTATAACTGATGCTGCTTGTGCAACTCTTTTTGGGATGGGTGCAATAAAAGGGGCACTTTTCAATGTGCTCATAAACCTGAAGTCCATGAAAGATAAGGTGCGCGTGGAACAGGAGAAGATAAAGATCAAATTATTTATCGAGCAGGCGCAGACTGTGCACGACAGGACTCTAAAAATAATAAATGGGGAATTATGGTAATACTTAGAAGAGAGACTTCTTTATTGCTCCATCGACCTTCTTCTGGAGGTCCGGTGTAATCTCCTTTATGTCATGTGCGGTTTTCGCATGCTCCACAATCTTACCCAAAAGGGCTTCCTTGGTCTTTTCGGAGGCGTGGAAATCGCATTTCATCCCTATGTCCTCACACGCAAACTTGAATTTCGCCATATTTATCTAACTCTAAAGTAGATATCGATATATTAATGTTTCTAATTTTATTTAAATAGAGGATGTCCCGCTTTGGGCTGGAGCATTAGTCGTTACCCTGATCTTCAAAGAGCCCCTATCTGGCTAATTGCTTCCGTTACAGCCACCTCAACTGCCTCGTCACTTGAATACCGGTTCTTCCAGCCCGCGGCTGAGAGCTTTTCGATGCCTAGCTGTGCAACTTTAACGTCCCCCTTCCACCCGCGGCCGTCAATCCCTCCGGCAAACCTGAAGTTCACGTTCCCAAGTTTGAGGCCAGTCGTGACGTATTCTGCTATCCTCCTGACAGAGGTCATGGATGTGTTACCCAGATTGTATATATCCGTCTGCTTTGATATGGCATTTACGTGGAACATAGCTCCAACGCAGTCGTTTACATGGAGGTAAGACTTCCGCTGCGTACCGTCCCCTAGGATCTCAAGTTCACTGTGATTTTTCTTCAGCTTGTTGATGAAATCGAATATGACTCCATGTGTTGAATTGGTGCCGACAATGTTTGCAAACCTGAAAATCAATCCCGTGAGGCCGTAATAGTGGGAGTAAGCAGATATGAAACCCTCGGCAGCCATCTTAGAAGCCCCATAGGTGGAGATGGGCAGATACGGTCCGTAGGTTTCTGGTGTGGGAATCGTCTTTGCCTCCCCATAGACCGTGGAGCTGGAGGCGAACATTATCCTGGGCACTCCCCGCTTTCTCATGTACTCCAGAATGTTCACCGTGCCCTCAGAGTTAATCCTGAAGTCGGTGACCGGATCCTCTGAGCCTCCCCGGACGTCAGAATTTGCTGCGAGATGAACCACCAGATCATGTCCAGGGATCGATGCAATTGCTTCTCTGTCTGTTATATCCACCTTCAGGAATTTGAAGTTCCTGTTACCCATGAATTTCCTTATGAATCTCTCATCCACGTTCCTGAGATTGTCGACCACAGTAACCCTGTTGTCATTAAGGAGGAAATCGACGACGTTGGAGCCGATGAATCCTGCACCCCCTGTGACCAGGATGTCAAGGCCCGATGGTTTATGAGCGTTCAATCAGTTCCTGACCCAATCATGCGGACTGATTAAAACTTTTCAGGCTGCATACAGCAGAACATAGGATGAATTGATGTGCCACGCAGCATTGACATCCCGGATCACCACCCCAACCACAGGCTGAGCTTGATTGATTGCCTGCCAGTGAATTCCCTGATCCTCTCCAGTCCCTCGCTGAATGTCTTTGGGGAGGAAGTATAGCCAAGCCTGAAGTGCCTGTCCACGCCGAAATACTCACCGGGCATTGTAAGCACTCCCGTCTCCTTTACCATCCTTGCGCAGAATTCAGTGGAATTCTCAGAACCGCCATATCCCATGAACACAGAAGAGGAATTCATTGCGGCTTCATGCTGGCCTATACCGGTTTCGTACAAGAAATCCTTGAGAATCTTCCTGTTCTCTGAAATCCTTTTCCTGCACGTCTCCGCATAATGTTCACGGTCCCTAAGAACCCTCACGGCAGCGCTGAGGGAAAATATGGAAACGTCAGGGGAAATGCAGTTTTTGATCTGCTGCAGCAATTCAATGTTTTCCTCATCCGTAAACATCCAGCCCAGCCTCAGAGGTGACATCCCGTAAAATTTGGTCAGAGTGTTGGAGCATATCATTTTCTTACCGGGCCGAAATATGGTCTCTGCCCTGTCTATGGAAATGAAGTCGCTATATGTTTCCGATATGTAAGCGTAAGTGCCGGAGCGCTCCCCCAATTTATGCTGCAAATCCTCATTGTACAGGATCATGCCTGATGGGTTGTTGGGAGAAGTCAGCATGACACCATCCCCTTCTCCCACACCTATGTTCAGGACATTTCCTGGATATTCCATTACGTTCAGTCCAAGGTATCTGGGGACCTCCAGCATCGGTTCATATTCCGGTACAGGTACTAGCAGCCTTCTACACCTGCTACCCAGGAACCAGGTGGCAATAAGTATGGCTTCTGTTCCACCGTTGACGGGAATGATCTGGCTTTCCTTCACTCCGTAAATCCCGGACAGAACTCTGGTAAACTGAGCAAGCGTTTCTTCGTAGTCAAGTGGGTCCCCACTCTCAGGTAAAAGGCCGTACATCGCATTTCTTCCCTGAGAAGGCATGCCGCTGGAAGCCAGGTCATATCTGGTGGTTGGAAGCTTTGTTTCCAGCCAGTGGAACATTTTCATCTCCCTGACCATCATAAGGCAATATTGTCAGGCGTTCTATAAAACATTTACCCTAGGCATGAGTGGTTGGGGCATCCAGCCGTTCAATTTAATCCCCGGAACTGGTGAAGGTTATAATCTAATGTCTCAATTGGAGTGGCCGTGAACTCAGAGAAGAAGTTAACAGGCGGAGAAGGCGCACGGGAAAACGCCTCAAGGGATCTCCCGGGTTTCTCATCAGTGCATATGGATATCTCTAAAGACCCGCTGAAGGACTTCGCATCATATGCGTTTGGTACATGGGTCAAGACTCATCCCATACCGTCTGATAAGGTAAGCTGGGGGACCTTCGAAGAACTGACGGAAAGGAACATGGAATCGCTGCATGGAATTTTGGAGTCCTGCCTGCACAGTGAAGTTTCCACGGACCAGATCAGCACCCAGCTTGGAGATTTCTATGGTTCCGCTATGGACATGGAAAGGATAAGCTCATTGGGATTCACTCCGCTGGAACCGGTTTTGAAAGCGGTTGCTGAATGGACTGACCGGGCCGGGCTAATAGATGTCGTTGCAAACCTCCATCTAATGGGCATATTTCCCTTCTTCCAGATCGCGTCTGAACCTGACGAGAAGAACAGCGCTGTTTATGCCCTCAGAGTTGAGCAGGGTGGACTATCGCTGCCTGACCGTGATTATTACATTGAGTCATCGTTTTCAGATATCAGAGAAGCCTATGTTCCCCATATCTCGAGGATGTTTACAATGTTGGGGCATGATATGCAGACTCCAGAAAAAGTCCCCGGCAGAATCCTTGCACTTGAGACTGCAATGGCTGAGGTCAGCCGCAGCAGAACTGATCTGAGGGATGCTGAAAGGAACTACAACAGGGTGGAGATCCGGGATCTCGAAAACCGTTTCCCTGGCCTTCTTTTGAACAGGTATCTCGGTAAGATCGGCATCTCCGGAGTGGATTATATCGTGGCAGGACAGCCGGAGTATCTTTCAGCGCTCGACGGGGTACTTTCCCGCTTTACCTCGGACGACATCAGGAGTTACCTCAAGTGGAAGGTTATCTGCGCCTTTGCCCCATATCTATTCGCAGAGGCGGAGGATGAGAACTTCGATTTCTTCAGCAGAAAGTTGATGGGTAGGGAGGAACAGGAACCGCGCTGGAGGAGGGCTGTAAAAACCATAGATATATGCCTTGGGGAGGCCTTGGGAAAGCTGTATGTCGAGAGATATTTCGGCCCTGATGCCAGAAGGGAGATGGGCACTGTCGTTGACGACATCAGGGACGTCTTCCTTGAAAGGCTGAAATCGCTAACGTGGATGAGCAATGAAACCAGGCAGAGGGCAATGGCCAAGTTCAGCCGTTTCAGGGCAAAGATAGGCCATCCCGAGAAATTCAGGGATTATTCATCGATCAAGATTGACCGTTCTGATTACGCAGGCAATGTTTCCAGATCGCTTGAGTTTGAAATGAGGAGACAGATCTCGAGAGTGGGAAAGCCCGTTGACAGGGACGAGTGGTACATGACGCCTTCTAGGGTAAACGCATATTTCTCACCCCAGGAAAATGAGATCGTATTTCCCGCCGGCATACTGCAGCCACCATTCTTTGACGTCAGGGGAGACGTTGCAGTCAATTATGGGGCCATTGGAGCTGTGATATCACATGAAATTACGCATGGATATGACGATCAGGGCCGCAAGTACGATGAAAATGGAAACCTCAATGACTGGTGGACTCCTGTGGATGCAAAAAATTTCAGGGACCTTTCGTCCCAGATTGTAGCACAATACTCTGCCCTTGAAGTACTTCCGGGGTTGCATGTCAATGGGGAGTTGACTCTGGGAGAGAACATAGCTGACTTTGGAGGTGTGAGCATTGCATTCGAGGCTCTTCAGAGAAGACTTTCCAGGAACCCTGGGCTCAGAACCATTGTCGAAGGGTTCACGGCAGAACAGAGGTTTTTTATCTCTTGGGCTCAGGTGTGGAAGTCCAGCCTGAAAGAGCAGTACCTCAGGATGCTTGTGACAGTGGATCCCCATTCACCAGCAAAGTTCAGGGCAGAGATTCCCGTATACAATCATCCTGCCTTTGTAGATGCATTCAAAGGGTCTTCCTCCGTGAACGGAACTGCCTGGAACTGGAAGAGGGTGACAATCTGGTAGGTGGAAGCTGTGTTTATAGGAAATAGAGCCCAAAGTCCATATCGCTCCTCCAGCCCCGTAAACTTGTAGACTTTAGCAGGTTTTTTTCCATAGCAACTATTATTTACACCTTAATACATTGTATCTATCATGTCAGAATGGAGAAAGGAATACGATACCGTGATTGGAAGGCATGTCTATCATTGTGATGAACATAAGTTCCATTCCCATGACCCTGCCATAATAGAGACCCATCTTGATAAGCACGGAAAGAAAGCTGCCGGATTCTGGGAAAAGAAGTACCTGGAGGAGCAGAAAACGACTGTCTATCACTGCAAAGACCATAAGTTCAGGACATCTGATCCAATGGAGATAGAGGAGCACGAGAGAGTGCACATGGCTCAGAACGGGGTTGCATACCCTGGCTGGGGCCTCTAATACGAACGCAGCAGTAAGCCTAAGCTGATCTCTTCGTGCGGAATCTTTTCGCACAGCAAGGGTTCGAGAATTTCACGGAAGGCCTTTGGCCACTGGTTCTTGAATGGTGTCTGAGAACTGTTTCATTTAAAGGTCCAGCTTTGAAGTTATCGTCTTGACCGCGGCCGTGCTTCTGAGTGGCAAGTTTTTCCATTCCGCTTAATCCGGGCATCCTGCCGGTGTCAGGCTGGTTCCCCTGTGCTGAAAATTGAACCGGTGGATTTAACGCCCAAACACTGGATATAGGTTACCGTTCAACACGCTTTTGAAATTAGTTCTCCTAGGGTGTATGTACTGACTCAAATAAAGCCACTGGAGGGTTTCGATCCCCCGACCTACTGATTACAAATCAGTTGCTCTGCCAGCTGAGCTACAGTGGCACCTGGTCTCCCCATATAACAGGAGCAGATATAAAAAATGGTCTGCAGTGCCCTACCCTATCACCTCCTTTAATACATGCAAAAGTGATGATTTACCAGGTTTTCCAATGAATAATCTGAGGAGTCCCTGAACAACCTGTTGGGCATGCCGAATGATGCCTGCATGGGCATGACCTTCATAATTTAAGGCAGTTCCATAATTAATTTGCCCCGCCTATGTTAAGAGCGATACCGTTTTATATGCCTCAATGAATTGATGCCTCTTTAACCTTTTCTTAACAACCTCCTCTGTTCCCCCGGATCGTGATCCGTTCATGCCATGGAAATGTAATCAGTTATCCACCTATCCGAGGCTATTGCCCTCACTGTGGATAGTCCAGCCATTCCCCAACAGATTGCCTCAATAAAAGTCCATATGGTCTCAAAATCTATATAATAGCATGATGTAAGACCCACATTGAATATGAATAAACCTGAAGGGCAGAGTGCGTCCACCGTTGATCCAGAAAAGGATAGGGTCAAGCGACAGCTTGAGCAGCACTGGAAGCTCAGGAATATGGAAACTAAGGAAAATATAACCCCTGCTGCGTGGGCTAAATTTTTCCTGGAGCTTGTGTTGCCGCTTGTTGTGGTAGTGACGCTCATGATACATTATATTCACCTGAGTATACTGATCACCTGGGGAACCTATATGTTGCTCATTGGGGCAGTGACACTTGGGTTCATGAAATTCTTCTTCGGCTTCAGCGTGAGCGAAAATGTCGTGAGAGATTTAAGGAAAAAAGGATTCATAAAATACAAGAAAAAGAAGTATTGACATACTATTAGAAGGATTTCAGGCAACTTTGCGCGATCATTGTGTTTTTCAGTATGCAAGACCAAGCGTGAATCCAAGCAGCGGAGAAATTACCCATGTGGCAGCAACCACCAAAAAAGGTCTCAGGTAGAGAGCCTTGTACCGATAAGATAAACCACTGCCCAGAACGCTCGATGTTAGGGTCTGCGTGCTGGAGAGCGGTATGCCAAAGAGCGTTCCAAATTCAACTGCTAGGGCCGAAAGAACCTGAGAAACCAGGGCATTAGAATACCTCATGGAAAACATCTCCTCTCCCACTCTCTTGATGGTTCCGTTCGCAAGCAGAAGGCCACCTCCTGCAATTGCCACGACCATCACAGGTATGGTGTATGTCCCGTACCCCGAGACAGCACCTACAAGCCCCAGCGTATTTGCCCCCAGTGCAAAGGCAGTTATGAAGGAGGTAATGAGCAGTAAGACCCTTGAAAGGGCAGTTATTCTCCATGGGTTTTTGAAGTCGACTGCATGCATAACTCTCAGTATTACACCGGAGAGAACCATAAGAAATACCGGAGAAATTAGCCACACAAGGACGAGGAACAGGATATAGGAGTTATCAATGGAGAATCCTACTCTCACGGATACTCCAATCGCAGCGCCTACAATGGCCATTGAAAGCGATAGCGGAGATCTCATGAACGTGGCTATGGCAAATATGATCAGTGAAACCCCCATGACATATATGATAAGATCCGGAGTTCTGGGCATGAGGGAGTCTGCAGCCTTTGTCATCAGGCCCCCCTGCAGTATAAGCCCTGATATGAATCCTAGCACGCCGATTATTTCACCGGTGAGCCTTGATACAGTTCTTGAACCCACCAGCGTACCGACTGCGGCCGAGAGATTGTTTCCCGATACCAGTGCTGTGAGCAGAAACGTGACGGCCAGGATCAGTATTCCCAGTTCTGTCATTTGGTCAGCGAAGTTATAATGGTGAACACCGTGTCGGCTATGTCCTCACAGTCATCGAGAAGGTCGTCTATCTTGTGGACCATATCAGTCAGATGCGAAAAGGTGAGGTAACCGATGCTGGCTGAGTTTCTGTAAAGCTCGTCGATTATCTCATCCTTAAGTTCGTCCACCCGCTCCTCCTTATCCTCTATCTGCCTCCGGTAGACTCTCATCTGCTCCGTGCTTTCGGAAATTAGCATGTTTCTGAGGGATTTGAGCGCATCCTGATTTATGTCAAGCATACGCGCAAATTTACCATACTCCCGGAAGATGAAGGATCTCTCAGATTCCTTGAACCCTCCGAATGGTGCCATCATTCGCTTCATCTCCCTGATTGCGAAATAGGAAAGATCCAGAAGGGTGTCACAATTTTCCACAAGGGTGAAAAGGCTGTTCATCAGCGTCGAACTGATGGCTCCGTTCGTAATTTCGTGCTTGAGCGACATGGTGGTCTCATCGGCCTGCTTTTCAAGCGCCCTTATTTCAGTATTGGCTTTCTCAATATTTCCGCTGGAGCCATCCATGGCAGGAATCAGGAGTGAATTTGCCTTCTCCGCAAGGTCAACGTACTTAACTACTTCCCTCAGAAGTTGCCGCTCTCCCACCACCATCAATTTCTTGAGGAACCCGTAGTTAACCATCTTACTCAATGCTATACGCTTATAAATCTTCTTTGAGAGAGGGTTACTTCGTAAAAACGTCCTCCAAAGCATTCCTGATATACGAATCGAAAACATTTTCTATTGCCGCGAGGGTCACGGATTCCATTGGACTACCTCATCTTCTTCCTGACTGTTTTTGCAGCCATTTTCTCGATACTCAATCCAGTAGGGGCAGTTCCCATACTTGTATCTCTGACAGAAGGGTATACTGTCAAAGAAAGGGATGCGGTAATCAGGATCAGTGTGGCCGTGGCCGGAGGGATGATCCTGGGCTTCATGTTTCTTGGAACCTACATTTTCCAGATTTTTGGCATAGACATCTATGATTTCCAGATTGCAGGAGGAGTGCTGGTTTTCAAGGTTGCATTCGACATGCTCCAGGGTAAGACCTCGAATACAAAAATAACAACCGCAGAACAGGAAGAGTCAAGACAGAGGAGCGCTATTGGCGTAGCTCCTATTGGGACCCCACTACTAGCAGGGCCGGGATCAATAACAACCGCAATTATCTACTTCAATGAAAGGAGTGGATTCCTGACGGATAAGTTACTGGTTATTGTAGCAATCCTCCTGGTGCTATTCCTCAGCTTTCTGGTGCTCCGGTACTCCCTCGGTATATTCAAGCGCATAGGAAACACTGGCTCCCTCATAATCAGCAGGATAATGGGCTTACTCATTGCATCCGTTGGCGTAGGATTTATCGTGGAAGGAATAGCCGGTGTTATCACTCTCCTTTAATTTCTGATGCAAAACCTCTCAATTTCACTCCGAAATTTATCTAACTCTGGCTGTCCTTCTGCTGTGGGCTTCCCGTCATGCACGTAGTTTAGGTCAGAAACAAGACAGGCAGCCACAAGCCTCAGGAATTCTGCACCTCTACCCATGGGTATGAATGCCAGAGGTCTGCCTGTTTTAGCCTTGAATTCGATAATGTTAGCAAGGTCTGTTACAAATGTATCGCTTTCCTCATATCTGACTGCAATTTTTACAAGGCCTGCCCGGGTAGACTGGAGTTTTTCCAGTATCTGCCCAATTGGTGCTTTGTCAAAGACATGTACAGAAGCAATTGTGGTGACTCCAGGTGGTATCTTCAGCCCCGATCCCAGCAGTTCATAATCCAGATCAACTGCCACGCAGCCAGCTTCCAGGGCTGCACCATAATATTCCAGGGCTTCGTTTACATCGCGTGTTCTGTACGTGAAGACAAAGTCGACTCCCATCTCGGTCAGTTTGGTAACGGTTTTCTTCACTGCTTCGGGGCTCTTCTTTGTGAAAAGGTCATACCTGAGTTCATATAGCAGGCCTTCTTTTCCCTGGCCGGGTGAGAATCTCTTCAATAAGGAATCACCGTCTTCATCGAACACTGAAACGATGAGGGATGGTCTTCCCGCTTTTATCACCGCTTTGCCAATTGATACGCTTTGCCCGAATAAGATAACCACTCTCCATGAGAAAATACCGACTTAAATTTATATTCCATCGCAGTCATTACAGTTGGAACCCCATGTTCAAGATGACTGTAGTTGCCTCGCCAACAAGAGTGATATCGGAAGACCTGGACCGCAACATCGCTTATTTTCTTTCCGACATAGGATATATCCCACGGCTGAGGCCGGACACAGACATGAGTTCCATTGTATCGTCTGCATATTTCAGGCTTTTTAAGGATTGTTTCCTGATGAATGCAGAGAGGCGATGGAGCGGAGAAGAGCTAATGGCTTATCTCAGGACCAGCAGAACGACGCTTTACAGACACTTGAACAAGCTGAAGTCCCTTGACATCCTGGAGGAAACCCAGGAAGGTAAGACAAAGAGATACAGGCTCAGGTCTGGAGACATACTAAGGGCGTGGGGCTGGGTAGAGGTTAATCTTAAGATAGCTCTTGAGGCATACCGTAAAAACGTGGAAAGAATTGCCTCTCTGCTTCCAGGCGCAAGATAGTGCCCAAACCATAATAGGTCAGGCCCCTTGGGTGCCGGAAGAAAGTTTTTCCTGTTCCTTGTCCCCGGCAGTCTCTCTTTTGCCGCTTCTGGCGAAAGAAAGCATCCCAGCCACAATGAGTAGTGCAATGCTCATCAGCAAAGCGGAGTGGATTCCAACCATGAACTTTGAAGCAATGGATCCTGTCAGGCTGGTGCCCGTTCCAAGAAATACCTCAAATGCAACATATCTCGGTATTGACAGAGAGGCGATGGAAATCGTGAGCACGTAGCTCATGAGCGTGCCAATGCTTGATAGGGTTCTCAGTAAGCCGGAAATGGAACCATAAAGATCCCTTGGAGCTGCTGACATCACTGAACTGTTGTTGGAGGGCCAGAACATAGAACCGCCGACGCCAGAAACCAGTGAGCCCGTAACCACGATGTATATTGAACTCTCTACTCCAAGAGCGAGATAGACCACTACACCGACCGCCATAAGGAAAATGCCTGCAGTAGCAATCTTTCCGGCACCTATTCGATCAGAGAATTTCCCCATCTTTGGTGCAAGGAAGCTGGCCACGACATAACCGGGAACCAGGATGAGTGATGATGTCAGGGGATCAAAGCCCTTGATTCCCTGTAGATACATTATAAGAATGAATATGATGGAAAGGTACCCCATAGCCTGCAGAAATGCCGCCAGAAGCGAATATGTCAGCAGACGGTTCCTGAATGCCCTGAGGTTGATGACGGCATGTTCACTCCTCATTTCCACCATTATGAATGGAATTATGAGAACCGCTCCTGCTGCGGCCAATATAAGGTTGAAGTCGGTAATGCCGTTTCCAGCTATGTGTGTGGCGCTATATGTTATCAGAGACAGGATGGCAAGGAGCAACAGCATGCCGGGATAGTCTATCCTGGCTTCGGTCACCTTGTTATCCTTGATATAAGTCAGTGCCATTATGAATCCAATTATTCCTATTGGAACATTTATGTAAAAGATGTACTGCCAGCCAATGAGTGTAGTAATTATTCCTCCAAGCACTATTCCAAGGGTTCCGCCAATATTCCATCCGCTAGATGTGATTCCGAAAGCCCTCCCCCTTTCGCTCGGAGGGAAGTAATCGGCTACTATTGCGCTGCTGTTGGCCTGAAGCAGAGCGGCCCCAACTCCCTGGATTGCTCTTGATACGATGAGCATTGTTATGTTGACTGACGCACCACAGGCGGCTGAACCTGCTATGAAGATCAGAAATCCGGCGTTGAACATCCTGCCTCTTCCAAAGATATCCCCAAGTTTTCCCAGCTGTGTGGTGAAAACAGCCAGCACCAGCAGATATATCAGGATCACCCAGATTGTCCCGACAAGGGTGGATTTCAGGCTATCGTTGATATTCACAATTGCAAGTATGACTATGGTTGTATCCACTGCAGACATCAGTGTGCCAATCAGCACGCTTGCAAGGATCATGTTCTTCCTGTCAGTCATGTGGCACCGTGAGGGCTTTCCTGGGTGCAGATGTCATAGAAGCCCGGATAACTGCGATTTTGAAATGGTATTTAACCTTGACCTGGGGAGTCCACCGGCCATGTTGGGCAGGGAAGCGCTGGGGAGTTGCAGGAGCGGATTGCTTGTGGTGAACAGAGAGGTGACCCATGCATATAACGCAGAGCTGCCGGAGCCCAGGAGCCACGTGCCATATCGAAGGCGGTGCTGGGTGTACTTTGCAGCTTTCGAGGTTGAAGCGTTTGTTATGCTGAAGTGTCCCTGTTACCTGGATTGGATGGGAAGCACAAGGACACTGTGGAAAACCCAAAATGTGCAAGATAAGCCGGGTTTTCTAAAGGAACTGCAACAACGAGGACAATTACAAGTTGTTAATCCTGCTTGCCGGAAACTTCATGAATTACCGACCTTATGTTGAATAACTAATTTCCTTTGAAGAGCGGCTCATTAAAATGGGGCACTCCGGCCCTGGTGTTTACAAGTGGAGTCAACTTGTTAAAATTTAATAGGGATTATCCTCTCATAGTAACATGGCTGAAGAAGGCAAAAGATTGGGAACTGGTGCCATCGTCATGGCCTCTATGCTTACGCTGAGCTTTTTGGTCACGCTTGCTATCCTCTTCACCGACAAGAACCTGCAGAATGACTTTGGGATCTACACCGGGTCGGGTTATTTCATACACTGGTATGGTCTTCTCATTACAGGTATAGTCGATGTTATAGGTGCGGGGCTAATATTTGTGAAACCGTCAAGACTCTTCCTGAGGCTTGGAACTGTCTGGACGGGGTTCATGACGGCGTTCACCATCGGAGATGTGTTTCTGTACAGTGAAGTGGGATTTACTGGCTCTAATGGACTGTCACAGTTCGCCAGCTATCTGTTCGGCCTGTCAAAGTTCCCGGGGAGTGAGAGTTATATCCCAGGCCTCTACGACGTGCTTGTTGCAATCTATGCACTGACATTTGTCCTCTCCATTGTCTCTATGGCTGTGCACAGGAACAAAAGCTGAACGGAAACGGGCCTCCTGCAGAAATCTATTGAAGAATCCCAGGATCCGGCTTGTTCTGGAGTACTCTCACGGATAGAAAGGGAGATCATGCTTGAATATCTCCATTCTTGGTTAGAGTATTACCTCTATGACAACTGCTGCCAGGGCCCTTATCTGTGGCTGAGAGTACAATGTTGCATTGGGAATGGAAAGCTTGCCCATCCCCATCTGTAATGGCGTTTGTGCAACTCCGGCACAGATATTCAGGATGGCGGAGCTGTTTTTTGGCGGGTTGTTGACCGGGAATGTTGAAGTACCAGAAGAAACATATGATGTGTTTGTCACCAGACCTGGACTGCCAAGGTCCAGAGAATTGCTACCAAGATAGGTTTCATTGGCAACTGGCAGAGTGAAATTCTCTCCCTGAGTCAGGTGCGGAAAACGCATCTGGGCTCGGAGACTTTACCATGAATACTGAAAGTGTGCTCTTGCTGTTCATCGTCATTTATTTCGACGCGAGACATGGGAAGTAACCTTAAAGATGATGGCTCCCTAAATATAGGGTCCCGGTGGTGATCGAGAATCGGGCGGGAAATAGGTTCCCATGGCATGTCCGTGATTGCTGTCTTCCGTTGGAATCGTTGATGCTCCTGCGAAGTCTGGAAAGATTTTTATCCGGTAGCACATAGGCGAGATTGGAGCTTTGAAACTCTCCATGGTTTTGAAGTGAAATTCAGGGTCAGATGAATCTTATGGACATGATTGAGATAAAAAAAGGTGCGGTATATACGGTTTATTCCAACAGCGGAACTGAAGAGCCGCAAAAAACGGAAGGCGAGTTTGTAGGCTATACCATCCTGGGGGAGGAAGGGGCCATAGTATTCCGGGTTAAGGAAAAGGGGAACAAGTCATTCCTGAGGCTAATACCTGTTTCAGGGTTGTTTTCCATTGAATTCAGCGAAGAAAACATCTCGAAGGAAAAGGAAGAGCAAAAACCTCATGACAGGGCATACTACATAAGCTGAAAGGAGCAAATCCGTTCATAGACTGGCCCCATGCTGGTAAGGTTACTCCTGAAGAGTGTCAGCCTGTTGAATAGTATTCTGGACTCGAACCTGTGCTCCATCAGCGCACTGTACGATTCTGGAGGGATCGGTGCTCTGTTCCTTGCGACGGTCATGTGTGCACGTAAGCCATGGTGGGAAGTATCTTTCACAATTTTGCCTGTGATCTGCCTGTAAATCTCATGTGGTTCGGGTGAAGCACATTCCACCACAACCACCCGGCATTTCTTCCCGGTGGGGAAGCAGGCCAGTCTGTCAAAATCGCAGGAGAAAGCCTGAAACTTCAGGGGGGAAAGCCCTTCACAGATCTGCGAGGCTTTCTTCTCTGGAAGATCCTCAAAGAAGATCAGTGTCATGTGGATGTTTTCTTTCCTGGGCACCCTGAGGAAGGGAAATCCCTCCAGGTATGAAACCAGAGGTGCAATGGGCTCGAGGCTGTCTGGCTCAATGGCAAGAAAGGCTCTCACATGTACCCCATTGAAGCCTATATATAATAACCTGACATTACAAGGTTATGTCTCTAATCCCTGATGGCCTCATGTATACAAAAACCCACGAGTGGTTCAAAGTCTCTGGAACCGAAGTTATTGTTGGCATAACCGACTACGCTCAGCACCAGCTCACGGACATTGTTTATGTGGACCTCCCTAAAGCTGGAACCGTTAAGAAAGCCGGTGAGGTGCTTCTTACCGTTGAGTCGGTCAAATCTGCTGAAGACGTCTATTCTCCTGTAGATGGTACTGTGAAGGAATCAAATCCTGCCCTGGCAGACAAACCTGAGCAACTGAACCAGGATCCCTATGCCAGCTGGATGGTGAAGATCAGGGTGTCCGAGGGATATAAGCCGAAGGGAATGACTCCGGCGGAATACAGAAAACACATTGGCGAATAAATCGGGAATGCCCAGGAGAGAAGACCATTATTACCGCCTTGCCAAACGGGAAAATTTCAGGAGCAGGGCAGCTTACAAGCTCCAGGAAATTGATCGAAAATTCGGGCTCATTGCGGAAGTTGACGACGTCCTTGAATTCGGCGCGGCACCCGGAGGATGGACGCAATATGTCCTCTCCATCACAAGCGGAATCGTGCTGAGTGTTGACCGTTCCCCGGTGGTACCACTTGAAAGGATGCATTTCCTCAAGGGAGACATAATGTCACCCTTGCTCCCGGGAAAAATCGCTTCACTTATGGTTTCACTGGGGATCGCTGAGTTTGACTGCATGATCTCGGACGCTATGGTGCACACGAGCGGTGACAGGAGCAGGGATCACTCGTCCTCCTACCTCCTGGACGAAAGAATAATGGAGATCGGGCTCCCTATGCTGAAAAGAGGAGGAAACGCTCTGGTGAAGCAGTTTAATGGCGACCTTACCAGAGATTTCGTGGGGAGATGGGGGAGACGGTTTTCAGAAAGCCATATAACTACGCCTGCTGCGTCGAGAAAGCACAGCAGTGAAATCTATGTGGCATTCCTTGGAAAGCTCTGAGTCACCTTCATGCCCTTGAGTTCAGAAAATCAGCCATGCCGGAAAATTTTTCATACTCCACCACCACTACAAATTTCCTGTCGCCGGAACTCCTGACCCTCGACAAGAGATTTTTCTGCATTGACTCGAGGCGTGCCTGCTCTATGGCCCGGAACCCTTTTATCCTTTCAATATACTGGTTCCATTTGTCCACAAAACCCTCGGGCGTATCTGCCCTGAATTCCTTTTTCATGAGCCTCCGCTTCCGCACAGAATGGCGGATCATGTCCCATACCCCGATCTGGTTTGTATATATGTCACCAAATTCTGTCTCTTCAATGTCCAGAGCGTAAATGGCAGTATTCCTTTCCCCAGCATAGATAACGGCTTCGGTATAGATTGGCGGAGGGGTCATAACTTCTCCGTATATTGAAAGGAGAACACCATACATCATTTCGTATTCTGAGAGGCCCATTTCAAACGGTTCTTTTACGAACTCCTGCAGTCCCGTGAGTTCCTCTGGCGAAATGCCTATGAGTATTTCTTCGGGTTCTTCTCTGAGAAGAAGGTTTCTCAACTCATCCCCGTCTCTTATGAGTCCTTTTATCCCCCCAAACAGGATCACTCGGTTTTGTTCAGGCAGGTCAAATTCCCTGATCATGCAAGGCTCTTCTTCTTTTCAATCAGGGATAGTAGTTCTCCTTTTTCGCAGAACTCTATGAACTCGTTGATATTGCTGACGGCACATCCTGCGATCATTTCCTTGTCTGTAACGCTTCTTGATACAAGGAGCGCCTCTTCCTCCATGAACTCAGCAATCTTCATTATGGTTCGTGCCCTCAACGCATCCGCCTCGGCTGACTGTGGGAATGCCATAAATATGAGCGATCTCAATGCATCTCTGGCCATCGCCTCAAATGGAGACTTTCTCAGCAGAGTTGCATCATATCCTGCTGACCCCATGAGACTGAGGACAGACTCGAGAAAGCGATCGTTCATGCGATCTATCTTCGGGTGATTTGAATAGCTTGACGAAAGGGCGTGAATATCTATCTCCTTTCTCAGGTCTCCAGCCAGCAGGTCCTGCAACTTGAGAAATATATCGATTGTAACCGCACTCCCGCTTTCATACAATGAGACCGATCTCCTTGAAATTCTAACCGATGATGACACCTGACCTATGGAAAGTCCCATTTTTTCCCTGACTTTCTTCATTTCATGCCCGTCAATGGAGACATAATATCCTCCTGGACCAGAAAAGACAAATGGTTTGATTCCCCGCACATAGTCCTCGAAGGTCTGCAGAGTCATTATGGGAACCCCGTGCCTGAAGTAGACCAGGCCATCCTCTAAGTTTCCGCTGGATGACTTCTCTCCTATTACTATTGCCGCAGAATTGCTGAAGTGCCCTATGCTCAGGAGTTCCTCGGAAGCATCACCCCTCAGGGTGTCCACATTGTACAGAACCTTGATTACGTAACTGTCCTCATCTCTCCTGGCAATAAGGTCGAAACTCACCAGGCCCTTCAGTTCATGATCTGAGATCCTAAAGCCCTCTTTCTCCATCATGACGGAGAGTCTGGCTGAAAGGGCTCTCCGGTTATCTTCCACAGAACCAATTATTAAACCTCGTATTTAAACATTTGCGTTATGTCTATGACGGCTATTTAGTGATATAAAATCAGCAGTTTGATCGTCAGTTTTCTCTTTGTTTTACCGGATAGCGTACAGATTTCATCCATGTTATATATCATCAATACAACATGACCTTAATTCCAAGAAAATGCAGGGGGGAACATGAAGAATACTGGGAAACTCATGGACGAGAAGAGGGTCTGCAGGAAAGTTGTGCAGAACTATGTTGGGTATCTCTGGAAATTACCAAAGTCAAAGGTCTGGAAAGTGAATATGCAGACTCTGGGGCTTTGAATGCTATTCATGCTTCAGGGGTGCCTTCTTTGCGAATTCGGCGTATCATTCCTTATTCATCAGGAGGTTAAACCCTTCCTTTATTTCACCTTCGGGTGCAATATAGGTTGCACTGCTTTCTTTCTCCCCAGGGTCTATTCCAGCAACGAAGCTGTTCATGTGATCAATACGCTCCGTCCGCTTATCCATTTTATCGCTCCACAGCAGGCCATTATGACTTACTGAGGGCACCCCACACGGGGAAGGGCATCGGGAGAATTTGCCATTCAGTCACTTATGAGAGAGACTATCACCGGTTCCCAGGACCTGTTGGATAGAGGAAAAACTGCATTAGGGTTTGGCCCGTCAAGCCTCGGGAAATCTGTAACAGCCAAATGACACGGGGTCTAGGTTGGTTATCCGTAGGGTGATCAGAACCATTCAGGTTTTGTACACTACTGCTGGTCCAGCATAACCAAGCTCATACAGGTAAATGTTGCCTGGATACGAAATGTTGGTTTGGACTGTTCCACGGAGGCCATAAACAGAGGCATTTAAGATCGCCGAAAGTATAAACTGAGGCACACTCCCCATTTCCCATTGATCTATGAAGATGAAATGCGGTAGGCTTGTCGCGTTAAACGGAAGGCCATAGTAGTGCTGTTCACTTGGAGTGCCTTGACTCGCAAGAGAATATGCATAATTGTCTTCTGCAACAAGGGGAAATAGGTTCTCCGATGCAAGCACCTGCCCGTTATGACCAACCGCCGAAGCCAGTTCTGATGCGTATTGGAACTCGGCGTTTGTCCAGTAGCCAAAAGCGTACCCCCCGCTGTACTGTTCAGCCCCTATAGAGGCATGTCCCACCGGGGAAATTAGGACGTTTGCCATTATCAACATAACCATCAAGGCCGTTACCAGTGTTGGCTTGTCGGCTGTAATTCTGACACGCATGGGGGAGAGAAGGTCGATATTCAGTTTTCTCTTCACATAAACGAACGCAGCAACGAGGACTGTGAGCGCACCCAAGGACACAAAATAAAAACCTCCGATGACTGCAGTGACTACCACAAGCGAAGCCCCCACAGCAAGTATTCCAAGAGAAAAGTACCTCAGGATTCTCGTAAGCGTTACATCTCGCACTGCAAGCAACTTGTTAATTCCGAAGATGAAACCAATCACCAGTGGAGGGACGCCGATGAAAGCATACTGGTTTCCGAGCCCGGAATAATTAGGCAACACAAAGACAGTCTCATAAATCCACGGAGCAGCCATAATAAAGTGCTTCTTGTGAAAGAAAGGGAGGAACGCAAAACTCCCGTACAGGAAAATCCAGTAAACCAGTCCATTGCCAAGGGAGTTTATGGAAGGTAGCGGGTTATAGAATGGATCAAAGGAGTTTTTTAGGTAGGGAACTGCTATCTGATTGTTGAATACAGTTGGAAAATACACGGTTTGCAGATACCTGAGGAACAGGAAGGAAACACCGCATAGAATAAGGTAACCCAGATAAAGCAACCATTCTCTTTCCCTGATCCTCCTATGGATGGCGAACATCCCCATGCTCCATCGCGAGAACGCGAAATAGAGGATAATGGAAGCAGCGAGAATGGGGAAAACCTCCTCGGTAAAGATTCCTGCGACAAAAGGAATAAGAGATATCGCTGGTTTCTTCTGCCAGAGAAAGTAAAAGAAGAAAAGATACTCAACAGGAATGAGTGTCATCCAGTGAAAATCATCCAGAAGGGAAGAGATGATGCCTACGGAGAAGAGATAAACCAGCATAGTACCATAGATGAGCCTTCCGTCATCCGTTATCCTGGAGGTTATGAGATAGATGGGGATTATTGCAGAGGCCGTAAATAACGACTCCATTACGAACAATGTCGCGGGAGTGGGAAAAATCGCGTAGAGGTATGCAAAAGGGATTGCGATAAGAGTGGTGTGGATCTCAAGGTGCGTTGTTGTAAAATAATTCTCGTAGTCTCCCGCCTCGTACATCAGCATTCCATGAGTGGTTGACCACATTTCCTGTATGTTGATGCCGAGGTCCCAGTTTCCGGTGTAAAAATCTACGTATCTGAGGTAAGAAAAGACGGTGAACAGTGCAACATAAGTAATGATGACTAAAATCATGGCAGAATGGCTGCGTATGATTCTTCCGGCAGTTGAAAGTCGTTCCGCTGTCACTTGCCCGCCGTAATGCCTGTTGAGTGATTAAGACTTTTTCTAAAAGACTATGGCAGAAACAAACGGTTAGATCCCACTAGTGTCATGACTTGACTGGCGCCTGGTCTTACCGATTACAGGAACCAAGATATAGATTGGTGGAACTCGACGGTCTTGATGTATTTATTAATGAACTGAACCGGCGCGAAGAAGAGCGTGATCTGAAGAGCCTCGAATTAATCCGGTCAGACACGTAACCTTCAGGATTCACCTCGTGATGCATTTTGGGAAGTTTCTTCCGGATCCTTTATTCTCATGAGCCGTGGAATAGCAAAAAAACCAAAAAGAGCTACAGGGAGCATTACGAGCCCGCTTCCAATTATCACCAGGTTTATGGGTAAAAGAAGGGCAAAGACCGAGAATATCGAGGCCATTATTGGGGTTGAGCCTGCGATGAAAATTCTGAGGATGGAAAAGGTCTTTCCAAATATCCTCCTTGGGACTATCCTGTAAAGTTTATCGGTCATGGGTATGTTGATCAGAGGAAGAAGAAGTCCAATGAGAAGTGCACAGACTATATCGATATATGCTGACCTGCTGACGCCTATGATCGCAAGCAGAGGGGCGAAGAACATGATCATCGTGGCTATGGCCGAGGAACCGCCCAGCACCCTGAATTTCCTTGAGGCTATGGCTGAACCTGCGATCATGCCTATGGGAAGTCCGGCTATAAATGCAGTGTAATAGCCTGCACCTACGCCAAGATAAATGTGGAAAATGCCGGAAGAGTACACGGTGAGAGACACGAATAGGCCATTTATTATGAATCCCAGTATGAGAAAGCTTGAAATTTTTTTCATAAACACAAGCACTTCCCGCGTCTCGTGGGCGATTCCTTCGTCTGAATGAAAGATCTCTTCCCTGATGGGAGTTGCCAGGATGCCGGAAAGTGCCGGGAGCAAGACAAGAAGATAGAACAGATAGTCCTTCAGGATAATTATGGATATTCCGCCCATGATTATACCTGTGAGACCAGATGTGCTCGTAACTGTCTGGTTATAGGAGAGCATCCTGGATGTGGATTCCCTTGATACGTGCCTCTGAATCATTGCCGAAAAAGAGTCGCCCTTCATTGTGGTTCCTGCGCTGCCAATGACCACAGCAGCGAATATCCCGCCGATTCCAAAGCCAAGAAATGAAACAAGAAAACCTCCCGCAACCAAAAAGGAGGAGAGAGAATTCACAGCTGAACTGTTCGTCCGATCGATTATATGGCCTCCCGGAAATGATATGGTTAGGTCAGTTACCAGGTATGCGGTAGCGACCATTCCTGCAAGGAAGATTGAGTTGTACTCCGCAACAAAATACCATACATAGTAGACAACAAAGACTTCGAACGCCATTGAGGTGATGAATCTGGAAGCAAGAAACCTCCCTAATGGACGGTTTTTTTGGTCCTCAACTGCATTCATAAAACTACTTCCGGCGCCTCAGCTGCGTCACATGGCTTCTGTCTCTTAGTATAGACATGCGAATATAAAAATTATGGGGTTTTCTCAAAGAACAACAAAAGGCTGTCTGGAGGTTCTTTTCCCTGTTACGGCTTCCCTGTCGGGACTGGTACGTTTGACCCCTTAAGTAATTGAGCCCCGTATCTCATTCCCAGATCCAGGGCCTTATGGTTCAAAGCTAGAATTTTTCCGGAAAACCTGCGCGATAGAGCGGAATTTACGTTGTTCTCGCTGACTGGAATTTCATGCATAGCCAGGGCTGCGCCCAGGAGTGCGGTACCTGCAGCCCTTTCACTGCCGGCCTCCCTGGCAAGATTTTCCCCATCAATGAAGAGGATCCTGACGGTGCCCCCTACCGCCTTCGCCATCTCCTTTAGGTCTGGATATTCCTTTCCCCTTATGCCCAGATAGACTGGCGTCATGCGTCTCGAGTTCACAAGAAGCAGCGTGTCGGCATTGGCCTTGCCCAGCATTCTGAATCCCTCCATTCCTTCAAGCCCAATGATGAGATTGGCTGATCCGTCGGGAGTGATGGGGCTCCTCACGTCTCCAATCCTGACGTCCACAGAGACTGACCCTCCCCTCTGTGAGAGACCATGAATCTCTGACATTACAACGTTAAGCCCTGCATCCATGGTGGCTTCAGCTATCAAGCTGCCAAGCGTTACGACTCCCTGTCCCCCTACCCCTGCTATGATGATGTTATATTCCATTTCTTTCACCCGAAACTATGGCCCTGAAGGGGCAAACCATAGGTTCTGCGCACACACCACATCCATCACAGAGATCAGGATCAATGGCGATCTGTCCACCCTTGATGTCAATGGCAGGGCATGAGAAGTTGGTAACACAGTTCATACAGAGGGCACACTTTTTAGTATCGACCACATAGACCGGCATCTGCCCTTTCTTCCTTATTTCCCTGTCCCTTAGAATGGCGCATTCCCTTCTTGCCACAACTGCCGAAACGCCTTCTGATTTCAGTGAACGAAGAACTGCAGGGAGAAATGTCTTGAGATCGTACGGGTCAGCTGTTTCCAAGCTCCCGACACCCGTACTCCTGATAATTTCCTCGATGGACATCTGCGCTGACGGATTGCCCATGCCATCATAGGCAAGGCCAGGATTCGTCTGCTGCCCGGTCATGGCCGTTGTGGAGTTGTCCATGACCACCAGTGTCATCCTGGATCCTGTACGAACTGCATTTATGAGAGCGGGTATGCCTGCGTGAAAGAATGTCGAGTCCCCGACAAACGCCACAACCCGGCTGTCTGTCAGCTTCCCAAGTCCTGAGCCTGCGCCAAGCGATGACCCCATCTCAAGGAGCACGTCAGCCATCTCGAATGGCTCATACGCTCCCAGTGAGTAACAACCTATATCTGACGAGTATGTTACATTGTTCAATCCACTCATCCTCACTGCGCGCTTGACGGCATAGTATGTGGCCCGGTGCGGACAGCCTGGACAAAGTGCAGGCGGCCTTGGGGGAATCTGCTGTAAAACCGCTGGGGCGGTCCTGGGTTTGATGTTTAGCTTCAGGGGTGCTGCAAGTGCCTTCTCTATGACGTCTGCACTGTACTCGTATTCCTCGGGAAATGTTCCATCCAGCTTGCCATGAATGAGCGCGGGGATACCCTCCCTCTGGGCGATGACCCGGACCTTCTGTTCCAGATAAGGATCCAGTTCTTCCACCACAAACATGTATTCATGGCTCATTAGAAAAGATGCAATTCGATTCTCAGGAATGGGATTGCTCATGCCTACCTTGAGGACCTCTGCCCCAATTGAATTACTTTTTATGACATCCACCAGAGAGTTATAGGCTGATCCAGACGTAATAAAGCCATATTCTCCGTCTCCGTAGACTTCGAGCCTGTTGAGGTCTGTCTGCTGGCTGATGACTTCGGCATGGCTGATTCTCATGGAAAGCGCCTTTCTTGACTTTATGGAATATGATGGTAGAGTCACATGGGCCAGGTGCCCCGGGTACGTCCCCATGAGTGCCAGCCTGTCCTCTTTGGGGCCCATTACGACGGGAGCCCGCATGTGGCTGACCCGTGTCGTGGTCCTGAAAAGTACCGGCATTGCCAGTTTCTCCGAGATCTCGAAGGCCCGGATAAGGTAATCTTTTGCCTCCTGGGGTGTTGATGGCTCGATCATAGGCAAGTGAGAAAGTTCGGCGTAGTGCCTGTTGTCCTGCTCGTTTTGGGAGGAAAACATGGAGGGATCGTCAGCTGTCATAACCACCATTCCTGCCCTTACCCCGGAATAGGCAGTTGACATCAGTGCATCTGCCGCTACGTTAAGACCCACGTGCTTCATGAATGCGAAAGACCTTATGCCCGAAATTGCGGCCGAATATGCGACTTCCAGAGCCACCTTCTCGTTTACAGAAATTTCGAAGTAAAATCCGCCTCTGGCAGCAATCTCTGAAAGAGTGTCCCCAACCTCACTCGACGGTGTTCCGGGATATGTCGCTGCAACGCCTCCAGCCGCCTCAACAAAGCCCCGTGCTATGGCCTCGTTGCCCAGAAGAAGAGTCTTTTCCCCGGGGAGACCGTCAAGAACCCGATCGTAAATTTTCACATCTATCTGAATATTTCATTGATAGTAGCTATTATAATGATGCACCTAAAGCTGTGCTACAGGCTGTCACACAGAGTCTTAAATATTCAGTCGGCCAGTGCGTCCTGTCTGATCTCCAGTGTGGAAGACAGTTTGCTTGGACAGTCTTTCACTTCACATGCATTGCATACAACGTGATCAGAGTCAAGATCTGGCGTAGTGACATTAAATTTTTCCATTCCACCCATGGTCGAAAGCTGATCCACTATACCCTCAGGAAGCGGCCTGGTGAAAATTATCCTGATCTCCTGCTCCTTTTTCCCGGAGTTTTTGCCGGAGATTTCCACTGCATTGCAGAGATATGGGCCAAGAACTTCCAGAGACTTCTTAAGGACAAACGAAAAGCATCCAATCCGGGGTGTTATCCAGATGATCTGATTGCCTACCAGAGGAGAAATGTTGCTGCGGTCAAGGGCCGGGTTCAGTGACTCCATGATTTTCCTGACCTCTCTGTTTTCCTCGATGGCCTTCACAGTTTCATAGACTGTACGCCTGTTTACCCTGAAAACCTTGGCGATTTCACTTATGGGAATCTCCATTTCGTCTGCGTAAAACTTCCCGTTCCTTACGGCAATGCCGCGTCTATACAAACCCTCAAGTATTCTGAGCCTCACAGGGTAATCCTTGAAGTATTCCTCCAGTATGAGCAGCATGTTCACTATACCGAGTTAATCTGCCTATATAACTGTGATACTGTCATAATCCCAGGACTCTGTCCCTTATCCTGGTCTGTGCTTCAGTAACGTCCGTCGCCTCCGTTATGGAGAGTTCCGGGTTTACCTCCTTCAATTCTTCGACGGCTGCGGAGAGAAGGAATCCTTTCCTGAAGAAAGTGAGAGTTATGCCTGAGTTTCCCGGGAAGGGCGATGTGTCAAGCGTGATCGGGTGATCCTCAAAGGGTCTGAATGTGAACTGGTCTCCCATCCTTATGCCGTTTATGGCAACTATCTCGTCGCCCGCATTGATGCCTGACTCGAACCCGGGAAAGTTTTCAAGTACACCGCCAACCAGGTACTTTTCCCCCTCCTTTTTGATTATGATGCCGGCGGACTTCCGTGGGATCGCACCAGGTTTCGACTGCTCAAGTTTGAGTCCTGCCTTTGCGAAATCCATTTGGAAATCTGGTTCCTCATGTCCCCTGATATATTTCCTGAAAAACTCGGAATAATCCTGCCCCGTGATTTCCTTCAGTATGGTCAGGATGTCCTTTTCGGTGAATCCTTTTCCGTCCTTCCTGAATTTTTCGGCAAGGTTGTGGAGAAGGTCGTCGATGCATCGTGCACCTCTGGTCTGATCGGCTATGTGAATACTCATAAGAAAGCCTATAAGCTCTCCCTTCGTGTAGTACGACACATACGTATTGTAGTCGTCCGGGGATGGTTTGTAGCGTCTGATCCACGAGTCAAATGAGGACTCAGCGAGGGAGGTTGCCCATGACCCGGGTTCGAGCGACATTTCATTCACTATGCCTGAGATCTTCTTGTAGAACTGCTGCCTTGTCATAAGGCCTGCTCGCAACACAGCAAGCTCGCCAAAAAACTCTGTCAACCCCTCACAGAACCATAACCACTGGGAGTAGTTCTCCTCCCTGTAGTTGAAAGGCCCCAGTTCGACCGGTCTTATTCTCTTGGCGTTCCAGGAGTGGAAATATTCATGGGAGATCAATTCCAGGAACTCCACATATGTCTTATCCTCAGAGAATAATGTGGAGCCGAACATTACCGAACAGGAGTTGAGGTGTTCAAGACCACCATAGCCGGAGCCATTGTTCACCAGGTGAACGATGAACTGGTACTTACGGTATAGCGGCTGCCCCATGACCTTTGCATGCGCTTCTACTATCCTTGCCACGTCTGCCTTGAGTTTCTCCTCACTGCAGTTGCATGCGCCGTCGACGATTATCTCGTGATCCTTTCCGGCAGCGCGGAATTCCAGCACCCTGTGCTGACCAATTTCTATGGGGGAATCCACCAGTAGATCGTAATTTATTGCCCTGTACCTGGTTTCGGCAATCTTATCAAGCGTTGTGAAGATCCTCCAGTTTTCAATGGGTGTTATCTGGAGCTCAACCGCCTGATCCTTGTAGCCTTCGATGTACATGAAAACGCTTGTCCCAGTTATGAAAACATGATGCGAGTCTGCGTGGCTGGTCCTGACCGTGAGATCTGCTGCATAAACCTCATAGTTTACAGTCATGGAGTTCAGGCCTCTTGTGCTGACCTTCCAGGTGCTTTTGTCCTTCTTGGAGAATTCCGCCGGAAAACCGTCCTGAGTTCTGGCATCGAATTTACGGACATGTTTAGAAAAATCCCGCACAAGATAGGACCCGGGGGTCCAGACAGGCATGGTGAAAAGAAGGGACTCTTCTGAAAACTCCTCAAGGAGGATGCTGATGGAAATAACCTGGGTGGCTGGGTTTGGCACCCTGAGAGAGTAGGTAATCTTCATCTCAATTGGAGATCACCCCCTTTGATTTAGATTCTCTTACGGAGAGTGTTTGGGCATGCTGCATTTCTTCCAGACATCCTTGGAAGTGGCCTCCGTGCTGTCCCTGTGGAACTATCGAAGTAATAGTCGCGGACAAGTGAAGGTCGCATGTTTTGGACAATAATGTCCCCCTCCCCCTGGACAAGTGAGATTTCAACGCATAAATTTCCAGAGATATGACAAAAAATTTTATACCATATTTCGGTTGGTTCCCGGGGATACAAAACATTTGCTTCTCCCGTCGGAGGGGAGGGAAGGTATTGGGTGGAACTTACATGCAGACGGTAGTGCTGGCAAAACCGGGGGAAGTCCCCGAGAGTGTGCGCGTTGCAAAGATGAACGATGCCAGGAAGTTTTCTTCAATTCTTTACTCCCCGTCAGTTCTGTTCGCTGGCATAACAGGTTCCGTTTCCTATGTCCCAAGGGAGAATGATGACGTAGATATGTTCATAATATCAAGGGAAAACCAGCTCTGGCGTTGCATGTTCAGGGCATATCTTGCCAGGTTTCTCACAAGGACCAGGGAGGTGTGCCTCTCTCTCAATATGGATATAGGCTATGCAAAGAGCATGTTTGTCTCCATGGAAGACCCGCTTGCTGCGTCTGATTCAGTTCATGTGATCCCCGTGTTCGGCGAGGAGTTTTACCAGATGCTTCTGAACAGTTCGGGTTTCATCTCTGAAAGATATCCTGAAGTGGTCCGCAAAAATTCAGCACCTGCATACAGGAAGAAGGCTGGTCCCATGGAATTGCTGTTGGAGTTAGGAGCATTTCTAATTCTTGCTCCGGTTGTCCTGATGAAAGCCATGGTGGTTAACTGGAAGAGGGGCCGTTCCAATTCACTGATGACATATCGCATAGTTCTGGGTCGCCACTGCCTTTACTTCGATAACATGAGGTACAATGCCATCAGGGAGCAGTATTACCGGAAGTGAGCCTCTGTACATGGAATAAGGGGCACAAGGCTAATCCCTGTGGTTCTTGGCCGCGAGAGGGCTCTTTAGCCTCCCGTCAAGCCTCATCAGTTCCCTCCTGGAACCAAATATGAGGGCAGATCCGGCCATCATGGCCCTGGCAATTACGAACGTTTCAGTAACTCCGATTGCCGAAACCAGAACTGCTCCTACCGCTATTGCCGGAGGGCCGCCTATGAAACTCAGGACGCCGTCTATGGCGAAGTATCTTCCCCGCATCCCTGCAGGCACCATGTTCTGCGCTGTGGTAAGCCACACGTTTCCTGCCAGTCCCGCACAGACTCCGATGAAAAGGCTAAACCCGATGGTAACTGAGACCTGGGGAACAGCGCCCATTAAGAAAAGACTAAGTCCTACTGCAAGACCATATACTAAGACCCAAATTTTTCCTGCATGAGCCAGAGGGTGGATGTAGGCAGGCAGTAGCGAGCCGGCAACGTCGCCTGCTGCATATACCCCCCAGCACCGCTCCATAAACTATGGAATCTGCGTCAAGAGCAGATGCCGCATAGACCACAAGAAAAGAGAAGCACAGCGAAAAGAAGAAATTGAATACTGTTGCAGAAATGGTTAGCTGCAGAAGGCCCTTCTCACCGAGGAGCCATTCAAAACCCTCCCTGATTTCGGCTCCCATACGCCTTCTGGCCGTCCTGCTTTCTGAATGCCGTGAACTCTTTTGCCTGGTGCCCGGAAGTATGAAGAAGGCTGCAGCCAGTGCCGAGACCGCGAACATCATGGAGCTTCCTGTGAATGCTTCTGCAACGCCCACGCCAAGAGTCGGGCCTCCAGCGGTGGCGTTTGCAATGGAGCCCGTCGTGGAAGATATTGCCCTGTTCACGCCGTTGGTTCTTGAAAGCCTTCCGGATTCAACAATATCCGGGAGAATTGAGTTTGAGGATGATCTGAACAGCTCCATGCCTATGGACCAGGCGGACGCAGCTGCAATGAGCAAGTACAGGTTGAAGCCGTAATAGACAGCAAACCAGGCAAGCAGGCCCACTGAAATTGCCCCCAGGAGCATAGAAAAAACGATGAGGGATGCTCTGTTGAACCGGTCAACCACGGTTCCGGCAGGCATAGCCCCTGCCGTAGCGGCAATCGATTCGGCAATGGCACTATCCCCACTGCGATCGCAGAATGGGTGGATATGAATACATACCAGGTAACACAGACTGCAGCCGTATTGGAAGCCAGCCTTGAAAGGCTGCTTGATCCGTAAAAGCCGTAAAGTACAGTCATGCTGTGCTGAT
>JAKAAY010000040.1 GCA_021802055.1 Thermoplasmata archaeon
CGTCAATCATTCCGAGAAACTCCGTCCTTATCAGGCAGATGCCATAAAGAAGTGGGAACATAACAATTGCAACGGCATCGTCGTTCTCCCGACTGCGGCAGGGAAGACCCACATCGGCGTTGAAGCGATCAATCGCCTGCAGGAGTCAACCCTGGTCATAGCGCCCACCATTGAGCTGATCCAGCAATGGAGGGATCGTCTGTCCAGATACTTTTCCACGGATATAGGACAGATAGGGGGAGGTGAGAAAGAGATCAGGCCCATAAGCGTATGCACCTACGACTCTGCGTACCTGATGGCTGAGTCTCTTGGAAACCGGTTCAGGTTCCTGCTGGTGGATGAGGTTCACCATCTTGCATCGGAGCAGTACATGCAGATAGCGAGGATTTTTGCCTCCCCATACAGGCTGGGCCTTACAGCCACCCTTGAAAGGGCTGACAGGCTCCACGAAAACCTGTCGGAGGTCATGGGTGGGAAGGTCCTTGAGATGGGTTATGAAGAACTTTCAGATTATCTTGCCAATTTCAGGATAGTCAGGATACCTGTAGAACTGGACCCTGACGAGGAGGATGAATACCACAGAAACAGGGACATTTTCCTCTCCTACCTCAGAAAGCACCGGATGGTCCTGAGGGGACCCTGGGATTTTGAGAGGTTCATTCTCAGCTCCTGGAACCCTGAGGGCAGAGAAGCACTCCTCGCATGGCGGAAGTCGAGAGAAATAGCCTTCAGTTCCAGGGCAAAGGTTGATCACCTTAGGAGAATTCTGGCAGACCACCAGGGCGAGAAGACACTCATATTTTCCGAAGATACGGATACTGCCTATCTGATCTCCCGGGAATTCCTTGTCCCGGCACTCACGTACCTTACACCTCCGCGCGAGAGGAAAAGGTACCTTGAACTTTTCAAGGAAGGCAAGGTCATGACACTTGCTACGTCCAGGGTCCTGGACGAGGGAGTCGATGTTCCGGACGCATCTGTGGCTGTTGTTCTAAGCGGTTCAGGGAGTTCAAGGCAGTTCAGGCAGAGACTGGGCAGGATCCTCAGGCCCTCGGCAGGCAAATCGGGCGTATTGTACGAGGTCCTCGCTTCTGGGACTTCTGAATATGGCACTTCAAGCAGGAGGAGACATGGCGTTCCCAGCAGAACTGATGTCGTTTAAGCGATCCAAGGGCCAGATTGTGCCCTCATTCATCATGCCTGATTCCAGCGATTATGCTGCACAGATTCTCCAGGCATACAGATCCAGTATCGGGATGCGCAGAGGAGGCCTTGAAAAAAAGCTCAGGCAGATGGAACTAGGGTTTCGTTACCACAAGATATTCCGTGCTGTGTCACTTGTTGTCCAGAGGAAGTGCGATTTTGAGCCTCCTTCAGACCTTGATGCATCCCAGGTCAGATACTCTGTGTTCCTGGCCGCAGGAAGAGCAATCTATCTGCCGGAACAGCGGAATGAGGTGCTAAAGAGTGTGGCAGATTCCATGGGAACTTCCGCAGAAACTATTGAAAGTTCACTCTATGCCGACAAGGAATCCGAATTGATACTAGCCCGCATCCCGGAGAATCTCGACGAAGATGAGGTTTGCAGGCTTTACAATCTCGGACTGGTGGAGACCATCCTCCTGAAATGCAGGGAAATGGCTGTTATTCGGTGCGACTCCTGGATTGACCTGGCCAGGAGAATAAAGTCCCTGGGTCTAATGTACCGTGCCTCCGGTTCTCAGGGGACTGTGGAGAGCCTTGTGGTGGACGGCCCGCTCAGTTCCTTTGGAAATGCAGACCGTTATGGCACGAGATTTGCATCTCTGTTTCACTGGCTAAGCCGCGGGAATGATTGGGAAATTGAAGCTTCAGTGTCCATTAAGGAAGGCAGAGGCGCATCCCCTGGTGGATACAGGCTTAAGCTTGACAGCAACTCCTCCATGTACTTTCCGGAATTTCCGGATGCCTCGCATGGGGAAATAAGGGGGCCTGAATGGATATCATCGTTCTCCCCATCGCCCGTATCTGCTGAAGGGAAGGTATACTTTCCTGATGCTGTGGCGGGCATTGGAGGAAAGCAGATTTATCTCGATTTCTCGTCCATTCAGTACCTGGAGTTCAACTCCAGGAGGGACGAGACTCTGAGAAAGGCAGGTATCCCCTGGGAGACTGTATATATCCTGAGACCCGGGCAGAAGAAGCCTCAAAACAGCATCTACTACCACGTGTCAGTGGACTACCAGTCCCTAAAATCCACACTCGAACGAAAATACATCGGAGGTGGGGAGCGGGTGCAGGGTGCCAGGCGTGAGAACTTCCAGGAGGAAATCACCGGTGAAATGCTGAATGAGATTTCAAGGAGAGTGGAAGAGCTTATGCCTGATGCTGAAAAGATCGTGGACTACATTGAATCCAGGGGGGTTGTCCCGCAGAGAGTCTTGAAGCTTCTGGGTTACAAAATAAAGTGGAAGGGGCTGGACCTGGTTATATACCGCTAGGCTACTCCTCCAGTGCTTCCCATACAGCCTTGCTGCTCTGTACGACGCTCTTCCCCATCCTATCCCTGATTATGATGGTAATGGGCATTATGGACCTGAGCGATGACTCGATCCTGTCCTTTATGGCATAATACTCCGCGGTCTTCTCCTCAAACATAAGGTCAAGTTTCTCCAGTATTGTCAGGAGTATACCCTCTACGGTAGTAAGTTCACCGGATGATTCTTCGCCTGGCGAGATCTCCGCCTTCAGCTCCGGAATCTCAAGATATGCACTGGGAGACCGGTATACAAGAACGTTGAGATCGTTTGGCTCTGTTATGGAGAAGGTTATCATGTGCGGTTTCCCGTCGGTGTCATACTGCACTGACGAGTTCTTGTAGAGGCAACTGTGGCAGGTGTAGGTCTGAATCGTAATCCTGCCTTCCAAAGGTATCTCTGTGGAATATACAATGAGGTATAGGGGGTTAGAGCAGGTCGGACACTCGACTGCTGTCTCTATTTCAACAGGAGGCTCATCGTAGCTGTCCATTCGCGTCTCCATAGAGCTGCAGCCAGCTCTTCAGGGGTTCGTAAACGATCCTTCGGGCACCATGCAGATCGTCCAGCTTTCCGCTGGCCGTCAGGAACATTGCAATCTTAAGATCCCTGAGAATCTGCGAAATCTTCGCTTCGACGCTTTCGCTTGATCTGTCTGCATCGGCCAGAAGGTTTCGCGCAAATCCACCGACAGAGGCGCCCATTGCAATTGCTTTCGCAAGATCCAGGCCAGTCCGCAAACCTCCGCTTCCAATTACCGGAAGGCCGACCTGGCAATACTGTATTGAAGCAGGAGATGGTATGCCCCAGTTCCAGAAGGTCTTTCCACTGCTCATCTTTTGCTGATCGTTTACACGTTCGGCCCTGTAATATTCAATGGCAGCAAAGGATGTGCCTCCGAGACCGCCGACGTCTATAGCCTTTACGCCACAGTCCTTCAGTTCAAGCGCAGCCTCTCTTGAAAACCCGTTTCCAGTCTCCTTTGCTATGACCGGATAACTCCCGGCTATCTGCTCAAGGGCCTTTATGACCCCCCTGGAGTTCCGGTCTCCTTCTGGCTGTATCATTTCCTGAAGAAAGTTGAAATGCACGACAAGGTGGGTTGCCCCTATAAGATTAAAGATATATTCAATCTGTTCGAAAGAATATGCCTTCTTTTCCTGGTCTATGAGTTGCGGAGCCCCTATATTGGCAATCTTCATCGGTAGATTGAAACCGTTTATAACGGAAAACGTATCCGCAAGCTCCTTCTTTTCTGCTGCGGCACGCATGCTGCCCACTCCCATGCCGATTCCAAATTTTTCTGCTGCCCTTGCCAGGTTTTCGTTTATCCTTTTTGCAAGTTCAGTGCCTCCAGTCATGGAGGATATTATCATGGGGATCTTGAGCCTGCAACCCAGAAAGGATGAACGCACGTCGATTCTGTCGAAGTCTGTCTCGGGGAGTGCCTGGTGCACCAGAATTATGTCATCCCAGTAGTTGTGATCGGAGGTCACATCCCTCTGTTCTGCAATCCTTATGTGTTCCTCTTTCCTGTTTTCGATCATGAGATCACGGTCCCTATGAATGACTTCCGGCGTTTCTCCAGAATCCTCTCCGGGTAATTTCCGTTAAGGAGATAAACTTCCTTGCAGTGGAGCCTGATCTTCTGTATTGTGGAGAACTTTCCCTCCATTCCGCCAGTAACGTCGTTCCGCGTCAATCCAAACTGGGGTTTCAGGTTTACAGTTTTCAGGAGTCTGGCGTCGGGATTATCTTTGGGGTCTTTATCGAATATTCCATCAACGTCTGTGAAGAAAATGGCTTTACTGGGTTTGTACCTGATGGCCATATCGTGAACTATGGTATCGCCGGAATAGATTCCGAACCTGCCGCCGCGTAAAGTGTACACATCCCCATAGAGCACCGGTGTAATTCCTCTCGATAATAGGTTTTGCGCGTGGTCGTAAACGACCTTTCCGTTTATTCCAAGTGTTGCGCTTGACATCCCGACAGCCGAGATACCGAGTTCAATCAGCGCCGACACGACCAGCTGGTTCAGGTCGGTCATGTCCCTGTGGATAACAGCATACCCTTTTCTGGTGTTTGGTGTAACCCTCCCCGGGATCTCAAACTCCTTCGCCTTGATGTGACCGAAAGACCCTCCTCCATGGACAATTATCTTCTTTCCCTGAAATTTATCCACCACCCTGAGGATGTTTCTGAGGGTTTCCATTCGCGGTATCCTGTACTCATCCTTCTTTGTGATTACGCTACCGCCAAGCTTGAATATGATCATCTGACAACGGATGAATGCTCACTTAATTTAAATAAGTACCAGCAGCCTGCCTCCCGTAACAATTGAAGTGCCAATGAGTGCAAGACCAAGCAGGGCAAGAATAAACGAGATTATGAAGAATATCACTATTGCCACGATTGCGATAAGTATGGCACGCAGAAGGGATGTTTCATAAATCAGGGCAATAATAACGATTGCTGCGATTATCCACAGAATCAGACCCACGAATGGAATCAGCGTGAGAAAGACGAAGGCCAGCACCAACAGGAGTGATGCTCCCATGGCCTGCAGAATGGTTGAGCGCTTTGCTAGAAGATCTGCAGATATGTAAATCGGTATGGAAAGGATAATCCACATTATTATGAGAGCGAGCAGTCCAAGAAGGGTGAAGGCAAAAAACCCAGGAGACATCACAGAAGCTTAACGCCTCACCATTATATAAATTAGGCGAGTTGCACAGATCTTACGCTCTCAACCCCTGATCAATGTTTATTAAAGCACAGAATATCTCGCAGGAAGGGGCCGGTAGATCAGCGGTAGATCGCCTGCTTTGCAAGCAGGAGGTCTCGGGTTCAAATCCCGACCGGTCCAT
>JAKAAY010000003.1 GCA_021802055.1 Thermoplasmata archaeon
TCGAAAATATAGATTTTCCAGCCATAATAGGAGTGGAAATACTTCAAATGATTGGATTGAAACTGGACTTCAGAACTGATACTATGCTGATCTGAATATCCAGTTATTCCTAAAAAACAAGAAGAAACCGATTTTCAGTTTCACTTTTTCAATTCTTTGTAAAAGTAAGGTTTGTCGTGAATAGAAATATAGGGTCATCGGACTTTCATGTGGGTTCATGGATAAAGCTGTAGATTACCGCACCTGAAATATCGGCAGTCTTCAGGTGCTCCTTATTTCTGAATCCATACGCCATCTTTTCTATGAGCGCTATCTTTGAATTGATCCCTTCTGCCCTTGCATTGGTGATCCTGTGAACGAGGTAGTTCATTATCTTTTCCAGATGGATCTTCATCATCCTTGCAATATCCTTCATTGCATCATCCATGGATGGTGCTGTCCATAAATCCCGGATATTCTCCTTCATGGAACAGGCCTTTCCCGTCAGGAGATCGGATTTCTTCAGTTCTTCATATTTCTCCCTGTATTTGTCAGGCAAATTCCCATATGAGTGGAGCCATATGTATCTGGTTCCCTTCAGATCAGACAGCCCTTTCTCCAGAAACATGCGGTTCTCTTTCTTGCGCGTGGAATCAACCGCCAGGTTCACGTGCTTCATGACATGGAACCTGTCAAAGACAATCTTCCTTCCTGCATCTGGAACATGTTCCATGGTGGATGACATGAACGGATCCCACATGTCCATTGAGACCGCGGTGATGGAGGAAAGCTGTTCATGGGACAGGGTATTGTAATATTCATCCAGTGATTTCTTCTTCCTGTGGAATGAAATGTATTCCACACCATTGTTGATCATGTCATAGACAAGTGTGATGTATTTGTGCCCCTTCCTGTATGATTTCTCGTCAATGCCAATGATGGATGGGTGGCCGCTCTTCCTCTCCCTTCCCCTCTTCACCGCCCGATCAAGGATGTTCCATGCCTGGTTCCATGATAATTTCATGATGTCAGTGAAATTGTACGTGTCAATATTCTGGAGCATCCTTATGGATCTTGTTTCGAATCTAACCGTGAATCTGGATCACTTTTATTCCGGCGAAAATGCACAAAAATCAACGGGCGATTACAAGGACCGTAACGATCCCGTAATCCACCAGTTCCTTTGAGAATGCGGAGAAGGTTGACACAGAAGGAATACTGCCTGGCACTGGCCTGTGATGCACTCGGCCGCAAGCATGACGATCTTCCTTGCAGGGCCACTGATCCTGGTCAGATCGTCTAAGGCGATGGAATAGCGGTCAATGAAGCCATTATCCTCAGCAACCCGGTAAAGGATGTATCCTGACGGCTCGAGGATCTTACTCACCGGGGTGCGGTTCTCCGGAGCCCTATGATCTTCTGACCGTCTATCTCTGTCTCAATGCCCAGATACTTGGGTTCCTGCTTTACCTTCCACTGATCGCGGTAAGATCTGAATAAGGTTATTGTGTGACGAGGCTATGAATAATAAGGCATCAGAAATAGCAGACGCATTGATAAAGAAGGTCAGGATAAGATCATTTAGAAAAATTTATCACGGCAGGTACAACGCGTTCGGTGATGGCGAGGATTACGCATTATTAAATACAAAGAAACAGTTTTAATGTACATGGAAAAAGGAGTTGAGATATCCTTCCAGTTGAAGGACGACAAGGAAGGATTAAGAACAGTCGAGGCCCTTGCAGATCTTACTGGCTATGAAGTTTCAAATCAGCTTAAGGTGGAATGGAACGTATTTCTTGTGACTCTTGAAGACAAAAAATTTTTCAAGGTGCTATACAGTGGAGGCAAAGTAACAAAGCTTCATCCTCATAACGAGAAACTGATCAGAGATACCTTCGACAGGCTTGCGCATCTAAACTACAATCAACTTATGCAGAAATATGTCGAGGCAAAGAAGAGTCATGAATTCAAGCCGATTGAGATCAAGAAGGTGAAGGAGGAGTATGATTTGTGGCAGGATAATTTCTGGGCATATTTCTGATCCATTTTCCGTGGAAATGCAACGCGATCAAAAGTCAAGTCATTAAGGGCAAAACATCTCATTTACCTGAAGTGTAGTGGAATTATTCTGCATCCGTTTCAGCTCTAGTCAGAGGTTGCCTGTATCTTCCCATATGATTTTTCCCGTTTCCTGTCACAGTGAAACAGGTAGTGAAGCAGGTTCTGATCAAGCAAATCGTGGTATAATACAGCAGGTTGTTCGCAAACGCATCTTAGAACCTCCACGTTTTCATGCATTGACATTTTGTACAAAACAACAGAACGACTATTTTCTGATGAACGAGGTTGTAGCAGCAATACACAACTTTACTGCTTCTATGTTGGAAAGGAGGGTTATGACGGGTTCGAACTCCACATGTGGCAGAACTGGTTATTCGCTTAGAGTGAAAGAGGATTCCGAATCTAAAGCACAGACCTTGAAGTACTCGGTAAAGGAGAAACCTGATGATGAAAATTTAAAGAGGCTTAAAAAGTGTCGGTTTACGTACGCCCTTGCAGCAATGGATCCGAAGTAGAATCTATGCCATACATAGCCTTTGAATCACCTATGAAATGTGAACGAGAGGCACATGACATGGCGGACAAACTTATCCTATCTCTGGGGCTTAGAATGATTACGTCATTCTGTATCAGCGTTAGTCATTCACATCATATATGGATGAACCGGGATGGACGAAAGTATCTGTTATATCATAGAGGATTCTTGCAATGAACAGATTACGGAAATGTGGGGTGGGTACGATAACGGGATCTATGGAGAATGGAGGGTCATATCTGGAGCAATATAATCATAGAAGCCAATCATTCCCAGCTCATTGAAAGACATTTCTATTTTTACTCCAGGCTAAGGTTTATCCCCGACAAGTAAATCTATCCGGGCGTGAAAAAACCAGCAGTACTTAAAGAGGGAGACAGGGTGGCTATAGTCTCTCCCTCGACGTCTTTGCCCAGCATCTTTCCCGCAGTTGCAGATAGAGGCATCGAAAATTTGCGGAAATATTTCGGCCTTGTCCCTGTCATAGCAGAGCACGCATATTCGGATATCGAACATAATTACCTGCATCCTGAAATGCGAGCAAGAGATCTGAACGAAGCATATGGTGACAGGAGCATAAAGGCCATCATAAGCACAATAGGCGGAGACGAGTCGGTGAGAATCCTCAGGTATCTCGATGCAGCCACAATCTCTGAAAACCCGAAAATATTCACCGGATTCTCAGACTGCACAACAGTTACTTCTTATCTATTCAACCGTAACATTGCATCCATATATGGAGGCGCCGTAATGGCAGGGTTCGCCCAGATGGAGCATTTTCCAAAGGAATTCAGAGATTACTGGTACAGGATAATGTTTGAGGATTCCAGGAACCTCAGGATGGAAGGATTCCATGAATTCAGCGAGGGATATCCAGACTGGAGAAGTTCAACCGAAGCAAGTGCAATCTCCAAGAAGCAGCATGCCGAAGAATGGAAATGGATCAACGGCGACAGCATGAAAGGGAGGATATTTGCAGCCAATTTGGAAGTCCTGGACTCGCTCAGGGGTACTGATCACTTCCCTTTGAAGGAATATTTGAAAGGGCACATGCTCCTTCTGGAAACCTCTGAAGAGGTTCCGAAGCCACTTCAGGTTGCAAGAACAATAAGAAACTTCGCAGTTACTGGGATCTTGGACACTGTGACAGGAATAGGGTTAGGGAGATACAGAGGATATTCAGGAGATATGAAAATGGAGGTGAGAGCCAGAATTGCGGATGTTCTCAGGAAAGAGTTCGGATTGGAGGATCTGCCCTTTGTGGATGGCCTGGATTTCGGCCACACGGATCCTTATTTCCCGCTGCCGGTTGGTATTAAAGCCCATATTGAAGGTAACTCCATAACGTTTCTGGAGAGCTTTGCCACTCCGTAGGGAGTGAAATATTACAGCACATTCCCAGGATATTGTTGGGCATGGTCATTGAGCATAATATCTCCCGCAGATGGTACATTTGACAATTTCAATCTTTTCTGTGACTTCCTTTTCCAACTCAACCTTCTGCGGCCTCGAATTACCAGCTTTGCGAGCATTTATCTCCCAGGAACTTTCCATCATCGCCTCTCCCTTCCCGGGTAAATCCTCCAGAAACGGTCTCACCATCCATTTGCTTTGTTCGATTCTCTTCTTTCATTAATCCCTCACCCCTTCAAATACAGTTTAAGTTCCGGCAAATCCATTGACGGCAGATATATTACCTGTGGAACCTATGTACTATTGCGTTCACGACCCTGCTGTTTTTGCCCACTCATAGGAACCTCATATTAGCGGTCTCATTACACATCAAACTTATAAGCAGCAGGAATTATGCAGTAAGGCATGGGCAGAGAGGAGAGGAACGACGGGGTAATCGTTTCTGCGGAATGGCTTTTGGGTCATCTGGACTCGAGCGATGTTGTGATAATAGACTGCCGATACAGTCTTTCGGATTTTTCGCAGGGGAGGAGGTTATACAGTGTCAGTCACATCAAGGGGGCTTACTTTATGGATCTGGAAGACGATCTGTCAGGGCCGAAAGTGGAACATGGCGGCAGACACCCCCTGCCTGATCCGGAGATATTTGCAAGGAAACTTTCATCCATGGGGGTGAGCGCAGACACCCGCGTGATTGCATACGACTCAGAGGGGTCAGCCTCATGCCGTTTATGCTGGCTGCTGAAATACTTTGGCCACGAAAAGGTCTCCATACTCCAGGGTGGGTTTGAGAGATGGGTCCTCTCGGGCTTACCGGTTACCGACGAGACTCCTCCTCCGAGGCAAGGGAATTTTGTACCGGTGGTACGGAAGGATTTGATCGTTGATCGGAACGAAATTCTCAACTCTGGCAATAACATGACCCTTATTGACTGCAGGGCTCCGGAGCGATACAGCGGGGAGGTAGAGCCTCTGGACAGGAGGGCTGGGCACATTCCAGGAGCGAAGAACCTGTTCTACAGGGAGGTTTTCTCGGAAAACTCCACCTTTAAGGATCTGGGAGAGCTGGAAAAGGTGCTGGCGGATCTTGACAGCGAAACTGTGCTTTACTGTGGATCTGGCGTGACAGCAACAGTTGTATGTGTGGCAATGGGACTGATAGGAAAAACTCCAAGAATCTACACAGGAAGCTGGAGCGACTGGGCTTCCTATGTGGATAGCCCAATCACGACAGGTGACAGTTCAAAGTAGGTTGGCCTGTGCCTTAACCAGGTTTGTAAACTGCGTATTAGTTACACCGATCGTTCCAACATACCCCAGTGCGTATATGTACCCTCCCGCATGGCCAAAAGCAAGATAGATCGTTTCCGTAAGTCCACTGGACACATTGACATATGAATAGTTGAAGTAGACATAACCGGACGTATTTACCCAGTGCAGGTGCGTGGTCAGACTCAAATTGATTGACCCCTCTGCTGCAGCGATCGATTTAGTTACATTGGTGTAAAGGTCCGAAGCCACAGTATTATTGCCGAATTTTACCACGGCGGCACCGAATAGGGATGTGTTTCCTTTGAAGTATATTGCACTCTGAAACATTTCAGGGCTCAAGGAAGCGTTCAGTGTGGTCTTGGTGGTTAAATTCAGTGTCCCAACTGTGCTGGACCCTGAAGAAAGATTACTGGTGAAATTGACCTGCTTTGAAAGGAGGAATGGTGAATTAACGTATGCCCCAATTTTGAAAGAGTTGTTGAGGCTCAGCCCGAGATCTGAATTGACGGTCGATCTGGAAACTATGAGAGGTGCACCATTGGTTTTTGGGCCATAGGTCTTGAGAATGAAGAATTCCTTGGAAAGGAGGGACAACATGTTAGAGGTCGATATGGAAGATGACGAAATCTGGTAAATCACAATGATTTCTCCTCCATAATTTGAAACGACCAGTTCACTGTATGTCTTCATGACCGAAGAACTCGATGTGCCGTTGAGAATGAAATAGGAGTATGAGGAAAGAGTTCCGGTGGTCACATTGTTCTTTAGCGATGCGTTGGTCGTGACGCCGAGCTGAATCAGTGAATAAAGTCCCTGAGCAGAGCTATTTGTTTTGAAGTGAGCATACCCCGCTGCAATCATGCCCGAATTGGAGTAAAAGTCAACGAGTTCAACGGACTGCACCTGCCCAACGGTCTGGTCAGCACCCAGACTAAAGCTGGAACTCGAGATCCCACCTGTTGTCGAAGACTGGGAAGAGAGATTCATAGCAGCATTCAGTAGAAGCGTGAAATTGGAAGTTGAGAATGACAGATTTGCCACCTGGTTCCAACTGCCCCCTATACTACTGTTAACGTCACTGGATGAAACAACGGACATATTCGGCGCCGTTGACGTGGTTGGTGTGGAGGAAGGAAATTTCAGACCCGGAATATATCCAGCATAGGCCGCATAGCCAACGACTGCAACAATAACAATGACGACAACCAGGATGGCAACTTTTCCAGAACTGGCCATGCAGAACCTATCCAAAAGAAATATATATAGGTATTGTACATTCATTTAACCTATTTAACACGTAAAAGTTTTCACAGACCGCCGAATACTTTCTTTTTCACGGCCATTGGCATGATCTTGGCAACTGTCATTATACGAGATATAGACTTTATGCCTTTCTTGTGCATCTTCTGGTGTAACCTGTGATGCTTGAGCAGCCATGGGCTGATCTCTTCAGTCCATTCTTTCTGGTAAATCATGGGATCTCCCGCTACAACCGCCTCCGCTGCAGCAGTTCCTGTCCAGAAAGCACCCTGGAGGCCACCTGCGGTGGTGTTAAGGACAGCATTGACCATGTCTCCTGTGAACATGTGATTTCCGTCAACTACTTTTTCCAGTGGTGCAGAGAGAGGGATCTGGTGGGCCATACTGTGTACCATCTCACCCTTCAACTCAGGGAACTTCTCTGAGAACTTGTCAAGGACAGCCTTTGGCTGGGAAGCGCTTAGCGGATAGAAACAGATCCCTATTTTTCTTGTGTTCGCACTGTCGGCAAAATCCCACACATAACCCCCCGGAGCCAGTTGTGAGTACCACAGAACCATCTGATAATCACTCCTGGCGGGCAGCTTCCTGGTTTCCTCATAGGCCACCAGTATGTTGTTCCTGTCAAGTTTCTCCCCGAATGCTGACTGTGGTCCCGAGGCAAAGATGACGTACCTGGCACTCATCTCTCCTGAGTCTGTAAAAACTGTATTTCCCTTAACTGAAGTGACTCTGGTTTTCAGTTTAATATTGAGAGGGCCAGCCATATTCTCGCTGAGGAATTTCTCATATCTGGTGAAATCGTATACAAGCCCAATGGGTCTTCCAAAATCCATAGAAATATCCTTTCCCGTATCTGTCCTTATACTCAAGGCGTTTATGTTGGAAGTTATTATGGAGGGATCCAGGGGCATTCCCAGCCGCTTGACCCACTCAAGAGAAACAGCGCCAGTGGATCTTACCGGTAGCCCAATCTCATCCTTCTTATCAAGTATGAGGTACCTCCTGCCCGCTCTCTGTAGAGCGATGCCTGCAGACAGCCCAGCAGTTCCAGCACCTATAACTATCGCATCGTAATCGAAATCATTAACATCCATACTCTCACACCCCCACAAAGCCAGCCGTAATAGAGCTCCTATCCTTTACGATGGAGTGGGATTTCAACACCCTCATGTAACGAATTAATATATCAATGCTGGGCCAACAACTCTCCATGTAGAGTTGCTCCCCGGCGATGAGCAGAGGGAAACATTCACTGATACTTTTGTTAACTTCGACCATGCATGCAACTTTGTCTCCAGGAGAGAGTTTCAAAGGAAGCTTTACAGCAAAGTCCTCCTCCTGAAAATCGTCCAAGGGGACATCATGGGCTTGGTGAATGTGGCTGAAACATACATGGCAATAGAGGCACGCATACCCGCAAGCGCTGTGGACCACCGCATCGCAGGAAGGGAACGTCTCATAGCCCCCCTCAACATCAGGAGCAGTGCTGCTGTCAGCCAGCCTATGGTAGCGCGTGTTATCTCTGAGCATATTGATCCTCCGGTTGGAAGCCCAGACGCCTCAGCATGGAGTTGTTTACATCTGTATTTACTGAAACACATATTGAATCAAGGAAAAGAAAACAGGTAACGTCAAAGCTAGGGTTCATAGAATACGTCCTGTCCAATTTAACACTGGCATTCATGCTTTTGTCATATGCCCTATGTCTGCTTAACTTTACCGTTGTAATTAAAAGATTGATGCCTTCGACAAAGCCGGTACGGGCAAACCCCAAGATCTATTTAAAGAACGTCAGGGGGACGATATGTCCAATCATTATGGTGGTAGTGCATTGGAAACCAACCGTTCGTCTTGTGCATATCTTAATATCGACGGCTTCTGCTTCTTGAGGCAAGGAACTGGGCAGCAATCGCAATGAGAGCCCCCTTAAGAAGCACTGGGCCATAGTCAAACACAAGGTGTTCCAACGGCCTCTTTGAAGGGTCGAACCTGTCTGTGTGCACCTCATACCTGTCAGCATACTCCACCACATGGATGCCTTTCCTTGAGCCGTCTATGGGGCTCCTCCAGTCAGCTTTTTGCCCCGAGAGACTTCCCACGGATCTGACAAGCAAACCGCTACTTTCAGGTCTTGTAACGGAGTTACCATTGAGATCTTCCTTTCCTATGAGTACTCTGTTACCCATGACAGCAGACGCCAAAACCTGATTCCATAGATCGAAATCCCTAGACCTGACCATGTACGAAAAAGAGTGCTGCAACCCTAATGAATATTGCTTTGCTTCATAATAAACGCTATTAAGCCGATTCGAATCGACCCCAATGGCCGACAGTTTCGATTACGCCATCGAAGTCGTAAACCTTGTAAAGTCATACGATGGGGTAAGGAATGCCGTCGACGACGTGTCTTTTCAGATAAGACCGGGGGAGATATATGGCCTTCTGGGAAAAAACGGTGCTGGGAAGTCGACCACAATCAAGACTCTTACCACATTGGTCCCGCCGACATCGGGAACGGCCACCATATTGGGAATGGATCTGAGGAAAAAATCCAGTCAGATCAGGAAGATTATCGGGGTGGTTCAGCAGGAGGAAGCCTTTGACTTTGCCACTGTTGAAAGAAATTTTCGCATTTATGGCATGCTATGGGAGGTCCCAAGTGACAAAGTGGAATCAAGGTCAGAGGAGTTGATGGAACTCTTCAATTTGAAGGAGATCAGGAAAAGGAGGGCATTTGAACTATCCGGAGGCCAGAAAAAGCGACTTCAGGTGGCCAGGGAGTTCATTCATGATATGCAGGTGCTGTTTCTGGACGAACCCACGGCAGGCATGGACCCCATAATGAGACGAAGCGTCCTTGATTTTGTTATGGAAAAAGCGAAGGACGGTCTGACTGTGCTGTTCACAACGCAGATTCTGGAGGAAGCTGACTATGTGTGTGACAGAATAGGCATAATGGACCTGGGAAGAAAGGTAGCTGAGGGCACCTCATCTCAACTGAAGGAGAGATTCGGGTCTCTGAAAAAACTTGTACTCACAACAACAGAGAGGATACCAGAAGAATCCATCCCAAGGGTAAAGGAAATGCTTGCCGCAGTCCCATCCGTTACCCAGCATGAGGTCAGCGAGAGAGAAATCACAGTGATAGGGAAAAACATGGGAAAGACAGTGTATTCTATCCTGTCCTCACTCTCTTTGCTTTCCATAGAAATCGATCAGGTAAATCTGGATGCGCCATCTCTTGACGATGTCTTTCTGGAGGTAGTCAAGAAATGAGATTACCTGCCATGTTCAGACTTACTATCAGAAACGTGCTTGTCAACACCGACCCAGGAACGATGTTCTTCATGCTTGGTATACCGGCATTTTACCTGCTGGTGCTGGGAACCATGTTCCAGGGCCTCATCCCTGCATTCACAATCAATGGGGTAAAGACCTCCTATACAACATTTCTAGCCCCGGGAATAGTCGGCATGCAGGCGTTCACTGCCGGAAACATTGGGGGAGGGATGCTCTGGGCTGACAGAAGATGGGGTATGTTTGAGCAGCTTCTGGTAGGACCATTCAGGAGGGCTGACTACCTCCTCGGAATCATGCTTGTTGCAGTATTTTTCTCCCTGGCCGGAAGCGGGATAATGATGATACTTGCAGTTTTCCTGGACGGGGCATTCAACATCACCATTATTGGTGGGCTCATCCTCGTTTCCATGCTGGTTATTGGATCTATTTTCTTCACCTCACTATTCTTAATTATCTCCGTTCTTGTTCGCACAATGAACGCATACCAGACCATCACATTCCTGCTGTTCTTCCTGCTGGATTTTGCCAGCACTGCATTCTACCCAATAACTCCTGAGACCCCTGCAGCTCTCAGGCTTTTATCAAACTTCAACCCTCTCAGCTACATTGTGAATGTGGTAAGAGACTGCATGCTATACGGAGTCACATATTCTACCTGGGCATCCGCGGGTATCATTACGCTGCTCACGGCAGTTTTTTTCTATCTTTCACTTGTGCTGTATAACAACGTGCACACCGGCCTCTAGAGCAAGCACTATATGCCAGCGGCACTATACAGTTTTCAGGGAAATGAAATGCAGCGCTTTTGTAATTTCTATGGACTGAGTCCGGACTAAAATTATGAAACGGTGGGAAACATGAAAACACCTTAAGATGTGAAGAATCAAGAAATGTTCATGACGGGCGAGCTCCAGAGGAAGTGGCTTAGTTGCATTGAAAATGATAAAAGATGGAAAAAGTGTTGGAGAACATCACTCCACCATGACTCTAACTTCCTCAAGTCTGACACAGTCGATCACAATAGTTCCCTTATGCCCACATTTAAGGCATCGGTAAGAGATCTGGGCAATGTGATCATAGCTGATTTCCTCAGCCTGGGTACAGCCAATCTGCGTAGAGTTGCATGCTCCACACTTTAGTAAGATCTCTTCATTCTGGGCCTCCATTTTCTTCACCTCCAAAAAAAGGAGACTGAGGGGATTAGCCCTACAGTCCTGGGGTCGAGGCAAAGGCGTGCAGGTGTTCAACCACAGCTGAATATCCTGTATACAGTGCCACTATTGCGCCTATAACGGCTGCAACAATGAAGAGAATTGCAAATATCTGGCTGATGGTTATGCCATGCATTGCAATTGCTGCGGCATCCTTCCCTGGTTTCTGTGTGTTCCTGATGCCATGCGTGCTGAGTACGGAAAGCTCCCTTGTGAAGTATGCTATGGGCATCAGAATGCCGCTAACTCCGGCACCCATATACATGCCCAGAAGAGCAAGAGGGGCGGAGGTCATTCCATAATTATATCCAGCGACTCCTGATACCAGTGCATAGATACCTGCAAAGAAGGCAAATATGCTGACGAATCCAAGTCCAAGGTTCTTGACAAGGGAAATACCCCCCATCAGTGACACAAAGCCCAGAACTGCCATGGAATCTCCGAACAGGATGTTATATGCTCCCGTCATCGGCGCAGGCCACAGGAGGCTGTCAAACAGCCCATAAACAGTAAAATAGCCGCCTATGGCAAGCAGGAAGTATCCAAACTCCCTGTCAAGATTCGCGTAATCCTTTCTCAACACATACTTCGTTCCAGCATAGAAGGCCAGCCCCATCAGCAAAACGCCAAGGAGGGTCAGGTTCGCTGCCAGTGGATCAGTCATTAGAACTGCCATGTTAATTCACCGTGTCTAGAATCACTCAGTCGCGTATAACTGATCGCGCGCCCGTGTGCGCATGAATGCGCAAACAGGCGTCTGTTTGCGATTTTACTCTATGATCGCCTTAACGAGTCCCTCAAGGACATCAATGGAACTTATCTTCATGCCATAGGCTTCAATTACTCCCCTCAAACCTTCTGCGAGGCACTCCGACGAGCTCTTTCCGTATCCGGCCCCTGAAATGGTGATTTCCCATCTTCCGCTATCACCAACTACATGGAAATCGTCCAGAGGAAGTCTCTTCTTGAACCTCGTTACAAGTTTGGAAGCAGTATCTATGTTTCTGGCATAACTTCTGATGGCACTGCCGAAGACCTTGCCTGACTCATAGAAAAGCTTCATTGTTTTCTCTCTGGAGTCCCTGACGGCCAGGGAAAGGATGCTGTCAAGCAATCTGAACGGTACCGGAACTGACCTCGCCGAAGCCATCAGTTCTGTGAACATTAGGAGATCTTCAACCTCGTCAATGTCCAGGCCTCTCTCGTGCATCTCGATGAACTGGTTGGTGGCTTCTGTAATCAACGAGCTTATGGTCTTCCCTCTCTTGTCAGCTTCGTCTGTTATGCGCTTAGCCATATCATTTGTCAGGGATATGTTCAGTCTGGCCACGTTTTCACAATCATGAAAACATATAAGAGTTTTTTACGGAAACGCGAGATGAAACGCATGAAGCTAAGGAATAATTTGGAATCTTAGGAAGCATCAGAAGAGGATCGGTGAAAGATTTATACGCAAATCATAGTATTGTTCCATAATGAACCGAGATGAGCTGGCTGGCAGCCTCCTATTTATAGGAACTTTCGTTTTTTCAATGGGTATTTTGGTCGCAGAGGCACTGTATTCCGGATATTCAATCTCAGGAAACTATATCAGCGACCTTGGAGTTGGATCCACTGCATACATATTCAACGGAACCATAATTCTGCTCGGCATATTGGTAATCCTGTCTGCATACATTCTGCACCTTGAGCATAGAAAGGAATATTATCCGTATACACTCGTATTCCTTGGCATTGGCTCTCTTGCGGTTGGCCTGTTTCCTGAGACGACAGGTGCTGCACATCTTATCGCGGCACTTATTGCCTTCCTGTTCTCTGGAATCACGGATATCCTTGTGTTCAGGAGCGTCAGAGGGTTCTTCAAGCTCGCATCACCTGCGATCGGGATAATCGTCCTCGCGGCTCTGGTTCTCTACGTTGCAAAGGATTTCCTGGGGCTGGGAGTTGGAGGAATGGAGCGCATGATCGTCTACCCCACCTTGCTTTGGGGGATGGCATTTTCCGGTTATCTTCTGAGCCAGGGGCAAGTTAAAAAATAGTCCCTGGCATCAATGCGCTCTTTCAAATAATACGAAATTGATTCGACATTTTATATTAATAAATTACCACTTTTTTGAAGCATATAAAAATACTATATCGATAATAGATGAACCTGGATAAAAATCTAAATCATGATAAGTTTAAATATCGGAACCCAGTATATATTTTTCAATGACCGAAACAAATAAAGTTTCCAACGAGTCAAAGAAGGGAGCCGACGTTTTTAGGGATAAGGTCATCGCAGCGCTGCTATTGCTGATACCCATGGTGGTATTTGCAGTGACTCCAATTTACAATTTTAGCAGCCCTGGCCTTTCTTTACTGGGCCTGACCTTCTTTTACTGGTTCCCGATACTGTGGCTTGCGATAACGGCAGTAATGTATTTTTTTGCCGCGATGCTGATCAATAGGATGGAAGGGGAGCATTAATGGATAATGCTGTAGTGCTTGGAGTATTCCTGGCTCTCTTCGCAGTGTTCGTGATACTGGGGTTCTGGGCATCGCGATTCAGGCGCGGAGATCTGAGCGATCTTGGAGAATGGAGTCTTGCCGGAAGAAAGCTTGGGGTTTACCTTGCCTGGTTCCTGGTGGGCGCAGATCTGTATACAGCATATACCTTCATTGCAATACCTGAGTCGGTATACCTCCACGGCGCCATATACTATTTCGCCGTGCCATATGTGGGAATCGCATTTGGCGTGGCAATGATCACCATGCCGAGGATGTGGAAGATAGCCAAGGACAAGAATTATGTTACTGCAGTTGACATGATCCATGATAAATTCAACAGCAGAACACTGGCACTGCTCATAGCTCTCACCGGCATAGTTGCTGAACTTCCGTACATTGCGCTTCAGATATACGGAATGCAGGCCGTCCTAATTGTTATGGTTGGTCAGTTGACGTCCTATGACGTTACACTAATAACTGAGCTTTCACTGGTTCTTGCATTCATCATCCTTGCAGCCTTCACCTTCACTAGCGGACTCAGGGGAGCGACGATCACCGCAGTCATGAAGGATGCCATAATCCTTGGCACCGTAATTGTCGCGATCATCGCTATTCCCATTGCCCTGGGAGGGTTTGGTAAGGCCATATCGGCGTTCGCTAACGGGTCAAGCTATCAGGTACCTCCATTCACGGGTTCCGGCTCACTTGCCCCTCTGTTGATGAATGCATTCATAAGTCTCTCAATAATGAGTGCACTGGCACTGTATCTGTATCCCCACGCAATAAACGGGGTGCTGAGCATTGATTCCACCAAGAAAATAAGGCTGAGCACCGCTCTGCTACCTCTCTACGGAATAGGCCTCGCATTCCTCGCACTCTTCGGCGTCCTCATATATTCATCGCAGCCTGCACTGGCAATGGTAAAACTGTATGGACCGACCACGGTTGTACCCGCTTTAATCTATGTTGAATTTCCAGACTGGTTTGTTGGAATAGCTTTTCTGGGCATTTTCATAGGAGGTCTGGTTCCAGCTTCCATCATGGCGATTTCCCAGGCTAATCTGGCTGTAAGAAACGTTATCAAACCCTACTGGCCGAACATAGATCCGAAGATGGAGGCAAGGCTTGCGAAGTGGCTATCAGTCATATTCAAGTTCATTGCATTGGGATTCATCTTTCTCATCTCTCCTACCTTCGCTCTCGGCCTGCAGCTCGTTGGTGGAATAATAATCCTTCAGACACTGCCTGCAATATTCCTGCCACTTTATACCGACAGGCTCGAAAAGGTGCCGGTTGGAGTTGGCTGGGCAGCGGGACTTATTCTGGGAGTATACATGCTGTATGGGGCAAACTTTGTCCAGCACACCTATACAACGATTTCAACTGTGCTGTTTGATTTCTCCACAGTATCATGGGTAGGCTTCCTCTACATTGCATTCGTTGCATTACTGCTGAACCTGCTTATAAGTGTTGGCGGATCATACCTCATGGGGATGATACATGGGTCAGCCAAGGGGGCTGCTGGGAAGTCAGACTGAGCCACTGGTTACCCTTATTTTTAATTTTTATTTTCTTTTTTTTTCTTTATTCCCAAGCAGAATGGATAATCATTATTTTTCACCACGAGCACCTCTAGGCAATTCCTTACTGAGGTTTTCTCGAAAATTTGCCGGTACTCTCTGGCATAGCCCCGTCTAGGCCAAACAGCAACCTCTGTAAGGCAGGCAAAACTTGGAATGGGTTTCATCGGTCCTGGATAAAGGCCGGATGGAGGGTTGTTATTTACCCTTTCATGAAGTTCTTGTCCACGCTCAAGCTTCCAGACAAGCACCTTTCTGGGTTTTGAGGCTTATTTTCAACAAGGCATATACGCCCTTAAGGAAGGCTTTATCAATCTCTCTGCAAAAAAGATTATTGGCAAAGATGTACATTGAGTTAGAATGAGTCATTCAACCTGGATGTCTAAAAACCTCAGTAATGCTATTCTCATTGCATTTGTAATTGAACTCTCCATATATGCCATTGTCTCGTCCATTTCACTCAGCAATCCTGTACTCCTCAACTCATTCAAGAGTCAACAAAATTCCATAGTTTCACAGACACCGCCCCTGATGTTTCTGAGCATCTTCTCCCACAACCTTCTGGTGGCCTCGCTTGAATTTATCCCGGTATTCGGGGCATTTCTATTTGTGGAATCTGCGGTGTCCACGGCAACCATAATATCTATCCAGGGGACTGCGACTGGTGTCCCCGGACTTGCACTCTTTTTGAGCCTGCTGCTCCTGCCTCATTCCTGGCTGGAACTTCCGGTCTATGCCATCGCCCTGATTGGAGGCATCTACCTGATATATTCTCTGCTGAAGGGGAAGAAGCACTTCAGGGAAAACTTCACCAGGGCTTTGCTGTTATATATTTTTGCGTCCGCACAGCTAGCGGTGGCCGGTGCATTTGAGACTGCGGAAATCTACTTTGAGTTATCCTTCAACTATCCATACGATGTGCTATATCCCTTAATGATGTGGCTTCCTGCAATACCCGCGTTCTACCTTCTGATAAGATTATTCAGATATCTCATGGCACTTCCATCTGAAATAGCACCGCAGATGCCCGGGGAAATGGAAGCACTCCAAAACGGCAGCCTGCCCTGAAAAGGTGAAAGCAAATAGTTGTGCCTGCATGAAGGCATAAAATATATGGCATTCAGATGTGTCACTCAGCTAATGTCGTCATCACCCTTTTCATTTCTATCAAGCATATATGGTAAAAACATTCTGGAACTGGACAGGCCTTTTAAAATGTTTTCCGCGTACTTCGGCCAGGATATAGAACAGCTCACTCCTCTGGGAAAGTATGCCGGCAGGGAACTGTATGAACTTGCAGAGCACGTGGACAAGAGAGCAAGGCCGGAACTCATCATGTGGGGCATTGATGGCACAAGGGTAGATCGGGCATGGCTCGATCCGTCTGAGAAGTCTTCCCTCGAGAGACTTGTAGTCGATTTCGGGGTGAACCGCTACCCGTATGGCCAAAACAACTGGTTCCTGCATTTTGCCTCCATATACCTTATCTCAGATCCAGGCATTGCCTGTGTTCTCACGGTAACGAATCAGACTGCATACGCGATCCATAAGTATGGGAACGCAGAACAGAAGAAGCTTATCCCGTCACTTACTGGAACTTCAGAAGACATTCGCTGGGGTGCAACCTGGTTCACTGAACTTCAGGGAGGCAGCGATCTGGGTTCCAACTCGGTTGGTGCGGAATTTCGCAATGGTACCTGGTATATCAGCGGCACAACGAAATATTTCTCAAGCGATGCGGGGCTTGCAGACTATGCTCTTGTTTCTGCAAGGCGTACTGGAGGAGGTGCTGGGGCCAAAGGACTATCGCTGTTTCTGGTACCTGAGTTTGATAGCAGTGGAAGCAGGAATTTCACCGTGAGAAGGCTGAAGGACAAGAGCGGGACAGCAAGCGTCCCCACAGGGGAAGTAGAATTTCACAACTCATCAGCCACGGCCATAGGCGAACCTGACAAGGGAATTTATTATATAATGGAGGATCTGATGGTATCCAGGCTTTCCAACGCATTCGGAGCTCTGGGAACCGCAAGAAAAGCCTATCTTGAGGCTTATTTCTATTCTATGAAGAGGGAAGCCTTCGGCAGGAAACTGATTGATCATCCCCTGGTCAGAAGGGATCTCATGGAAATGGAGATCTATCTGGAAGGCACGCTTTTGCTGACGCTGCTTTCTGTAGATGCTTTCCAGAAGTCATGGCAGGACACACCGCCCTATACGGAAAAATATCACATGGCAAGACTTCTTACCCATGTTTCGAAAAACCTCACGGCAGACATGGCATCATTTGTCACTCAGATGGCTATGGAGCTCCATGGAGGGGTTGGCTTTCTGAGGGAGTTCCCCATTGAGAGGCTTCACAGAGAGGCCCTTATAACTCCAATATGGGAAGGGCCAAGCAATATCCAGGCCCTGGACATGCTGGAATCAATGCAGAAGAAAGGCTCTCATCTTCCCCTTCTCAAGACGCTAGACAAAATGGGGAAAGACATTTCGGAAAACAGTGACACCTACCAGAAGGCAGTCTCTTCCATTAAGTCGGCAATAAGCAGGACAGAGAGGATGTCAAGCGAAGACGCTCAGTTTTTTGCCAAGGACCTCCTTAATGCCATTGGACACGGAACAGTGGTTGTCCTGTTGCTGCATGCAGGTAACTTAAGGAAGGATGCGAGGCTGGTTTCGATGGCGGCATTGTATTATACGAAGTTTGTAGAGAGAAAAACCTATGGTCTCATAGACCCCAAGGTTTGTGATTCTATAATTCGGATCGATGGAGTTGAATGATGTTATACCCGTGATCAGGATCAATGTCTATTTTTTCTCAGCAAGGTTTTTTAATCCCAGAACAGTTAAGCCAATTATGTGGCCGTTCAACAAAAAGAAAAAAGCAGGCACGGAATCAAAAACTACTGCGAAGGAACCCTCACAGCAACCAAAGAGCGCGGAACCGGCGGCGGAGTCACAGTCAACAAGCCCCCTGCCAGGAGCACCCAAAACCAAGAGTGCTGAGGGAAAGACATCCGGCACAGGAAAGTCCAAGAAAACTAAATCATCAGACTCAGGTGCAAAGAAGGAGAGTGCCGGAAAATCCGCCTCTGAAGGAACCAAAGCTAAAAAGACGACAAAGAAAGAGTAGGGACACCCTACTCATTTTTCCTTATAAATCAATGTTATAGATAAGATTCCTGAAGACAATTTTAATGCAACTTATTGGTACCTGGTGAGCTTACTGGACCTCTTATCTTACTGCAGCCCAGTAACTGTAGGTTTCAAGCAATAAAAAATGGGACTTGGTAATTTTCTTGGAATCGATAGCGTGGAAGAAGATAAGCCACTGGAGGGATTTGAACCCCCGACCTGCTGATTACGAATCACAATTACATGCTTGATTTAACAGGGAAAACCATTCACCAGAAAATCATTACTTTCCAGATGTCATGTTTTTACCCTACATTTCAAAACAAAGTTGTTTAATGAGGCTTAAATAATGAATTTAGATTTCTAAGAATACGTATGAAAACACCAAAAGAGTTTTACACAGAGATGGGGGCAGATTGGCTCTCAAGGATGAAAGATAATGCCATCACTGAAAGTGAATTATCCTATCTCACAAAAATTCTAAAAAATGGTTCAACAATTTTGGACCTAGCGTGTGGATATGGCAGATTATCCATACCTCTTGCAGAACATGGGTATACCGTTTATGGGGTGGATATTACTCCGGTCTTCATTGAAAAAGCCACGCAGGAAGCAAAGAAACGGAACCTGAACGTTGAATTCAAGATCGGGGACATGAGAAACATACCATACCCGGATGCCTCATTTGACTATGTCATTTGTATGTGGAATGCATTCAGTGAACTTTCCACTGAACAAGTGCAAATCACAGTGATTAACGAAATATATAGAGTACTTAAAAAAACAGGATTGGCAATTATTGAAATGAGGAATCACAGGTCAAGTGGACTTGTGGAAAAAAACTTTATTGAAAGGTTTGAAGCAATGCCAAGCTTCAACCATACTAGGGGAAGTATCAAGCGATTGATGCGTCTGTCTAGGGTGACGAATTTCAAGGTATTTATTGATGATTTCGGAGGGCGGAAAAGACTAATCTTGGAAATACTAAAGACTGAATGATGCCACAAGATCTAAAGGGCTTGAAATTCATTGAGTGGAATGGAAAAATTTGCATGGAGTGTTATACTGAAGATTCAGTATAATTAGGTAGACAGAAAATTGCATTGCTGGATATGGGAAAAGTTATTGAAAATAAACATAAAATGTATTATTCACTCAGTGAAAACTTACAGGAAAGTGAAAATCAGTAGACTATGAAAATAAACGTTTTGAAATATGTTAAAACCCCAATATTTTGTAATATAAGCCACTGGAGGGATTTGAACCCCCGACCTGCTGATTACGAATCAGCTGCTCAACCAGCTAAGCTACAGTGGCAACTGGACTGTGCTGTGAAGGGAAATGAGAATAAAAATACTCGCCAGAGCATTACGCGGATCAATGCATGTATTGTCATAACCCGCTTATTTCAAAAAGATTCAGCAAGCGAAAGAATGCTGGCAGCGGTTTCTACAGGTTTTGTGATCATGGGCCAGTGCCCGGATTCGATTACCTTATAAGGGCCGTGGAGTCCGGACTTTATCACATCCTCCGGGTTGTCGCCTCCTGAAGTGCAGAGGATATGGGCTTTCTTTATCCCTGGATACTTGGGACTCAGTATAATGGAGTCGGAAATATATCGATAGGGAAGAGGCGTTATTCTTGAAAGGAAATCAGCCCTCAATTCCTGAGAAAAATCTCCACCAATTTGGGAAAACACTTCGTTAGTGAGTAAGTAGTAGCCTCCCCATTTCTTATGGACGTCTTCCAGGAATTCATTACGGTCTTTAGCGTTCCACTGATCTATGCCGCACTGGCTTTCTTCAGTGTTTTGGGGGATTATGGAATCCAGAAATATCAAACCTGAAACCGAATCATGATTCAGATCTGCAACTTTGGCAGCCAGTTTACCAGCAAAGCTGTGTCCTACGATGACTGGGTTTCTGGGCCTGTCGTACTTAAGCACATTCTGTACGTCATTTACTGCATCTTGAATCGAAAGATCGCGGCTCGCAAGATGCACCCTGTCGCCCATTCCCGTTAGAGTGATGCAGAAAGTCCTGTGTCCACTTCTATTCAGAATACCGGCAACATTTTCCCAGCACCAGCCCCCAAGCCAGGCACCCGGTATGAGCAAAAAATCCATGAATACTCATTCCACCCTCTTATCTATACTTGACTTTTCGAAGTAAATTCTTGTCTGATGTGAGTGGGAATATTCCCTGGCCTGGCAGTGGAATGAAATAGAACAACGATAACCAGATGGCACTGGAACAGTCCATACTGTCCATACCTGGAAGGTTAAGACACTCTTCCGGAGAGCAAGACAATTAGGACGGACGGTTTCACAGGAAACATGGGCTCTGGACGCATATCCCTCATGGGGGGGAGATACAACCCCAAGATATCTCCTCGAACCAGGCCGTGGAACCATGCTGGGGAAGGATCACGAACAGCCTTCTGCCGCGCCGGCAAGGAAAAGTCAACAAGTCAACTGTTTTGTCCCGATCCACAGATCCTTGACAGCAATAATCTCCAAGCGTTAGCCCCGGGAGTAATTGTCTCTGTTGTGACTCTTTGCCGGGCGAAGAGATGTTGGGAAGTGGGGGAGGAAAGCCAAACGTTGTTTCCTGTAAGGCTGACATTGGTATCACTGGACTTCAGACCAGAAAATATGCATTTCAGATATTAACCACCTATGCTAGCTGATCCTCAAAACGGTTTTCATGGACACAGTGAAATCATTGTTACTGCTCTTTGGAATGACTGATGCCTATAATGACTAATATTCTATAATAATCGTTATATCCAATTCGCGTTTACAGATATTATGGCCGCCGGGAAGCCCGGACACGGATCCAGTGATAAATCAGAAAGCCGGGAATGGAAAAGGGAACGGGGTTTTGAAATGCTGAAGAAAGGCAAGAAGCAGTCCGTTATATCAAAAAGACTCGAGGTGAACCGAAAGACAGTATACAACTGGTCAGTCAAACTGGAACAGAGCGGAGACTGGCATGACAGGAAGCAGCCCGGTTCCAAGAGTAAGCTGACAAAGGATCAGAAAGAGAAGCTGAAGAAAATAATAGACTGTGGTCCAAGGTCATACGGCTATGATACTGATCTGTGGACACTGAAGAGAATATCTGAAGTCATATCAAGGGAATTCGACGTAAGTTACAACACGACACACATCTGGAGAGTGCTGAAAAACCTGGGTTATTCAGCACAGATCCCGGTTGCGGTGGCCATGGAGAAGAATTCCGAATACGTGAAGGAATGGCTTGAAAAGAACTATCCGGAATATATGAAGGAGGCCATGGAGAAGAGTGCGACCATTCTCTTCCAGGATGAATCGGGAGTGCAGAGCAGACCCAACGTGAGGAGGACATGGTCTCCCAGGGGCAGGAGACCAGCCATAAGGGTGAGAGAGAAGAGGGATAAGATATCCATATCCTCTGCCGTATCTGCGGATGGCGATCTGTATTTCGCCATAAAGGAGGGGGAGCATGAACGAGGATGACATCATCTCATTTCTGGATCAGCTTTTCTCATAAATACATGGATTTCTCTACATATTCCGGGACAACATCATGATACACAGGAACGGTAAAGTCAGGGAATATCTCGGCACGCATAATGATCGGCTCATTACAAGGCGCATATCCGCATATTCTCCCGAGCTGAATCCCGATGAACTGGTATGGAATGCCCTGAAATATCAGGAGCTACCAAATTTCTGCCCTGAAATCATGGATGATCTGAAGAATGCTGTCACATCTACCATGAATAAACTTAAGAGCAACCCGGAAAGGCTTAGAAACATAATCAGAGGCTCAAGCCTTCCCTTACCACCCTTAACAGGAAAAAATTAAACGAAAGTAGAATAACTGTCCATGTTAAAAAGCCAGAGAGACTTTCCGTCTGGGAAATATTTTAAGGTTGGAAACGGTTAATCCGTGTTATGAAAGCTCAGGACGAGAACAGAGAAGTGCTTCCCACTGGGGAGAGATACCATCATGGGATTGCGCTTTATGAGTCGGTTTATCGTGAGTCTCTCGAAAACCCGAATGGCTTTTGGAGCAAAGCTGCGTCTATTCTGGACTGGGACAGGAAATGGGACAAGATCCTCGATGACACCAATGCACCTTTTTACAGATGGTTTTTGAACGGTAAGCTCAATGTTTGCTACAATGCAGTTGACAGGCACGCGAAGTCCGGGAACCGGAACAAGGCTGCTTATATCTGGGTAGGGGAGGGGGGAGAAGAGAAGATAATCACCTTCGAGGGTCTATACAGAAGGGTCAATAATCTCTCAAATGCGCTGATCAATCTGGGCATAGAGAAGGGTGACAAGATACTCATATATCTGCCCATGATCCTTGAAGCTCCAGTAGCAATGCTCGCTGCAGCAAGAATTGGTGCTGTTTTTTCATTTGTCTTTGCAGGATTCGGAGCGAGTGCTATTTCTGAAAGAATCAATGATGCGAAGGCCAAAATCGTGATCACTGCCGATGGGGGGTACAGAAATGGAAAGATCCTCGACCTGAAGAGGACAATAGATGAGGCACTGGTAAGCACCTCCTCGGTGCAAAACGTGATAGTTGTAAGAAGGAGTGGTCACCAGGTTGAGATGGAAGATGGCCGGGACATATGGTATCATGACCTTGTAAGAGACGGATCCAAGTATGTGGCTCCAGTGGAACTGGAGTCCAACGACCCTCTTTTTATACTATACACATCCGGCACAACAGGAAAACCAAAGGGGGTTGTGCATGGAAATGGGGGTTATGCGGTATGGGTTGCCAACACCATGAAGTGGGCATTCAACCCAAACGATACCGATCGCTGGTGGTGCGCTGCCGATATAGGATGGATCACAGGGCACAGCTATATCGTATTCGCGCCATTGATACTGGGCCTTACTTCTATTATGTATGAGGGGTCCATAACGTATCCCTCACCGGACCGTCTCTGGGATATAGCCGAAAAATACGGGGTAAACATCCTCTACACCTCACCGACCGCAATAAGAACCCTCATGCGATACGGAGAAAAGTATGTAAAGATGCACGATCTTTCAACCATACGAGTCCTGGGGACCGTGGGTGAACCCATTAATCCTCCGGCCTGGAGATGGTACCATGAAAATATTGGGTCTTCAAAGGCGCCTATTATAGACACATACTGGCAGACTGAAACTGGAGGATTTGTCATATCGCCATCTCTTGGGCTCGGGCTTCCTCCGCTTAAACCAGGCTCCGCAACATTTCCAATGCCAGGGATCGATCCCGTAATACTGGATGAGGAAGGAAATGAGGCTAGGATAGGGGAAAAAGGCCTTATCGCTTATAGGAGACCATGGCCTGGAATGCTCCTCACCCTACACAATGATCCTGAAAGGTTTGTCAAGACTTACTTTGACAGGTTCAAGGGTAAGTATTATTGCGGGGACTATGCAGTGAAAGATTCTGATGGTTACTACTGGCTTCTGGGCAGGGCAGACGAGGTTCTGAAGGTTGCCGGACACCGTTTGGGGACCATAGAGATTGAAGATGCACTGCTTTCGTCCAGGGAGGTCGCCGAAGCAGCAGTATTTGGCAAACCCGATGAGGTGAAGGGAGAAGTCATAGTGGCATTTATCGTAGTTAAAAATGAATTCAGGGGAATCAGTGACATTGCCTCCGGGCTAAGAAAGCAGATAAAAAGTGAACTTGGGCCCATTTACGTGCCAGAGGAGATTCACATTGCGGAAACTCTTCCAAAGACAAGAAGCGGTAAGATCATGCGGAGGGTGATCAAAGCTGTATTCCTTGATGAAGTGCCAGGGGATGTCAGCACGCTTGAAAGTTCAGCTTCCGTCGATGAGATCAGGGCAGCCATAGAAAGCTTCAGGAAGCAGGCTCAGTAGGGCCGGGGCAACGTATTAACGAAGTTCAAAACCCAAGGAAGCATTGTGAACATTACGCGTCGCCCGGACACTGAATTTACCGGGCCCCGTACATTGTAGTAGCCTCACAAGAACTAAGATGTTAGGTAAGTATTTATTATTATACTGCATTTTCGGAGTTGCAATGAACACAGAAAGGTTGTTCTACGCAATAATCTTGGCAATCGTCGTAGTCGGTGGCATTTCTGTCGGAGCTGCATATTATGGTTCTACAACTTCACAGCCTGCATCCACTACTCCTGTCTCCACATCACTGACACTGGTCATAGTCCCCAGTGGCTGGTACTCAAACAGCACAATCCACCACGATCAGCCCGCATTTCTTGTACTTGAGCCGAATGGAACCCTTGTATCATCCGCTTACATACACCTGCCCGCTCACCAGCTCATAACCCTGAAAATAATTGATTACGACTCATACGGTCTCACGCCTGTCATTGGAATAAACGGAACGGCCAACCAGAGTGAATATGCGAAGTTCACCGGGACCGTGGGGAACATGGGGTATGTTTACAATTCGACAAATGTCAATGTTACACTTCCACCATCCTCAACAGGCAACGTATCCATTCCAGGCGGACTCCAAGTATCATCGTTCCCATGGCAGGGGAACAGCAGCGGCGGGTATGATGTGGCCCACACCTTCACCATACTCAGCGGTTCCAATATTGTTGTTAACGCACCTTCGCCAGGCATGTCGGTGGTAACGACCCAGTTTTATCTCAACAACACTGGCACATACGTATGGCAGTGCTTTGTCCCTTGCGGGTACGAACTTGACGGCTGGGGCGGGGCAATGGCCACGAGCGGATGGATGACCGGGACGATAGACGTATCCTGAGGACAGTTGACCGAGATGACAGAAAACAAGAGCAACGATCCGGCAAATGACAGTTCCAGAAGAACATTCCTGAAGTATATGACAATGCTGGGAGCTGCGGCAGTCTCCGTTGGCGTCCTGAGAGGAGCGCTGCAGAACATTGCTCCTGCGATTTCAGGAATCACCGGTGGATTTCCCACAATGCAGTTGGTCGACTCCAGCGGCAACCCCATAAAGACTACCAGTCTTGTGGTGAATAACCCGCAGATCGTTACCTTCAACTATCCGCTTCAGTCTGATCCCAGCTTTCTTCTGAGACTGGGGGACTCGTCGAACAATGATAAGGTCATCAATCCTGTGAGTGTACCTGCTTCGCCGGGATTTCCGGCTTTCACTTCGCCGGGTGGAACTGGCCCATACAAGTCTGTGGTGGCGTCAAGCGCAATATGCCAGCACCTCGGGTGTAAGCCGCCTGCGATTAGATTTCACCCGCCATCCGCATCTTCTTACCCCGGGAAGATACACTGTGGCTGCCACGGAAGCACTTACGATCCGTACAACGGTTTCTCGATCATCACGGGACCAACGGTTCACCCTCTGCCAAACATCACTCTCAACTGGGATTCCACCAGTGATACTTATTCGGTCACGGGGATGCTGGGACCAACCATCTATGGACAGCCATCAGACCTGAGTGGAGGAACTCCCTTCCCGTCAGGCACGACCAAGACAACAGTTACGAGTGAGGTGCCATAGAAATGAGTGACAAGAAAACATCATCAACATCCCTGAGAATGCCCTCCCTAATAGGAGAAAGTACGACCCTTATTAAGAATATATTTAACGACCCTCAGCCCCTGCCGAGAAAGGTCCCGGACTACATGAGGGGAAAGGGTGGCTTCTGGTACTGGACTGGAGCCATGGTAATGACGGCATTCCTGTACGAAGCGTTAACAGGACTTGTGCTCCTGTTCTACTACCAGCCTTCCAACGCTTATGTCAGCACAATGGCTTTTCTCAACAACACTCCTTATGGCGTTGTGATATTGACTTCGCACCTTTACGGTGCATATGCCATGATAGTCCTCATGTATCTCCATCTCCTGAGGAACCTGTTCGTGGGTGCGTACAAGAAACCACGTGAGATACAGTGGCTCACCGGCATAATACTTCTGCTTCTCACCATTGGTGTTGGCTATTTCGGCTATTCAATGAGCGGAGATGTCCTGTCGCAGGACGCAGTAGATGTGGGAAAAGGTATATTACAGGCTTTTCCAATTTCAAGCATAGGATTGTGGCTCAGCCTTGTCTTCTATGGTGGAGGATCAACTATCTCCCTCTTCAGCAGGTTGCTGGGATGGCATATTGTGCTGGCTGCTTCCATTGGCGTTATTTTCGCCCTGCACTTCTTCATTGCAGAGTACAACACCATTATGCCAAAGGTGGAGAAAGGAGCAGACAAGGCACCCCTGGTTGATAAGGAGAGTAAGGAATACAAGCCCTGGTTCCCCTACAATATGGTTTATATGTCGCAGATCTCGTTCCTTGTAATGGGACTCATTATACTGATCCCCTCAATTCTGGCAGTTACACCAAACGTTCCCGAACTGTTTTCGCCTTTCCCCCAGGCTGCGCCTGGGACTGCAGCGGCAGCAACGGCCATCCTCTATCCTCCATGGTTCCTCCTCTTCATATACAAGGAAATGGATTTTCAGCTGTCGATAGCAGTTGGACCATTCTGGGCAACCGTTATCTATGCGGGAATTCCTCTTATATATCTTTTCCTGCTTCCAGTGCTTGACAGAAGCGAAAATTTGAAGATGCAGGATCGGACCGTGCATGTTGCACTGGGGATATCCGGTATTGCTTATCTGATTGGACTTTCCGTCTGGGGAGCCGTAGATTATGGAATTGAGGTGGCATACTGGGCCTTCATTTTGTTCTTTGCAGGCATAGCTATTCCAGTCTATCTCGTTACGAGATACATCACAGACGCCGTAAAATCAGGTAAGTTCAAGGAAGCCTCGCTTCCAGCGATGATAGTCCTTATGACACTCATTGCGGTATTCTCGTTTGTATCGGGGATTGGCATAACATCTTACCTCGCTTCTCCAGACACTGGTAATGCCGCAATCATGATCGTGTTGCTGGTGATTACAGTCCTACTCGTTGTTTCCGCGATAGCAATGATCCTTGGGATCCTTCCGGAGATTACCTGGAAGAGCGATAAAAGGATGTCCGGGAGCAGCTACACTTTCCTGGGCGCAGGATACGCCTTCTGTGCGATTGCGCTCGTATCCGTAATGATGGTGATTTCCCCATACGGCGTATACAACGGGTCGCTTTACGGAATTGGACTGGGTCTGCTGTTCATAATAATGGCTGCAATGCTGAGGCTATACAGGTCATACGTCTACCACGAGTAAGGTGCAGCGGAAGACCTGGAATGGGCCTTAGCTCAGTAGGCCTCAATAGACCCCATCATCCAGCCCGGAGTTTCCATTGGGCCAGCACCACAAGGGCACATGCATCCCCAGCTGTATACACCTGCCTGCCCTATCTCGAAGAAAGCGGTAACGTTGTATCCAATCTCCACGGGTATGTTTACCGTACTCTCAGGGAGCCCAATTGTGAAGGTGTGCGAGATGTCAGCATAGGGAACCGATGTTACTGTCTCCCCGCGTGAAAGTGCACTTGGCGAGGCGAGGGTGGAATTGTCCTTCAGGAGTATGGCCTGGTTTCCCAGGGTGCCAGTTACCTGAGAGTATGATGTAGCAAAGGGCGGACTCACCATGCTGTCGTAGGAGACGATGTTGATCCGTATGATCTCGCCAACGGGGAGACGTATCACTGACGAACTCCTCATTGTCCCATTCTGCAGCACGTAAAAGGCCGGCTGCATCCCAAGTGTGGAGTTAAAATAGCTGTCTTTTACCACCAGATTTATGGTGAATACATTGCTTTGCGGGAAGGATAATTGAGTCGACTGTGAAGGAGCATATGACGAGCCCGCAGCAACACCTACCAGCATTCCGGCGGTAGCTACGGCCATAACCAGGTACGCAATTTTATCCATATTATATCACAAGATACATTTAATGAGTCAAATGATAAGAAGTGATGACCTCACAGGTGAGAACGGTTTATATCCACAGAGTAATGAGTCAATGATCCATGCAATTAATGGCAATCCCTGAAGGTATTTTAGGGTAGAAGTATGTTGATTTCTGAGGCAGGATCTGATTCTTAAGCACCACTTTTATGAAATTCTCCTTTTCCCACGGAGGCATTATTAGGGAAATTGCAGCGGTCCTACCATCCACGCTCCTGATGGCTTCCGCCAGGTCATTTGTGTAAAGAACGTTTCTTTCAATTTCTACTTCTGACAACCCCAGACATCTTGTTAATATTATCTCATTTACTATTGCAGTGAGGGGGACCTCAGTGTCAGGAGCATATGCAGGTAAAAGTGGTGAAACAACATCTTTTCTGATCTTCAGGCAGCGGTACTGTCCGTCATATAGAATCAGTCCCGGTGATTTCGTAAAGTCACTCCTCGTCTCCACTTCGAAGTATTCCTGAATTCTGGTGGCCCAGTCCTTATTGGGGATATCTGTCTTTACAATCCTGTGGATCCCGGCAATGAGGAGGCCAGGATCATGCACGGAGGTTATGTATGCCATGGAATAACTCCAGAATTCCCTGGCATTTCCATCGCTCATGTCAGCGAGAGCCTGTGTGGCTGCAAGTCTGTGATGGCCGTCAGCCACTATTGAGTTCTCGCTATCGAGTGAACTCCTGATTTCCTCAATCACTGCCTGATCCTCAATCAAATATACCTTGTTTACGACGTTGAGTGGCTCCTCAAAAGAGAATAGCCTGGCAGAGGTCTGAAGTGCAGACCTGAGGAGCTTCTCAAATTTTGAGCTGGACACCAATAGGAAAATGGGCTCCGGTTGGCATCCCAGCGTTGACATCAGCTGCATTCTCCCCTTCCTGGGCCCGTCAAAGGTTTTCTCATGGGGCTTCACAGTTCCGTCTATGGGGTAAATACCGGCCAGTGCAATGATCCCAAGGCGCTGCAGGTTCTGGTTTGCATAGGAGAATTCCTGAGAGACCAGAAGCACAACATCCCTGTCGGGACGCTTGATTCTCCCTTCAGAAATCCAGCGGTCGATGATTTGCCTAGGAGTGCCCATTCCATCGCTTTCGGCTGGCAGGGTCAGATGCACTATGTTCTCGCGATTCTTCTTCAGATCATCTTCCTGAGGCTTGAGGATTGTGTCAAAGGGGGGAGCTATGAATGTGGAAATGTTTCCCTGATATATCAGCGGTTTGAAGGGCTTGATTCTCATATCCTCTCCATCCTGAATACAGATTCCAGCGCCTTGATATCAGACGGATAACCGGGTTCGCCGCTGGGAGTTTCCAGGATCATGGGGAGTTCCCTGAGTCTCTCATCATTGATGAAGTTTGAGACGCCATCTAATCCAAGCTGGCCTTTTCCTATCTGCTCATGCCTGTCAACTCTGCTCCCCATTTCCTTCTTGGAATCATTGAGATGGAATCCCTTCAGATATTTTCTCCCTATAACAGAATCGAACTGATCAAACGTTTCAGCATATCCATTTGGCGACTTTATATCGTATCCTGAGGCAAATACATGACACGTATCAAAGCATATTCCCACGCTCTTCTTTTCTGTTACCCCATCTATCATTGAAGCGAGTTGCTCAAAGCGGTAACCAACCGTGCTTCCCTGTCCTGCGGCTGTCTCCAGAAGCAGAGTCACTCTCATTCCATCGTAGAAAGTGGAATTGATCATATTCGAGATGCTTCTTAAGGCAGAATTTTCCCCAGTTCCTGCTGCAGAACCGGGGTGAACCACGAGGTAATCAATCTGGAGCTGATCGGCTCTACGGAGTTCTTCTGTCAACCCATTTTTCACCTTCGCGGAAAGCTCCTCATCCTTTGTGCCCATATTGAGAAGATATGATGCATGGACCATAAGTTTGCTGAATCCTCCATTTCTAGTACCGGCCACAAACTTATCTGCGTCCTCCGGGGGGATGGGTTTGGCCTTCCACTGCATCTGGTTCTTTGAAAAGATCTGGAAAGAACTGAATCCAAACACTGCGGCTCTTTCGGGCGAAAGATAAATGCCACCTGATGTAGAAATGTGGCCGCCAAGGATCACTTCATCCAGCATTCCCATTTCTCCTTCATATGGAAACGAATATAATTAATTTCCATGCTTATCAACTACCGACCTGGAAGTCAGCACCATAGAATACCTAGCGCTGGATGAGCATATTGATGAACTGGTAGACATGCATCGCAAGCGCGGGGTTATCAGTATATCCGCATTCATCAAGATCGGGGCCGGCAATCATTGCCCTGACCTTGTCGCTTGCGACATCCGTTGCTACGATGCCCTCTTTCTTAAAAGCTTCGGCATTTTCCGGGACGCGCTTGTTGGGAGGCGTGACGAACACCACTCTCACACCTCTTTTTATGGCATTTTCTATGGGTTTTTTGAGATCACTCCTTATCTCGCTGATTCTGGGCGTTGCAATGAAGAGTTCCTGTTCGGTGAGATTGATCACCTCCACAAGCTTGTCCATGACTTTCTGATGCCCGTAAATGGTGTAGATAAGTTGCGGTTCACCCTTTGATGGCAGCTGATCCTGCAGTTCCTTGAGGTCACTGAAGAGGTTCTGAATCTTGAGGTCCATGTTCCTTCTTATTGTAGAGAGATCCTCCGGCTTGAACATCTTTGGCCTGCCTTCTGTCTCCTTGGCAAAACCCTGCTCCACAAGGGATTCCATCACCTTGTATGCAGAGGTCCTGGGGATCTGGGCGGTGTCAGCAATGGTATCAGCATTTGCCACACCATGATACACAAGGGCTGCAAATCCCTGTGCCTCATAGGAAGAAAGACCGAGCATCTTGAGCATGCCTACTATTCTTTCAAACCTTTCAGAATTTACGACCACAACTACAAATGATATCACTATTAATATTGATTTGCAGCACTGGCAGCATGATTGGCACCCGCGCCCAAGCAAAGAGCCTTCAAAAGCAGTGGACCAGGGCTGAACGGCACTAGGTTCCTGTCGGATGAAGAAATAGTCCAGACCGGATGCCTACTGAAAAATATTTCATACCGGGATCATATGGTAAGTGATGATACTCGGCGCTGACGAACTCAGGATCCTTCTCAAGGAAGATGGATTCCTCCGGAACCTTGACATTGAAGTAATTGAAGCATCTCAGGGTAGGATGGAGGTGTCTGTCCCTTTCGACGATAAGATCATGCGTATGGGAGGCATAGTGAATGGAGGCGCGATAATGTCACTTTGTGACCTTGTTGGCGGGCTTTGCATAATGACCCGCGATCCAGAGGTCATGAATCAGGTAACGGTCGACATGCAGGTAAACTTCCTGAAAGCCATATCAAACGGGCCGGTCAGGGCGGTTGGAAAGAGCGTCAAGATAGGGAAGACCATTGCTTACTCCGAGATGATTATCTACGACGGGCAGGGAAACGAGTGTGCCAGGGGATCAGGCAACTGGTACCTGTACAGGGGTGAAGGAAACTGGACGAATTCCCGATAAACAGAGAAGGCAGCCTTTACGGCAAAAGAGTTATTTTCGCAGTAACGGGAAGTGTGTCGGTGTACCGCATGCTGGACATCATGCGGGACTTCCGGAGGCAGGGGGCCGAAGTACATGTGGTTGCAAGCAGGGACGCAACAGAGATGGTCTCAGTGGAACTCTTCGCGTGGGCATCAGGAAATGAGGTTATCACGGAGATCGGCGGCAGGCTTGAACACATCTCTCTTCTTGAGGAGAACAGGGAGAACACCGTTCTTATTATGGCGCCCTCAACCTTCAACACGTTGGGCAAAATGGCCTCGGGCATATCCGATACACCTCCAACGGTGTTTTTTGCAAATGCGCTTGGCCTGAATCTTCCTGTGGTGGCGTCACCTGTGATGCACATGGGCATGATGCAGAATCCATTCAACCTTGAAAATATCCAGAGGCTTAGGGAATACGGAGTCATAATAATGGAACCAAAGGTTGAAGAGGGCAAGGCAAAGATACAGGGAAGCATGGAATTCATCGATTATGCCTGCAGGGCACTCTCATCCAAGCCGCTGAAGGAGAAGAGGATTCTGATTCTCTCTGGAAGAAGCGAAGAGGGAATTGATCCTGTGAGGCTGCTCACAAACAGGTCAACCGGGATCACGGGATTCTGGCTTTCCAGGAGCGCTTTCAGGATGGGTGCATATGTCACCTATATAGGAAACTGCACAAGAATTCTGCCCTCATACGTAGATTTCAGGGAATGTTACGACACGGACAGGTTTGAAGCATTTGCCATGGAGGAAATCGGGGCAAAGCACTATGATGCGATAATTGTTTGCGCTGCCCTGTCTGACTTCAAACTTGACCGGGTACAGGCGCAAAAAATTCCAAGCGAAAGCCCAATCTCATTAAGCCTTGTGACCAGAGGCAAGGTGATTCAGGAAATCAGGAAACATTATGACGGTACGTTGGTCGCATTCCGTCTCTCTTCAGGCGAGTCTGTGAAATCTGTTCAGGGGAAAATGGACGAAACCGGCGCCGACCTGATTGTTTACAATGATTACGAGATGCCAGGTGGCCCCTTTGGAGAGATCCATTCCGGCTACACCATCATTGGCAAGGAGGGAAGCAGAAACCTGCCACAGAACACCAAGGAAAGGAACATGATGGAGATCGTCCGGCACATCTCAGAGATCATCAGGCAGGTGCGTAAATGATGATCCGGGTTGTGGGGCTTGAGCTTGACCGCATCTCACTCAAGGAGTTTGAAGCTCAGGGAGGCCGGAACATTGAATCCCAACTTAAAAGTGAAAATTATGATGTCCTGCTCCTGCCTGAGAAGTGGATCACGGATCCTTTGGAAGCAGAAAATCCAGTGGTGGACTTCTTCCTCGACCTGTCTAGGGATTCAGGAAGCATAATCGTACCCGGCAGCCTCTCCCTGAAAAACGGGGAAGGCTTTTCCAACTCTTCACCCGTGATTATTGATGGACGCCTCGTTTCCTGGCAGCATAAGATGAACCCGTACAGGATCGAGAGAGAATCCATGGCCAGGGGGAACGCATTGAACATCTATAACACAAAATTTGGCAGGATTTCAGTCGCAATCTGCTATGATATAGATTTTCCGTACTTTGCCAAGATCTCTGCCCTGAACGGCGTGGTATTGATCCTTAATCCCTCCCTCATACCTGCACAGTTCCACAGGGAATGGCATATGTATGTTGAATCCCGAGCCCTGGAGAACCGCATCTCAATGTTCTCTGTGAATTCATCCGAGGAGATCTTTGGCGGCAATTCTATCGCTGTATGGCCCTACTCAGACTGGATAGGGGTGAGGATACAGACCATCCATTCTGATGGAAAGATCCTAAGGGCGGAGATTGATCCGGACAGTTTCGCCTCCATACGTAAATCAAGGGCAGAGGAAGATCCTGGCAGCTATTCACTCAAAGAAGGCTCGGTTAATTATTTCTGACACTTCCTCTGAATTTGTGAGGTGTGGTAGATGTCCTGCACCCTCAATGATATGCACCGCACTGGATGGTATGAACTCTGCAAATTTTCTCGAGTATGATACCGGTATCATTTCATCCATCGACCCCCATATGATGTGAGTCTTGGAGCGTATGGACAAGAGCTCTTCCGGCTTGAGCCTCTGCGATTCCAGCGAGTTGTTCCTCACGATGTTCTCTATCACTGTCCTGTTGTTGTACTTGCTCATTGCCATTGCAGCCTCTATGAATTCCTGCCCTTTTCCCAACTGGGCCACAGAGGGATTCAGCCCGGCACTGTCCAGAAGGAAAAGGTACCGAGGCCTGAGCATGGATGAAGCCAGCTTTGCAGCAAGCCACCCTCCATACGAACTCCCAGCTATGGCAACCGGAGAAACGCTGTTTTCCCGCAGGAACTCATCTATGATGCTGCACTGAAGATCTACCGTATATTCGACGTTCGGCTTGGCAGATCTCCCATGTCCCGGCAGATCCAGGAAATATACTTCCAGGTCAGTTCTGAGGTGCCTGTGAAGTCTGAGCCAGGAATTCCCAGTCCCTCCAAGGCCATGAAGAAAAATTACCGGGATATCGCCGTCGTTGTGTAGATAGGAAATGTCTCCGAACGAGGTGCGGGTGATCTGTCTGTCCATAATAAACCTTCACAGTGAAACGGCGTTGGGATAAGAAATTTGAGGATATTTGTGCATCTCTGCACAAGAGTCCCGGAGGTCAGGATCTTTGCTATTTAAGTTTATAGAAATTTAGTTTTATTGTGTCGTAATAAATGAATGTGAACAAGAAATACGTCTATCTTTACGAGGAAGGAAGCAGGGAAATGGTAGAACTCCTGGGTGGAAAGGGAGCAGGTCTGGCTGAAATGCACAATCTGGGCCTCAACGTTCCCGAAGGCTTCACAATAATAACGGAAGCGTGCAGGGATTTCCTTAAGAACGGAAAATTTCCGGAGGGAATGCTGGAGCAGGTGATGGAAACCCTCCACAAGGTCGAGGAAAGATCTGGGAAGAAGTTCGGAGACGCCTCCAACCCCCTCCTGGTCTCAGTACGTTCAGGCGCTCCCGTAAGCATGCCAGGGATGATGGACACGATCCTTAATGTAGGCCTCAATGACAACACGGTTCGTGGCCTCGCTTCAAAGACTTCAGACGAAAGGTTTGCCCTGGATTCATACAGGCGACTGATACAGATGTTCGGGAGTGTAGTCATGGCACTTCCAAAGGCTGAATTCGAGCACACGCTTGAGGAGATCAAGAGGAAAAATTCACTCAGGTATGACAGCGAACTGAATCCTGAGCGGTTGAGAGAACTCATTGGACTTTATCATGGGGTTTACAGCAAGCACGGGAAGGTATTCCCGCAGGATCCGGTTAAGCAGCTCACTCTTTCCATGGAAGCAGTTTTCCGGTCATGGAATTCTGACAGAGCCGTAGCATACAGGGAGATCAGCAATATACCTGACACCATGGGAACTGCAATCAGCGTAGTTTCAATGGTATTTGGAAACATGGGCAACGATTCTGCCACCGGGGTGGCGTTCACAAGAGACCCTAACACTGGAGACCGCCGCCTCTTTGCTGAATATCTCACCAATGCCCAGGGAGAAGATGTGGTATCCGGGTCCAGGACGCCAAGATCCATAGCAGACATGGAAAAGGAGCTCCCTGATGCGTACCGTACCCTCGTGGATTATGTGGGGAAGCTTGAGGATCATTACAGGGACATGATGGACATAGAATTCACAGTGGAGAAGGGGAGGCTGTACCTGCTGCAGACCAGAGTAGGAAAGAGGACCGCAAGAGCCTCAGTGAAGATTGCGGTGGACCTGGTCAACGAGGGAAAGATCGATCGCAGGGAGGCGGTTCTGAGGATCACTCCTGAAACACTCAACATCACGCTCCACCCTCAGCTCAGAAAGGACCCAAAAAACGTTCCGGCAGGAAAAGGTCTGGCCGCCTCACCTGGGGCTGCAATCGGTGAGATTGTTTTCTCCTCAGACCGGGCTGTCGAACTCTCAAAGCAGAAGAGGAAGCTCATACTCGTTAGGCCGGAAACCACTGCAGACGATGTCAGGGGTATGTCCTGTTCAGAAGGTTTTCTCACACAGAAAGGTGGAATGACCTCACACGCAGCGGTGGTGGCAAGGGCCATGGGAAAACCAGCAGTTGTAGGTGCCGAGATGATAAGGGTGGATGCAAGTGCAAAGACCATGAAGGTCAACGGCCTGGAGTTCCGCGAGGGTGACATCATAACGGTTGACGGCACTGCTGGAGAATTTTATAAGGGTAAGCTGGAACTGGAATCCTCGTCAAACTCTCCAGAAGTTTCCAAACTGCTTGAGTTTGCGGATGACTTCAGGAGGCTAGGAGTCAGGGCAAACGCCAACACGCCTGAGGAAGCGGTCATGGCCAGGTTACATGGTGCTGAGGGGATAGGACTTGCTAGAACGGAACGGATGTTTCTGGGAAACGATCGCATCCAGATCATGAGAAATATGATCATGAGCAGGTCGCAGAAAGAGAGGAAAGAGCATCTGGACAGGCTGCTCCCTATGCAGGTCTCTGATTTTACCGAGTTTTTCAGGTCCATGGCGGGCTTCCCCGTCATCATCAGGCTCCTTGATCCTCCTCTCCACGAATTCCTGCCGGAAAAGGAGCAGATAATGACAGAAATCTTCGACATAAGACTGAGGACTGCAGACAGGCCGGAAGGCAAAGACAGGGAACGTCTGGCAGAACTCACGGATCTCCTAAAGACTGTAAGGATCCTCGAGGAGTTCAACCCTATGCTTGGTTTCAGGGGGTGCAGGGTCGGGATAGTATTCCCTGAAATTTATGATATGCAGACAAAGGCAATACTGCAGGCGGCACTCAAGGTGGTGGAGGAGGGTAAGGATATTCTCCCGGAGATCATGATACCGCTGGTGGGGCACAGCAATGAACTGAAGAAGATCAGGAGCAGGCTTGAGGATGTTGCCAGGCAGTTCCTTGGAAGCAGGAAGCTCAAGTATAAGTTCGGCACCATGGTGGAAATACCCAGGGCCTGTGTTACAGCAGACGAAATAGCAAAGCATGCAGACTTCTTCTCCTTCGGGACCAACGATCTTACGCAGATGACGTTCGGATATAGCAGGGACGATGCCGAAGGCAAATTCCTTGCAAACTATGTAGAGGAGGGAATCCTGCCTGAGGATCCTTTCAGCAGCGTTGACCAGGAAGGCGTAGGGGAGCTGATGAAGATGGCGGTAAGCAGAGGGAGGTCCACCAACAGGGATCTTGAAATAGGCATATGCGGAGAACAGGGAGGCGATCCAAAGACCATCGAGTTCTGCCACAGGATCGGCCTTGATTACGTATCAGCCTCGCCGTTCCGGATACCCATTGCAAGGCTCGCCGCTGCAAGGGCTGCTTTGGAGAATGCGCCGCTGGCAAGGTCAAAATAGGGGTTTTTCGTGGGCATGGTATTCCAGGTTAATCCATGCCATAATTCTGTAAGTCAAGTCCACTTACTTCGGTCGGAAGTTATGGTCTGACAGCTCCATGTAACCTGAGATTTCTTACGATTCGCGGATAGCCCTCCGGTTGTTCGGCAAAATATTTCAAATCAACGTTTATTTGCCAGGGGCAATTCCAGATTGAACCCGTCAACGAAGGTTCAGTCAGGCATGAATGTAAACGACCTTAGAAAAGCGCTTCTGTTCAATGTTGGAGAACTATGGGCAGTATCATCAGCATCCATGATACGCTCAATCGGAATGGGCATGAGCTGGCCTTTTCTTGCAATATTCCTTCACAATGAGGAACATATCCCCATATACTACGTTGGTCTGCTGTTCACTCTTTCCACCGTTGTTTCAATTACCTTCAGCATGGTTGGAGGAGGGCTTTCAGACAGGTTCGGGAGGAAGGGCATGCTGTTGACGGGAAGCATGCTGGGAGCCGGCCTCTACATGGTTCTCGCTTCCCTTGTTTTCCAGGGTTCGCCCGTCTTCTACATTGAACTGCTATTCGTATTGTCAAACATCTCCGGAGCCTTCGTTTTTCCCGCGGCATCGGCTCTCGTATCCGATGTGACCTCAGAGTCCCAGAGAACCATGGCATACAGCCTTTACAGGATCATGTCAAACGTGGGATGGGCCGTTGGGCCACTTGTGGGCGGCTTTATCTACGATTCCGGAATGTACTATATATTCGCGCTGCTCTCGCTCACGAGTATTGCGCAGTTCAGCATTGTGCTGCTTTACGTGAAGAAACGGGAGGGAACCAGCAGAAACCTTGGAAGGCTTGACAGTTTTCTCGTGGTTGACAAATACCTTATTGCCTTTGCTTCAGGGACATTCTTCGTGACACTGATCGCTTCCCAGTTTTCTGTAACCCTGCCTATATTCGCAACCAATGTTGTCAGCATACCCACAAACCAGATAGGTTACATATACGCTGTAAACGGCTTCATAGTGGTCGCAGGCCAGTACCCCATGTCTTGGCTTCTCCGGCACATGAACGACATAAACGTTATGGTCCTGGGCTCTGCATTCTATGCCCTAGGTTACTTCCTCATAGGCTTTTCTCATGATCTGCTGGGCATCATGCTGGACATGGTTATCATAACGGTTGGAGAGAATCTTACTTCCCCCGGAATGAACTCAGTGGTCTCAAAGATAGCACCGAAGGACAAGGTGGGCCGTTACATGGGGTTCCTCAGCATGATGAACTCATCGGGGCGTGCAATCGGCCCTTCCATAGGAACTGTGCTCATGTTTATCTTCGCTTACCAGGGATTCGAGGTATGGACGTCCCTGAGTATGCTGGGAGTCGCAGCGGTATTTATCCTGCTTGCGGTAAAAACGCCAGTCACTAGAAGGGCAGATGAACTCCGTAATCCAGAGACAGCTGTCTCACAGTGAATAGACACGGACTGATCTGCTAATGGCATCTGTACAGTTCCCTGCATATGCAGATACCTCGCTTCACTCCTCGACAGGTGGAAAGGGGACTACAGATAATACAGGATGAGCGCAATCAGGAACAGGAACCCGATGAACGCATTTGCACCGAGAAACGACATCCTGATGCTCCTCTCGTCCCCTGGTTTGACGATGACATGCTGAAACAGTATCAGCCCAATGATGGGAACGAGCATAAGGTAATACCAGATGGATCTGATGTACAGGGCAAGGACAAGGAATGCCAGTGCAGTGACTGCATGAACTACTGCGGAGATTGCGAGTCCTTTTTTTACGCCATATCGGGTCATCACGGTCTTGAGACCATTGATCCTGTCGAATTCTATGTCAGGGATGACATAGATCATATCGAATCCACCGATCCAGAGGGAAGATGCAAGGAATACGAGGTAAATCTCAGGGCTGGTTGGAATCACCGGCATAATCGCCAAGTATCCGCCTAATACGCCCACACCAATGGTGAATCCCATGTAAAGGTGTCTCCACGGTGTGTACTTCTTGAGGAGTGGATCCGTGAGGAAGAGGAGGAGAACAATGGGGGACAGGAGAAACACCAGCCTGTTGAGAAGATACGCCGAAACCTCAAAGATCACTGCAAATACAATGGTGAGCTGGACGGCAGTTGAACCTTTTATGACACCGGTTACAAGCGGCCAGGTCTTCTTCCGGGGGTTGATCACATCATATTTCTTTCCCAGTATCCTGTTGACGGACATTGCGGTGGCCCTAGCACTGACAGCCGCCACCGTGATGATAAGGAAACTAAGAAGGTTGTATTCTCCCTGTGACGCGATCACAGCCCCAGACCAGACAAACGGCAGATCAAAGACGGTGTGCTCGAATTTGACATACTCCAGGAATTTCCTCAGCGAGATCAAAGGCCAAACCTTTTCCACTTCTCTTTGACCATCTTGTCCACGTCTTCTGACATCTGGAGCACGTCAGGCCATACTCTCTCGTATCCCTCAGCCTTCACTTTCTTTGTGGCATCTATGCCCATTTTGGAGCCATAGTTGATCTTTGGGGAGGCGTGATCCAGGGTGTCTGTGATGGTACCTGGAACTATGAGAATGTCCCTGTCGGGGTCAATCCTCGTGGACATTGCCCAGAGAAGCTCCTTTCTATCATGTATGTTCACGTCACTGTCGACCACCACTATGATCTTGGAGAACATCAGCTGTCCCATTCCCCACAGGGAGAACATTACTTTCTTGGCGTGGCCGGGATAACGCTTTCTGATGGACACTGCCAGGATGTTGTGGAAGACCCCTTCCTCCATTGTATTCATGTCAACTATTTCCGGGATCTGGGTCTGTACAAGCGGCAGGAACATCCTCTCAACAGCCTTGCCTATTATGACGTCCTCATGCCATAGCTTCCCCACAATGGTGGTCGGATATACCCTGTTCTTCTTCTCTACCATGCGCTTGACATGGAATACCGGAAATTCATCCTGAAGGGAGTAATATCCGGTGTGGTCTCCAAATGGCCCTTCAACCCTGGTCTCGGACGGATCAACATATCCCTCCAGGACGACTTCAAAGTTCTCAGGATATTCCAGGTCAACGCTCTGGCCCTTGACCAGATCAAGCCTTTTCCTCCCCACGATCCCTCTGAACGAGAATTCATCTATTCCATCAGGAACTGGGGCAACAGCAGAAAACATGGTCAGCGGATCGGTGCCTATGACCACTGCGACATCCATGGTTCCTTTCTTGCCCCCCTGCTTTGCAAAGTGGCCCGCACCGCCCTTGTGAATGTGCCAGTGCATGCCAGCAGTCTCCTGGTCATACACCTGCATCCTGTACATCCCAACGTTCCTGGTACCGGTCTCAGGGTCCTTGGTTACAACCAATGGAAGGGTGATAAACCGGCCTGCATCCTGTGGCCATGTTTTTGTTATGGGATACCTGCCAAGATCAACCCTGTCAAGAACCTCGTGCCCGGAACCCACGCTGCCAGAGACCTTGGGCCTGACCCCGCTGAGTTCCCTGAACATCTCGATACCTCTCGATATTATGGATTCATTGCTTTCCGGGGCCCTGACCAGGTTGCTCAAGCGCTGCCCAATGCTGAACGGGTCATCGCCCAGGATTGCATTCATCTTTTCCTTTGTGGAAAAAAGGTTTCCCACTGCCGGGACAAAACTCCCCTTGACCCTGTTGAACAAAAGGCTTCTCCCTTTGCCAATCCTTTCCTCCTCACTGAGAATATGGGTCAGTTCAAGCTCAGGATCGACCTCGTCATTGATAAGAACCAGATCATTGTTTTTGGACAGATATTTCAGGTAATCCTGGAGGCTGTCGAAAGTCATGGAGTGATATAGCCATCCTGCATTTTATCTTTAATCAGGAGGAAGGGGTTATAAACCCATCTATTGCCAGCATCACTGACTGGTCAGGCTCAGACATTGGAGTCCTGTATCCTCCGGAAATTCCAGTGGCACGGTATGTTCCATAATAGTAACCCGACGGGAAAGTGGAGAGATTAAGTGCATGCATCAGTGGCACAACCTTTTTGTTATGGATCGCAGATGATTCCAGAAAATTGCCTCTGTCAAACAGATCCCTCAGGTTTTGTGCGTCCGATGTCAGGTTGGTTGTACCACACACACCCCCATCTGCACCCATGGCCAGTGAGGCAAGCAGCATATCGTCCTGTCCCTGAAGAAGCTTGAACTTCTTTGTCCGCGATGCATTCAGGTCGGAGAAATAACGCATGTCGGCCGAACTTTCCTTCATGCCAAGAACGCCGTCGAACTCGTCCTTCAATTCGAGAGCCAGATCAATGGGTATCTGGGTCCCGGCCAGCTGAGGTATGTTGTATAGGTAAAATCTGAACTCCGTGGAAGAAAAGACTGAGCGGAAAAAATCCCGCATTTCAGTCCTGCCCGGCCTGATGTAGTACGGGGGCATGATAACGCCGCAGTAAGCCCCGCAATCTTCAGCATGCCGGGAAAGAAGAATGGCTTCTTCCGCATTGGGAGAGCCAACGCCAACGTACACAGGAAGTCTTGTATGCTGCACCACAAACTCAGTAAATTTCTTCCTCTCCTCCACAGAAAGCCATGGAAACAGGCCAGTGGAGCCAAGAGGAAACAGAGCATCCACCCGGGACGATTCCAGTCTCCTTATGAGCAGTCCGGCCGCGTCGTAATCAATGTTCCCCCTGCTGTCGAATGGCGTGATCATCGGTGTGATGAGAAGCGAAGTCATAATTCTCAATCTTGGGATCATACATAAGCGTTGGTCAGCAAGCGGAGGAAACCGTTGATGACCCATTGGGCAGCTCTAATGCGCTGGTTTCCGGCAAGCCAAGGGAATACGCAACATAGATATCAGATTACCCCAACCCTTCAATAAGATAGCGGGATGATCACCCATGTCAGGAAAGATAAATCAGGTAGAGGTGATAGAACTCGGAGACAGAAGCAAGGAAAGCTCATCGCCTTGGAGTTCCACGATGCTACTGGTCAGGCTCACAACGGACGATGGCCTAGTAGGATACGGAGAGGCGCCGACCACATTCTCAACACTCTCCGTCTTGGGAAGCATGAAAGAGGTGGAGAGAATATTCAATGGTGCAGACTTTTTCAACATCGAACACAATATGGATGAATTTTACAGGAACTCATTCTATCTTACAAAATCTTTTCAGGATACCGCTGCATTAAGCGCATTCGAAATTGCGAGCTGGGACCTCATCGGCAAGTCACTGGGGTCGCCTGTATATAACCTGCTGGGAGGGAAAATGCGGGAGAGTCTACGTGCGTATGCTAACGGCTGGTATTCAGACTGCATCACCCCTGAGGACTTCGTAAACGCGGGCAGGAAGGTTGTTTCATCCGGATTCACAGCGATGAAATTCGATCCTTTCGGGTCAAGCTTTGATCACCTCCCGGAAGAAGGCCTGAAAACCGCAAAGGCCATAGTGTCTTCGCTGAGGAGCGAGCTCGGTGAAAAGGTGGATCTTCTCATAGAGTGCCATGGGAGATTCTCGCCGCGGTATGCTATGAAGGTGGCGGAAGCAATGAAGGAATTCGGCGTATTCTTTATTGAGGAACCTGTCCACCCGGAAATGGAACATGCACTGCCGGAGATCCGGAGCATGAATGTGCCAGTGGCTCTAGGAGAGCGCCTGCTGAACAAGGAAGACTTTTCAAGGGTCATATCGCAGGGCATGGTCGATGTCATACAGCCCGACATAACAAACTGCAGGGGGATACTGGAGGGAAAGAAGATTGCGGCCATTGCAGACTCATTCGGGGTGCAGGTTGCATTCCACAACGCATTTGGGCCTGTCCAGACGGCAGCGACACTGAACCTTGACTACTCAATCAGAAATTTCCTCATACAGGAGAGCTTCGACTACTTCTGGCCAGAATGGAAGAAGAACCTTGTAAGGTCAGGCTATTCATTGGATCGGGGCTTTTTGAAACTTGACGGCAAGCCCGGCATAGGTGTGGAGATCGACGAAAAAATACTGGATGAGCACATTGTTGACGGAATAGAGCCCTTTGATCCGGCTGAGCCGCCTTGGGTTGTGTCCAACACGTTTTCCAGGGCACCACGATTTCAGTGATATATAATGGGAACGCCTGCCTTCAAAATCATCAGAAACGGGAATGAGATAAGAACCGGAAGGAGAGGGATGCTCATGCTTGAGGTGCTCGACGCTGCTATGTCAGAAAACACAGCCTCTTCCGCCGCAGCCAGATACGCGTCCACCATCATGCCCAGAATGGGAAGGGGAAGAACCCTTGTCATCGGATTTGGGAAAGCCTCAGCCGGGATGTACAGAGGAGTCAGTGAGGTAATGAAAGATTCGATTGATATGGCTTCAATCATCGTGCCTGTGGGTTCCCGGAGCGATATTCAAGATGGCAGAATACAGGTTTTTCTTGCACCACACCCGTTCCCGGATAAAAGGACAGTGGATGCGTCCCATCGCCTCATTTCAATGTGTTCCGGTCTCACGCAGGAAGACAATGTCATTGTGCTGGTTTCAGGTGGGGGGTCTTCACTTTTCGAGATCCCTGCACAAGGAATCAGCATCGAAGATGAGACGGATCTGACAAGGTGTCTCATGGATGCAGGGGCTGATATATTCCAACTCAACCGGATCAGGCAAGCGATGTCAACGGTCAAGGGAGGAAAGCTCGCTCGCTTTCTTCAGCCCGCAAAAGTGTTCGGGCTGATGATATCCGACGTCCCCGGTGACCGAATGGAATTCATAGCATCAGGCCCTCTTTCCCCCTCAAGCATTTCCATTGATGACATCAGAAATATTGAGGATGCATTTACAGGCTGCAAGGCCATGATTGAAAGTATGCTGATTCACTTGATCCTGGAACCGCCAGAGGAAAGTTTATTCAGGAACGTCACCAACAATCTGGTGCTTAAGAACAGTGATATTGTATCTTCAGCAGTTTCAAAGCTGAGGGAGTCAGGGATCGAGGTGGTCAATCTGGGTTCAGGCCTTACCGGTGAAGTCCAGTCATTTGCAGAAAACCTTCACGCGGTGCTTGCTGCCATCTATTCATTGCGTGGTTACGGATTCTGGTTCACGGCAGGCGGAGAGACTACATCAAGGGTCGTGGGGAATGGGAGAGGCGGGAGAAATCAGGAACTCGCACTGCGTTTCGGTCTTCTGGAAAAATCCAAGGGAACCGATTTTGCGTTCCTGTCTGCAGGCTCAGATGGAATAGACGGCAACAGTGACTGCATGGGGGGTATCATAGACAGTGAAACAGTGAATACGATAGATGCAGCAGAGGCAAGAAATGCAATTGAGTCAAGCGATTCAAGCACATTCCTGAAGAGGCACGGGCTTGCAATTTACTCCGGACCAACGGGTAACAATGTCTCGGATATCATTTTGGGTTACTATGGCGGAGGGTATTGGGTTGATTAAACCTCACGGCACAAAGATCATTGCGACTATAGGTCCTTCCTCGGACAGCAGGGAGAAGATTGATCTCATTCGCCAACGGGGTGCCACCTCCCTCAGGATCAATACGGCGCACATTGAACCAGGTTACATCTCTAAAATCGCCGGCACTGTCAACAGGATAAATAATCAGAGAGGGAGCTTTCTATCCATCCTGGTTGACTTGAAGGGCCCGGAACTGAGGACGGGAGACTTTCCAGGGAACGGTCTGGAGATCAATCGCGGGAGGACTTATGTTCTGGGAGGTCAGAGCCACGACTGTGACATATCGGTGAACCATCCCGAGATCATAGGAAAACTCCACAAAGGGAACAGACTTTTGCTGAGCGACGGCAGGGTATCACTGAAGGTGAAGGAAGCGGGTGGAAACACTGCAAAAGCCGAAGCCATGGATAACGGTAGCCTCAGAAACAGGAGCAGGATCAACATCCCAGGCCTTGAACTCGACCTTGGGGTCATCACCAATAGGGACCGAAAATACATCTCTGAGTCCGTCGATTCAGGCGTGGATTTTTTCGCTCTCTCATTTGTGCAGAACCAATCCAACGTAACGGCACTGCGCGAGGTTCTTGATGAGGCTGGGAGTGACGGACAGATAGTATCGAAAATAGAAACCAAGACCGGGCTTTCCAATATCTCTTCCATCGCAAAGGTATCCGACTGGATAATGGTCGCCAGGGGCGATCTTGGTGTGGAACTGAAGCTGCACGAGGTTGCCCTTGCTCAGAAGCACATCATAAGAGAGGCCCACAGGTACGGGGTCCCTACCATTGTCGCAACGCAGATGCTCGAGTCGATGGTGCAGAACCCCGTACCCACAAGGGCAGAAGTTTCAGACGTAACAAACGCAATAATAGATAATGCCGATGCATTGATGCTCTCTGAAGAGACGGCAATAGGGAGATACCCCGAAGAAGCGGTCTCTTCACTGAGGGATATCTCAGGTTACGTGGAGGAGCATGTGGGTAATTTTGCCGAACCGGAAGGATTCCAGGGGAATCAGGTAGCATATTCAATAGCGAAAGCGTCCAAGGTGGTTGCAAGCAGCATAGATGCAGATGGAATAGTCTGCTTTACACTGACCGGTTCTACGGCAAGGATGATCTCTGCAGTCAGGCCTGGTACCTCAATATATGCGGCAGTCACAAACGAGAGGCTGGCAAGGAGACTGAGCCTGCTCAGGAATGTGACTGCGTTCATGGTGCCAGCGGAATTTGGTGAACTCAGAACACTCGGTGAAGCGATCGACTATTTTCATGAAGAGGGTATTTTCAGGTTCGGGCAACGCCTTGTGGTAACCTCAGGCTCGCCATATTTCCTGTTTGGGGGGACAAACGATCTCAGGGCAGTGGTCGTGGGAAACTTTGTAGGGCGTGGTTACGCCTTCGGCAGGAAAGTTCAGGGACCGTGCATGGAGAAGGATGGGGACATAGTCATCACCGGGCCTCAGGAAGAGACCGGCAGGAAAAATGGCATAAGGGCCATTATAACAAGGAACCGATTGGAATACGACATTATCGAACGCCTGGCCGGGGAAAGGACCACGGTAGTTCACAGAACAAGATTCTTCAGGACTCCACAAAACGGTGAGACCCTTCTCATTGATCCTGGCACAGGCGTTATCGTATCAAGTTCGGTCAAGAAAGTCTCAAAATAGAGTAAGGTTCATGTGACCTATTGTCAGTAGGAGCCTTTACTCTGATTCCGCAAAAGGATCTGCCCGGAACCCGTTGACCCAGAACCATTCACATCTCTTTCTCGAAGTCGAGGATCGTGGCAAATACCACGGCGTGAAGATTATGCTGACCACTGTGCACCTCAAGATTCCAGGTATCTCTTATGGCCGCGATCTTGTGTCTGACGCTAGCAACTTCGGCTCCCGTCGGATCAATCATCCTGTATTTACGCCTGATAACGTTGCCCTGTGTGGAAAGCTCCACCTGGTTCGAAGCTGGGTTGACCCACTGTGCCTTCATCCCACCCACCAAAAAACTGCGCTTTAACTGGATCAGGCCAACCATTTGCTGCTGCTCAGGTTCAACGACATTGAAATTAGAGCTCCAGGTACCATTCCCTTTCACTATTTTTAGTGCCTCCTGATCATCAGCATCATGAACTGTGTATGTGTAATTCATCCCTCTGGCCATCCATTTGCCCATATAATCTGAGACTAATTTGCCAGCGATATTGGATCCTGCCTTGAGCCTGACAAAACAGAGCACATTGCCCTCCTTATCTGACACTGTATAGTTCTTGCCAAGCGACATTATTTTCTTTTTCATCAGGAGTTCAGTCTTACCATTAAGGGCAGCCATGACTCTGTCCAGAGCCTGATTCGACATGCATGTGCTAAGGCGTCCGGTTTTAAAATACTTCTTATACCCAAGATATAACACTATGCCTGATGGCAATCACTGGTCAGATTTTTAAGCCCTCAGGATTCCAGTCAAAAAAGAGAATCCATGATTGCGCACAGTGGAACCCTCATGTAAATGCCATACTTTGCAGATCAAAAAGCAGCTGAACGCTCAACAGAAGCGGTCGTAAAGACCATGTTCCCCGAACATGGCCATGGAATAGTTAAATAGGCAAGGGCAGAATTTGGTATCAAATTACCGATGTGGAACATTACTTCCTTTGCACCGCTCAGGGTGAGTTTTGCCGGAGGCGGTACCGACATTCCGCCATTTGTTGATAAGGTAGGCGGTGCCGTGATAAACACCACCATAGACAGGAGGGTGACCGTCAGGTATGCGTTTGACTCCAATCCACTGGAGTTGTCCACCAGGGATTTGGTCAAGAGCTTTATGCTGACTTCCAGACACAGGAAGGAAAACTCATTTGTTGAGCGGCTAACTGGGCTCTTTAAAGACAAAGGAATAGACAGAGGCAGGGTGGCGATCAACAGTGATGTCCCTCCAGGCTCAGGTCTAGGCTCCTCAAGTGCACTGGTGGTTGCCATGACAAGACTGCTCAGTGAGGCGAGCGGATTTACAATCACGGACAGCGAAGCTGGAAGGATTGCATACGAGACAGAAAGGGACAGGCTCAACATTCTTCTGGGAAAGCAGGATCCATATGCAATTGCCATCGGCGGTTTCAAATTCATGGAATTTGACACCAGCGGATCCATAAGGTATGAATTTCTCAAGGACGGCAGGATAGCAGATCACATTGCCGAAAACTCCCTCCTTCTCTACACTGGAGGTACCAGGGAAAGTTCCAGGGTGCTCGAGGAACAGGTCAGGAAATCAAGGGCGGGAGACAGCAAAATAATGTCGAAAATGGAATCCTTGAAGCGACTGAGTATGGAGATGTGGGACAGCCTTAAGCAGGGCAGTATCGACAGCTTCTACGCTGGTATCAACAGAGGATGGGAAATCAAAAAGACACTGGGATCGCGAGTTTCCAATCCAGCAGTGGATGACATCATTTCTTATGCCCTTAAAAACGGGGCATGTGCGGCAAAACTTCTTGGGGGTGGAAGCAAGGGATTTATCCTGATGATTTCTGAGGATGGAAAACTACCACAACTTCAGCGTTCAATGTCCAGGTTTTCAGATTTTATAATACGGGTATCCTTCGGTGATACGTGCACCATATACAGAAAATAAGGAAAAAATAGTTTTTGGTCTCCTCAGAGGTAATAAATCAATGAGGAAACCACGTAGTGGTTCAGCATAAGGGTAACGAACAGTATGGAAATAGTGTTCACCACCTTGACCAGTGGGTTGATTGCAGGTCCTGCAGTATCTTTTGTTGCATCTCCCACGGTGTCACCCACTACCGCTGCCTTGTGTGGCTCAGATCCCTTCCCACCGTAGTTGCCCTGTTCAATGTACTTCTTTGCATTGTCCCAGGCGCCTCCTCCCACGGTCATCAGTATTGCAAGTGGGAATCCTCCAAGTATGACTCCCAGCAGAAGACCGGCAACTGCCAGCGGGCCCAGGATAAAGCCGACCAGTATAGGTGTGAGGATGCCGATCAAGGCAGGAACTGCAAGCTGGTGAAGCGCCTCTCTCGTGACTATATCCACAGCCTTGCCGTAGTCAGGTTTTGAGGTACCCTCAAGTATCCCCTTGTTCTTCGAGAACTGGGACCTAACCTCCTCCACGATGGCATAAGCCGCGACCCCCACAGCGTTCATGAGATAAGAGGTGAAGAAGAATGGTAGTACCGCACCTATGATGAGCCCCGACAGAACCAACGGGTTGTCAATCTCAATGGCAGGAAAGGCAGACGCTATATCCGTCTTGAAAGCCGCAAACAATGTCAGGGCAGCAAGCAGCGCGCTCCCTATGGCATATCCCTTTGTTACTGCCTTTGTGGTGTTTCCGACAGCATCCAGCGGATCTGTCACCTCATTCCTAGTCTTCTCATCAAATCCGGACATTTCTGCTATACCGCCTGCATTGTCGGTAATGGGTCCGTATGAGTCTATTGAAATGATTATCCCGGTTCCAGAAAGCAGAGATGCAGCGGCAACTGAAACTCCATAAAGCCCGTAGGCAGATCCCACAAGGTAGGAAGTTAGGCCATAGGCTATCACAATGCCTGCCACTATCACCAGTGCTGGTATGATAACGGCCTGGAGACCATATCCAAGGCCGGTTATGATGTTCGTGCCTGTTCCCGTTGTTGATGCCTTTGCAATCTTGGCGACCGGGGAGAATCTCTCAGAGGTGTAGTATTCAGTCACGTAGACCATTACCAGCATGATGAGGGTTCCGACAACAGTGTCAAGGAATATTGCAGCGTTGCCATTCATCATCAGGTAATTTGCAATATAGAACCCGATCTCAGACAACAACACTGTGACAATGAGCCCCTTATAGAGGGCAGTCATTATGCGCTGTTTTTCGCCTTTCTTTACAAAGAACGTGCCGGCTATGGTGGACAGGATTGCAATACCTCCCAGAACCAGCGGGAATAGAACTCCGGCAGTGCCAACATCAACGCCATTGCCGATGCCACCAACAAGGTATGCAAGAAGCATAGAAGCTAGTGCGGTGACAGCATAGGTCTCAAAAAGATCGGCACCCATTCCTGCGCAGTCGCCCACGTTATCTCCCACATTGTCCGCAATTGTTGCTGGGTTTCTGGGGTCGTCTTCAGGGATTCCCGCCTCAATCTTGCCCACGAGGTCCGCACCAACGTCCGCTCCCTTGGTGTATATGCCTCCGCCCACCCTGGCGAAGAGGCTAACAAGAGATGCGCCGAAAATGTAACCAACCATTGCAGATGGGTCCTTGAAAAGAATGTAGAACACAATCAGGCCCAAGAGAGCCAGTGAGATAACGCTGAGTCCCGTCACGCTTCCGCCCCTGAATGCCAGCTTGAGGGCAGGATTAAGCCCCTTCTTTGCCATTATTGCAGTTCTGACATTGGCCCTTATTGAGATATTCATTCCTATAAGACCAGCAACCGCAGATCCTATGGAGCCGACTAGAAATCCTACGGCCAGTTCCCATGCGTCAGGGTTTCCGCCTGCGTAGAAAGCAACAAAAATCACGATGGCCAGAACTATGGCGAATGAGAAGACTGCCGTGTACTGCCTTTTCATGAAGGCATTTGAACCATCTTTTATGTAGTTTGAAATCTCGAGCGGCAGTTGCTCATCGACTTTTATCTTCAGGAGCAGATAACTCTGTAATCCTGCGTACAGAAGGCCGATAAGTGCTGCAACGAGCACGAAGATTTCCCAGCCGAATATGGTACCGTACATGTTGGCAGGGGATGATTATATAGTATTAATTTTTTTATCGGTTTTGCCTATGGAAATCCAAAAAAGGCAGGCTTCCGCAAAAAATCAGATTAGATGAAGTATGCTGGACACGGTATCTCCTTCCTTTATTCCTGAGGAACGCGCCCTTGAGGTCAACTGGGCTACCTTGGCATCCAGCAGAGACTTCAGGTCGTTTACTCCAGTCACCCTTACAGCAAGGTCTCCAAGCTTTTCAGCAGTCTCAATATTCAGGTAACCACACATGACAAAACCCACTTTTCCGCGTATCATCACCAGCGGGGCTTTCTCAAAAGGAATCCTGATGAATTCAAAGGATTTCCCGTCTCTCTCGAAACTCTGGAATTCCATCATGACCTGTCAGCATATCTCGGTTAAAAAAGGAAACGGCACCTTAGTAGGTAATACCTCAGGCTAGGCACCAGAGGTCTCACGTTCCCTGTCGAGAAGATTCTTCATACGCTGGTCCACAGCCGACTGGAGGTTACTGACGTCCTCCTCATCCAGATGCATGAACCGGTCCTGCACTGAAACGTAGTCCCTTATGCTTATTGTTTTTGAGGGCTTTGTAACCCTCAGCTTGCCGTTTGAGTATTCATAGAGTGGAAACATCCCAGACTGCACTGCCATCCTTGAGATCTCTATGGTTTTCTCCGTGGGGAAATACCAACCAGTTGGGCAGGGGCTAAGAATCTGAATGAATTTTGGCCCGGCTATTTTCTTTGCATTCACTATTTTCCTTATGAGGTCCTCAGGGTAAGCTACCGTTGCAGTCGCAACATATGGAACCCCCTGGGCCATCATCAGGTCGGCGACGACTTTTTTCTGCTGGTGCTTGAAATTTCTTTCTGCCCTCACGGGGGTTGTTGTGGTCTCTGCGCCGTATGGCGTGCTGCCAGATCGCTGTACCCCAGTGTTCATATATCCTTCATTGTCATACATTATGTAAAATACATTGTGTCCACGCTCCATTGCGCCGGATAGAGACTGAAGTCCAATGTCAGCTGTACCACCGTCACCTGCAAAGCCTACGACGTTGCAGTCCTCTTTGCCCAGTATATCCATGGCTACCCGCAGCCCCGTGATTGAAGCACCTGTGGCTGCAAATGGCGTATACACCATCGGTACATTCAGTGTTCTGTTAGGCATGGCGCCAGGAATCACGGCCCAGCAGGATGCCGGTACAGAGACAACGGTGTCCTTTCCCAGGGCCTTGAGAACATACCTCATAGCCAGGGTAGCGCCGCAACCGTGACAAGCAGTATGCCCCGGCTCCATGAATTCCTCCCTCGGTATTGAAAATGGCATATCATTCACCTCCTCTGGCATTGATGTAGGTTGACCCGGAGAACCCGTCAGCAATCATGCTGTACATCTTGCGAAAGTCCTCAATTCTCACGTCCCTGCCACCAAGTCCGGCGATAAAGCCTGCCACAGGGATATCCGCCTTTCCATAGAGCGCAGCCCTGACTTCATTTGTCATGGATCCTGCCGTGCCGAACGAAACCGACCTGTCAAGAACCCCCACGCCTTTTAGTCCTGAAACTGCCTCAATCAGTTCCCTATCAGGAAACGGACGGAAAAATCTTATCCTCAACAGTCCCACCTTCAACCCCTTTTCTCTCAGGTTCTTCACAACGTACTTGCCCGTTGATGCCAGAGTCCCCGAGGCAATGAGAGCATAGTCTGCATCAGACATCATGTACTCCTCCAAGAGCCCGGAATAGTCCCTCCCAAACGTATCAGCAAACTCCCGGGTAACCTTCTTTATTGCCTGTCTGGAATTTTTCATGGATTCCATCATGTCCTTTTTCAGCTCCATGAAGGGGCCATCCGGGGTGGAGTAAGACCCATATCCCAGCGGATTCCCGGTATCTATCCTGAAAGGTAGATCCAGACGGGGGAGGAAACTGTCCGCCTCTTCCTGCGAAGGCAGTTCCACGGGCTCTGATGTATGGGAAAGAATAAACGCATCCTCCATGCTCATCAGTGGAAGCATGACATCTTTTGATTCAGCGATCTTGTAGCCCATTAGGATTGTGTCAAGTGCCTCTTGGTTCGACTCGCAGTAAACCTGCATCCAGCCCGTATCCCTCTGGTTCATGCTGTCAGTTTGCTCAGACCATATATTCCAAGGTGGGCCGATGGACCGGTTTACCACGCTCATGACCACGGGAAGCCTCTGACCGGCAGTCCAGTGGAGCATCTCGTGCATGTACAGGAGCCCGTGAGAACTGGTGGCGGTATATGACCTCACTCCTGCCAGCTCGCTTGCAAACACTGCACCCATTGCACTGTGCTCACTCTCGACTTCGACGTACCTGGCTCCAATTTCCCGGTTCGCGACCATCTCTGCCAGTTTTTCCACTATTGTTGTCTGCGGGGTGATGGGGTATGCCGATATGAACCCCACATTGGCCAGCTTTACTCCCATTGCAACTGCTTCATTGCCAGTCATTATGGCGTTATATTTCTGAACCCTCTGCGTATTAGTTCACCCCCCTCGACTCATATACCATCTCTACACAATCTTCCGGGCACTCGTTTGCACATATGCCGCAACCCTTGCAGTAGTCCAGGTCGATGACAGGGGCTTCGAGTCTGGCAACCCTCTCGTTCGGAGACTTTATGTCTTCAGATTCAGAGACAGTAATGGCATTATCAGGGCAGAATTTCCAGCATATCATGCATCTTATGCACTTCCCATAATCGATCTCAGGTCTCAGTATGCGCCAGGAATCCGTGTGGTTTACCCTGGAACTGACATCTGCAAGGGGAACGCGCATCATTCCGCCCACCCAATTTTCACAAGGTCATAGGCCTGGTCTGCAGCAGACGCGTTTTCATCCTTCTTTCTGGGGGATAGTTCTCGGACCGCACTAAGTGCAGCATTTCGGCTTATGATACCAGTTACCTTAGACAAAGCGCCGATCATTGCCGTGTTGATGATTGGATTTGTCCTGTTTCCCAGCCCGTGGTCTACTGCAATGGCGGTGGCGTCCACGGTGGCCACTCTGAAACTCCTGCTGATTTTCTCAGGATCTGCAGACGTATTTACGATCAGAAATCCTTCGCTGTCCAGGCCGTTCATGACGTCCGCAGAGTTCATGACATAGGAATCAAGGACGATCACGGCATCTGGGGTGTAAACCTGTGTTTTTAAAAGTATTGGATCCGGATCGATTCTCGTGAATGCAGTGACTGGCGCACCTCTTCTCTCAGTGCCGAAGAAAGGGAACGAAACTGCATATTTTCCCTCTTTAAACGCCGCCAGGGCCAGAATTTTAGACGCGGTTACTGCCCCCTGACCACCCCGGCCATGGAACCTTATTTCGAACATTTGCTCACCGGGCTAAAAAGTTGCGCTGGGTTTATATCTCTTTTACCTAACATTCACAGCACGGAATGTGCCCAAACCTTATATAGAAGTTTATTTTTACTTTGCCGATTGATATGATCGGTGGACAGCCAATATTCATATTAAAGGAAGGAACGAAGCGGGAGACCGGCAAGGATGCCATCCAGGGCAACATAGAGGCAGCCAAAGCCATCTCGGCTTCAGTCAGAACAACACTGGGCCCGCGCGGAATGGACAAGATGCTCGTAGACTCCCTTGGGGACATTGTCATAACCAATGATGGTGTGACGATTCTGAAGGAGATGGACGTCGAGCACCCTGCAGCAAAGATGATGGTGGAGGTTTCCAAGACTCAGGATAGTTTTGTCGGGGACGGAACAACAACAGCAGTTGTCATTGCGGGGGGACTCCTGTCAGAGGCAGAGACGCTCATAAAGCAGAACGTTCACCCAACCGTGATATCGGAAGGATACAGGATGGCCGCAGCACAGGCCAAGAAAGTCCTGAACGATATTGCCAAGCCCGTCAAACTTGAGGACAAGGAACTTCTCAAGAAAATGTCAATGACTGCACTCAGCAGCAAGTCTGCATCGGGCAGCAAGGAAAAGCTGGCAGAAATTTCCTATGAAGCGGTAAAGAACGTCGTGGAGAAAGTGGACAACAGGTACCAGGTGGACTTCGACAACATCCAGATCGTCAAGAAGAAGGGCGGAGACATAGACGACACTGAACTCATATATGGTATAATCGTGGACAAGGAAAAGGTTCACCCCGGTATGCCGGACTATGTGAAGAAGGCCAAAATAGCACTCCTCAACGCAGCTCTTGAGATCAAGAAGCCCGAATTCGACACCAACATACGGATAGACGACCCGTCCATGATCCAGAAGTTCCTTTCACAGGAAGAGGGGATACTGAAGGAAATGGTTCAGAAGGTCAAGAAGTCTGGCGCCAACGTGCTCATCACGCAGAAAGGCATTGATGATCTTGCCCAGCACTACCTTGCAAAGGAAGGCATATACTCCGTCAGGAGAGTCAAGAAGAGCGACATTGAGAAACTGGCGAAGGCCACCGGAGCATCCATCGCTTCATCCCTTGAGGAGCTCACATCGTCTGACTTGGGAGAGGCAGAACTCGTGGAGCAGAGAAAGATCGACGATGACTACATGACATTCGTCACCGGGTGCAAGAATCCCAAGGCTCTAAGCATTTTCGTCAGGGGCGGAACGGAGCATGTTGTTGACGAGATCGAGAGGTCAATCATAGACTCCATACACGTAGTCGTGGCCGCCGTAGAGGACGGGAAATATACCAGTGGAGGGGGCTCATCAGCATCTGAGATCGCCACAAAACTCCAGGAGTATGCAAGAAAGGTTGGGGGAAGACAGCAGCTCGCCATCGAGAAGTTCGCAAATGCGCTCGAGGAGATCCCCAGGGCACTGTCCGAGAATGCAGGACTTGATCCCATCGACATACTCATAAAGATAAGAAGCAAGCATGCCGAGGGACACAAGTATCATGGGATAAATGTCTACAATGGCGAAGTCGAGGACATGATCAAAGCAGGAGTCATAGAGCCTATCAGGGTAGGCGAACAGGCAATCGAGTCTGCAACTGAAGCCTCCGTAATGATCCTGAGGATCGACGACGTAATTGCAACAAAAGCCTCCAAGACTCCCAGCCCGCCTGGCGGCGGAGCTGGTGACATGGGCGGATCTGAGGATTAAACATCCTCGGATTTTTTCTAGTTTTTTCTCTTAATCCGCAATTGTATCAATTTCTATTGCTGCACCGTATCACCGATGTGCTTATCTCAGGGCGGAACGTAGTTTACGGTATGCAAGTCAATAACGGTTAAATAGCGATTACTTTTGTCGTGCTGTGGAACAGGCAGCCCAGAACAAGTACTCAAAAGTTTACAGAAAACAGCACTACGGAATGGTGGGAAAGCATTCCGCGGTTAAGGTCTGTCACTGGACAAAAAGTGAAATGACCGGCGGCGAGGGATGCTACAAGAGTACGTTCTACGGCATTGAGTCGCACAGATGTATACAGATGACTCCCGCTGTCAATGCCTGCACCGAAAACTGCTCATTCTGCTGGCGCTTTCAGGGATTTGACGGTATGAGGATCTCCGACGAGGACGATCCTGAATTCATCCTTGAGGAGAGCATCCGGCAGCACAAAAAACTCCTTTCTGGATTCAAGGGAAACCCCAAGGTATCCAGGGAAAAGTGGGAGGAATCCCAGAACCCGAAACATATTGCCATCTCCCTCACAGGTGAGCCAACCCTTTACACAAGGCTCGGTGAATTTATTGACCTTGCGACCAGAAGAGGTTTCTCAACATTCCTTGTTACCAATGGAACATTACCCATGGTTCTTGAAAGACTCAACCCCCTCCCCACTCAGCTGTATGTGACTGTGGCAGGTCCCACCAAGGCGATATTCAATCACGTGCTGAACCCTGCACTGGGAAATGCATGGGAAAACTTCAACCGGACTCTGGAGCTGCTGCCGAGTCTGGATACCCGCATTGTACTCAGGCATACACTGGTTAAGGACGTCAATATGCCATTCATTGAAGAATACGAATATCTGGACAGGAAGGCTGATGCTGATTATATAGAGTGCAAGGGTTATGTGCATGTGGGGCAATCCATTGACAGGCTCAGCCGCGAAAATATGCCTTCATATCAGGAGATCATGGAGTTCTCCAGTGCGCTTTCCTCAAGAATGGGATATGAGCTCGTAGCTGACAGGAAAGAGAGCAAAGTTGCCCTCCTGGCAAAGGACCCTTCATTGCGTCTTATTAATTTTCAGTCCTGAGCAGCGAATATTATTCGATCAACGCAGTACTCCTGAAACCCTTTGATCGCTCATTGTGCGTATGAGTCACATCGGTAAACACATTCTTCATGAAGGCTATTAATTATACTCCCAGTGGATACCTGGACGGTTATAATGCTGGATTATACATTTTCACAGGATCAGGAAATACTCAGAGCCTCGGTAAGGGAATTTGCGCAGAGGGAGATTGCCCCAAAAATCAGACAGATGATAAAGGAACGAAGGATTCCCGAATCTGTCTTTCAGGGCCTTGCAAGGATGAAACTGCTTGGCATGACCATCCCGGAAAAATATGGAGGCAGTGGGGCGGATGCTGTTATGACTGGCATAGTGGCAGAAGAGATCGCCCGTGCAGATCCAACCGCGTCCATCCCGGTACTTTTCCTCGTGGACAACGCGTGGTCGTACCTGGTTAGCAAGTACGGGACCGAGGAGTTAAAGGAGTCTGTTCTTCCCGCGGTGGCAAGCGGAAAATCCTTAATGGGCATAGCTTCAACTGAGCCTAATTTTGGATCCGACATAGGGTCCATGACATCCTATGCCGAGGAAAGCGGAAAAAACCTCATTGCAACTGGAGAGAAAGCCTTCATAAGCCTTGTGCGTGACATAAAGGAAAGGTCCGGGGGCTTTGTAACGGTGCTCAAGACCGCAAGGGACAAAGGAACGAGAGGGGTAACGCTGGCCTACCTTCCCTATGACGAGAAGAAATTTGAGGTCACATATACCGAGGAGATGGGGAGGGAAGGCTCGTCATGGGGTTCGTTCAGGTTTAGTGGCATAGAAATACCCAAATCAAACATTCTGGGAAAGCTCAACGGAGGGTTCCACATAATCCACGAAGGGTTTGAGTTTGCTCGCGGCCTCATATCGGTCATCAGCGCCGGGGCCGCTATAAAGGCCCTGGAAAATGGAATTGAATATATGAAGAGCAGGAAAGCCTTTGGTATGCCCATAGGTAAATACCAGGGATTGCAGTTCAACCTTGCAGATCACGTAGCCAGGATGGAGGCAGCCAGGACAATGGGGTACAAGGCACTGTGGACGTATGACCAGGAGCAGAAAAATGGTACGTTCTCCAGATTTGAAGTAAGCAGGGAGATCGCCATAGCCAAACTGATATCCACCACATGGGCATTCGACGCAATAAATGATGCACTGCAGTGGCAGGGAGCCTACGGTTATTCCAAGGATTGCCCCGAAGAATGGGCCCTCAGGGGAATAAGATCGTTCCAGCTTGCAGAAGGTTCAAGGGAGATAATGAAACTCATAATTGCGAGAGAAAGCCTTGGCAAGGAGTTCATAAGGTGAATTGACCTCCGCCAAGCAGACCTAGATAGACTTTCATTGCGTCCCGGTTTTCCTGGACATCGTGAAGCCTCAGGATACCTGTATTTTTCAACATGAGGTACATGGAAGATGCCAGAGTCCCGGAAAGCCTGCTCTCCACACTTCGACCAGTCAGTGTTCCAATAAAACTCTTCCTGGAAGCTCCAACCAGCGTTTCAAAGCCCAGGGAGAAAGCGTGAAAATTGGAGATGATTTCAATATTCTGATATGAAGTCTTTCCGAACCCAATGCCGGGGTCAACGATTATATCTAAAGGCTTCACACCAGCTTCCATTAGACTATGTGCCCTGCTTGCAAGAAAATGGTTGATCTCAAAATAGATGTCATCATAGTGTGTGTCAGACTGCATTGTGGCTGGCTCTCCTTTCATGTGCATGACTACAGACTTCAGCGAATGATCGGCAGCTATTCCGATCATTTGGGGATTCCGGAAACCAGATACGTCGTTCAGGTAAGCAATCCGGTAGCGCAAGGCATAGTTAGCCGTCTCCGGGTTTCTTGTATCCACAGAAACGGGTATGGAGGAGGTTTCCGAGATATACTGAATAACCGGCCGGATCCTGCCTATTTCCTCATCCGGGGTTATTCTACCACTTCCAGGTCTTGTACTCTCCCCCCCGATATCGATTATGTCAGGTTTCTGATCTAGGATCGCATCAATTGCGGAGAAAGAACTTCCTTCAATCCTGGACCCGGGATAGAAAGAATCTGGTGTAACGTTGACAATGCCCATTATCTGCGGCAATTTTGGTTGGGAATGGAGTTTCCCGAAAATAGATGATGAGAACGACTTTCCAAGTGAGCCGCATGAATCAAGCTCTGATAGATAAGTCCCCAGTTCTTTCTCGTTCATGACTACCCTGTATCTTTTCCACAGGCTACCTCTCACTTCCAGGATCTCGGGTTCTTGCATCCCAAAGGATTGAGGTCTGCGGGAGTATACCAGGAACTCCGATTCTCCAGTAGTGTTCATTATCTTCGGCTGTGGAGAGGGAAATACCAGGGTATCAACTTCAGTCAATCCAGACGACATTTTCAAAGGCAGAATGACTTGGATCCTAACGTGTTTTGCGATTATCGACGTGCCAATTAATGATGGTAGCTTGACTTATAGGCAGTTAAGGGACCTGAGGAGACGAAGCTATCCGTAACGAACTCATGAAACGCAACTCTCTCAACGATTCACCCTTATGGACTGGTGAAACTCTGCGGTATTGGAAGAAGCGGTAAAAACATTAAATTTTGAAGGGTATGCCGTGAGCCGGAATTGAACCAGCGACCCCCAGATCTTCAGTCTGGTGCTCTCCCTACTGAGCTATCACGGCTGGCCAGGCGTTATCGCTTCGCTCTCTTAATAATTTAGCGCTGTCGTCTCTAGACTATGGATCACTCAGCTTGCCCGTCATTCATCATTACTCAGTCATCTAAGTGTTTTTCATCACAGTGACCCGTAGCAATTTAGGCTGAATGTAAAACGTGGAAATTAAACTATTCACAACTTCATTTGAAAACTCCAAGGCGCTGGTCAGGAGCGATTGCCAAACAGAGAGGATCTTGTGTAGGTAAACGAAGAAAAACAATATGATATACCTTTGACTATTCCCCACACGTGAAATGGGGCTGTGGGGTAGCTTGGTATCCTACGGGCTTTGGGAGCCTGAGACCCCGGTCCAAATCCGGGCAGCCCCATGTAATTATGTCTGGACTCTTTCCGGTCACTGGATAGAGGTTAAAATAATAACCAAGAAGCAATGATCTTAATGTGCCTTTAATCCCGCTATTTGTTCTTGCGCAGTCCGCCTCTAACCAGGGATCTCAGGGAGGGCCTTTTACGATCTTTCTATTAATTTTCCTCGCTTATTTCGTAGTCCGGAGGATTAGCAGAGGTTTAAGCGGAAGGCGATTCTCATACCGCAGGATTATTTACAGCCCTGTGCTTCTCATATTACTGTCCGTACTGTTTCTATTCTATCCCCAGTTCTATCTGGTTGACGTTTATGTTCTGCTTGGTTTCATGGCAGTAGGAATCCTCGTATCCTCCCGACTCAGACATCTGTCTTCTGTGTTCACAATGAACGGGAATGTGATGTACAGGAGTTCTCCGGTGTTCGTTGGAATTTGGGCATTTTCTTACATAGGCAGGTTGTCCATAGAGTTCATATTCGGGATTTCCTCATTTCTCATAGACGCTATATTCCTTGCTTTGCTTTCACTTTCCGCAGGAATGTATCTAGGTGAAGGCGTGAACATTCTGAACAAATACGCAGAGTTCAAGAAGGGAAATGGTGGAACAGGCACTGATTCTGTAGTTACCCCTGCCACAATGGAGATAAGCCAGGATGATTTCAGATAGGATGTCCTTCCTGAAGGCCAGAATTGATGACCGGGAGGAAATACTTTCATTCTGTCAAGACACATGGCAGTCCGGAATATACAGTCAACTACCGCATGAGCCAGATGAAATTACAAGGGAGACCATGCATGAATACATAGATTCGGCAATAGACCAGTGGATAAACCAGGGGACTCTTTACAAGACCGTTGTCAACGAGGAAATTGCCGGCATTTTGAATGTTGAGGTCTTGGATGACGATACTGTGTGGATGGGTGGACTCAGGGTTAAAGAATCGTTCAGGAGACTGGGTATTGCTTCGGCTACGACCCTCTCTGCAGTGAACCTTTACAGATCACACAAGCGATTCCGCATATCCATATTCAGCTGGAATGAACCATCGCTGGGTCTTGCCAGAAAGATGAGATTCAAGGAGATCGCTGAGATCTGCTTTCTTAAACCGGAATATGCCAAAGAGACATACGATTCAAACATTCTTTGCACCGTAAACACTCCCAGTGCATTTTTCATTGATTGGAAATATTTTGTTCCGTCAAAGCACACACTTTCAAGGCTTAAGGAAGAAGGACGGATCCTGGAGAATGATGCCGGCGCAGCATACCTGGATATCAACGCATCTCCTGCAGGCCTTTCATATGCGTCGGTTCTAAAGGCTAATAATTTTGCCGGAATAGTTGAGAAGATATGCAAAAGGGTCAGGAACGGCCGAGTTCTCTTCATGCAGGAATGCAGGCGGAATTGGACTCCAGCACAGTTCCCAAATGTGAAGCTTGTGGTAATGGAACTGGTGCCCTAGGAGACATATTGCTTTTCACAAACTGTTTAACCCTTAAAATCACCTGTAACAAGGGAATATCAAAGTTTGTGAACCATAACTGCATGTATACAGTTCATTTAGAAGGGAGTATTGCATCTCCCTCGGCGACTAATGTTTCAGCACCACATTCTTAGTGGTAGCATATGACCAAGACAGTGGTCAATGGGGTGCATGCATTTCCAGCCGCTTTCAGGTAATTTGGCAGTGTTCCACAGGCACATGCGGCAGAGGCGTGCACCGTTGGCGCAGATCTGGATCAGCATCTTATTTGGTTAAGAGGGACTGGAAACCTTCAGGAATATGGGATCAGAGATGTTGCATCATGATAAGCTTCAGGACAGGAAAAAGGAAGGTTGATGAAAAATGTCTCATTTGAAGACAGAATATCTGTCCCAGATTAATGGGCTCAGATCAGCCATTAGGAAAAACGAAATAGAGGGACAGCCATACAGTAGTCTTAATGGAAAGAAGGCTAATACTCGCTGACGGCACCGTTGTCAGCGGAGACGCCTTCGGTTCGAAGCAAACAGCCACTGGTGAACTGGTATTTACCACTTCAATGACCGGTTATATGGAAACACTCTCGGACCCTTCATACAGGGGGCAGATTATTATTTTCACCACCCCTACGATCGGAAATTATTCCCCGGATAAGAGTAAGCTGCAATCAGATCGACTCCATGCATCTGCCATGGTTACAAGGGATGCGCATGTGACGCTCCCCAGAGGAGGGGACTGGGAGAGGTTCAACAGATTACTAGAACAGAACGGTGTTCCCGGGATAGATGGCATAGACACAAGGATGCTTGTGCGAAAGATACGGGAACAGGGCGTTTTGGAAGCCGTCATTGCAGATGAAGGCAACAGTACTGGTCAACTTGGAGATAGCATGAAGCAGAATCTTGTGGGGCAGGTATCCACAAGGGAACCGAAGGAGTTCATAGGCTCAGGAAGGAGAAGATATCTTCTCGTCGATCTGGGCGTGAAGAGATCCATAGTGGAGCATCTGCTGGAAAGTGGAAATGTTACAGTGGTTCCCTATGATTATGATATCGAATCTGAGGCTAAAAGATACGATTCAGTCATTCTCTCTAACGGACCGGGCGATCCAGATCATCCGGCGCTTAAACCACTGAGGAAGGCAATTAAAGGCCTTGCCGGAGTTGTTCCGCTGGTGGGAATCTGCCTGGGAATTCAGCTCATTGCACTATCGATGGGGGGAAGCACGAGCAAGATGAAGTATGGGCACAGAGGCAGCAACCATGCCGTGACTGATGGCAGGAGAATCATGATCACCTCACACAATCATGGCTATGCGGTTGAACGGGACTCCCTGGAAAACACGGGGCTTGAAGTCACTGAATGGGACATCAACGATGGCACGGTTGAGAGGATTGAGTCAAAAAAGGAGGGCATTATTGCTGTGCAGTACCACCCGGAGGGAATGCCCGGCCCGGATGATGCAAGAGGATTCTTTGCGGAAGTTGCAAGAATTTCAGGAGCTGCCTGATGCCTCTGGACCCAGATGTCAGGAAGGTCCTGGTAATAGGTTCCGGACCAGTGGTGATTGGTCAGGCCGCAGAGTTCGACTATGCCGGTTCACAGGCGTGTCTGTCACTCAGGGAGGAAGGGATAATGGTCGTACTGCTGAACTCCAATCCAGCTACAATACAGTCGGACAAAAGGATAGCCGACAGGGTCTACATCGAGCCTATGACTGTTCCTGTGTTGGAGGAAATAATCGTCAAAGAGAATATTGACGCAGTGCTACCAACAATGGGTGGTCAGACTGCCCTCAACCTGTGCCTAAGGCTATTTGACGAAGGGATTCTGGATAAACATGGAGTCAAGGTCATCGGGACCCAGGTGCAGGGCATCAGGATGGCAGAAGACAGGGTTCTGTTCAGCAGGTTTGTGAAGAGCCTTGGCGAACCAGTAGCCGAATCCGTGGAAATGAGAAGGAAAGACCTCTGGAAGGATGAGTATTCCGCATTTGCCCCGGGCGTAATGAGGACAAGTTTCAGTCTTGGCGGCTCGGGGGGAAGGATCTACCGCACCTTTGAGGAACTGATGCATCTTGCGGAAGAATTTTTTCAGGAGGTCCCAGACGGCAGGATAGAGGTTGAGAAATCGCTCCAGGGCCTCAAGGAGCTTGAATATGAAATGATCAGGGACAGCCAGGGCAACTGTATCTGCATCTGCAATATGGAGAACATTGACCCTATGGGGGTCCACACAGGAGAAAGCATAGTGGTAACGCCATCACAGACGTTGAGCGACCAGGAATACCATATGCTGAGGTCTTCTGCAATACGCATAGTAAGTGGTCTTGGAATCGTGGGCGCATGCAATATACAGTTCGCCCTGGACCAATCTTCAAGCCGGTACTATGTGGTCGAGGTGAACCCCAGGACATCCAGGTCTTCCGCACTGGCATCAAAGGCCAGCGGATATCCCATTGCCAGGATCGCTTCAAAGCTTGCAGTCGGATACTCACTTGCCGAGCTTCGAAATCCCGTCACAGGAGACACTTATGCTGCATATGAACCCTCTCTGGATTACATTACGGTCAAGATACCGAGGTGGCCATTTGACAAGTTTGGAGGCGACAGGAAAACCGGCGTTCAGATGAAGTCAGTTGGTGAGGTTATGGGCATAGGCAGGACTTTTGAGGAGGCATTCATGAAGGCATTATCCTCCATCGACACTTACGAATCAGCAAGGTTCAGGCTCCACTTTCCAGCATCCTCTCTTGAAGGTCTCATCAGGGAGCCCAGCGACCTCAGGATATTTGCAGTTATAGAGGCTCTATTCCAGGGGCATGATCCGGATTCTGTGGCCGGGCTGGCAGGATTTGATCCATATTTCGTCCATAAGATGAAGACCATCACTGCTGCCTTACTGGAAATCCAGCCCGGCTCGATACCGCGGAACCTGCCGGCACTGAAGAGGCTGGGGATACCTGACAGTCTCATCTCCAGGTTTGCCTCTCTGGATGAACTTACCCTGGTGAGGCACAGGATAGAGGCCGGCATCATACCGGTCTATAAGTCAGTGGATACCTGTTCAGGTGAGTTCAGGGCAAGAACGCCTTACCTGTACTCTACCTATGAGAACGAGGACGAGACACCTGAATGGGGCGATGAAAAATCCGTTCTGGTCATAGGTTCTGGCCCAAACAGGATTGCTCAGGGTCTCGAGTTTGACTATGGGGCTGTGAAGGCAGTATCTGCACTAAGGGAAATGGGCTACCGGACAATAATGCTCAATAGCAATCCAGAAACCGTTTCCACTGATTTTGACGTCTCTGACATGCTCTATTTCGAGCCCGTGACGCTTGAGCATGTGAGCAATGTAATTGTTCGCGCGAAGGCGTGGAAAGTAATTGTGCAGCTTTCCGGGCAGACAGGCCAGAACCTGGCTTCTCAGATTGCTTCTCTCTTTGGGGATGATATAATTCTTGGAACACCTGCGCGATCAATAGAGGCTGTCGAGGACCGGGCACGTTTTTCAGAATCGCTGCAACGCCTGGGAATTCTTCAGCCGCCGTTTGCGTACGCCAGGAATTCCATTGAACTGGAAGGGAAACTTGGCAAAATAGGATTGCCTGTTATAATGCGTGCAAGCAACGTGATAGGTGGCCGGTCCATGGATATCATATTTGACCTGGACACTGCCAGGGAAAGATTTGACGAGATAATACGGGAGAGACCTGAAAAGGACGTGCTCATAAGCGGATACCTTGACAATGCGGTTGAGATTGACGTTGACTTCATTTCCCACCGTGGCTGGACAACCATAATGGGCATAATCACACATATTGAAGAGGCTGGCACGCACTCTGGCGATGCCACCATGGTCTTCTCAGGCCATGGCCTGCCGGAAGGAATCGAAGAGGAACTTAAACATGTATGCAGCACTCTCTCACGGGAGTTCTTGCTGGACGGGATATCAAATCTGCAGGCGGCCGTCAGGGATGACCAGGTTTTTGTCATAGAGCTTAACGCAAGGGCAAGCAGGACTGTCCCATTTCTTTCCAAGGCCACCGGTACAGACTGGGTAGGGTTCGCAGTCAGGGGCATGGTTGGCTCCGTAGAGAAGATATACCCCATGCCGGTAAAATCCGTTTTCATCAAGTATCCCATATTTCCATTTAGGAGATTCCCTGGAGAAGAGCCTCTCCTAGGGCCGGAGATGAAGTCCACAGGAGAGGCAATGGTCCCCGGCATGGATTACAGGGAAGCCATCAGGAAACTCATTGATCTCATAGGGGTGAGGGACGTGCACGCCGTGCTCCTGACAGTGAGGGATCAGGACAAGCAAAGGGCTCTCGGAATTGCATCCAATCTTTCACGAAATGGCATTAGGGTGTATTCCACCCCAGGCACTGCAACCTATCTCTCAAAGAATGGGATAAGGTGTAGCACGGTCTACAGAATGGAAGACATGAGAACCCCAAGGGTTGACGACATAATCAAGGAAAGGGCCGTGGATGTAGTTGTAAATACGCCAACAGCTTCCTCAGGATCCATGCGAGACGGATACCAGGTAAGGCAGCTGTGCATAAGGCTGGGCATTCCGCTGATTACAAACATATCACTTGCCTCTATCCTGCTCGATCCGACCATATACTCCGTCAAGGCAGAAGCAAGGGAGATCTCAGAATATACTTAGCATCGAGGATGGACAGCAGGAAAAGTCAAAAAAACCGGCTCTCACGATGAAAATTCTCCTGGGAAAAATTCTTAAACAACGTTCCTGATTAGGTACAAGTGGCTGACCAGGAAAAGCGTTACGGGAGCCTCATTGCTGCAGTAATTGCCGGTGTGATACTGCTGGGTTTCTTCGGTAACCACCAGTTATTCTATTTCTTCATAGCAGCTGGCATAATGACTGGAATAATTGCCAGAGGGCCAATCAAGGGAATAATTGCGAGCGTTGCCTCCGGTGCCATCGTTTCTGGAATAGTTATCGGGCTTGCAGCAACGGGCAGCACTGCAGCTATTGCCGGACTTGCATCAAAATTTTATTTCTCCTCCATGATTTCGGGGGTTTTTGACAACCTGCTGTTTCTCATGAATATACCAGTAACCAAGCTGGTGGACGTTCTTCTTATTTACGGGTTGGGAATAAACGGGCTTGGCGGATTCGTCGGCGGTGCCATGCACCCTGAGCAGGAATAATGAGTTCATCTCCATGAATTACTTAATTCCCGCTTCAATTCCACATCTTCAGAAGAGAACAGGAACGAAAATGGGGTTCACTGCATCGTGGACGGAACAGAGGAGCAGGGTAAAATGAGCAGCATCTATTCAAGACACAGTTAATATCATTGTAGTCATGGGTTCGTGATGCATACTTCCTTCAGGATAGTTGCAGCCTCATACAGGACGGATGACGTCTCGGTGGAGCTCTTCGGCAGGACAAGAAGCGGGAAGTCAGTTACCGCCCTCTTTAGGGGGTTCAGGCCATACTTCTATGTGCATAACATGAGCCCCAGATTCACTGAAATGCTGAAAAGGGACGGAGAATTTGTAGGAACAGAGGAAACCGAATTGTGGTATGGGGGTGAATTCAAAAAATTCACCAGGGTCACACTGAAATCACCGTGGAAAGTTCCGCAGTACAGGGAAGGAGCAGGAGATTACGTTTTGGCGGCGGATATTCCGTTTCATCACAGATTCATCTACGATCGTGACCTAGGCTCCTGCGTGGAGGTTGAAGGGGAGAGTCTGGAGGAAGAAAGAGCAAATTTTACCACCGATGAGGTGGTTGAGATAAAGGATATCAGTACGGTTGAGGCTTTCAACCCTGATCTGAAGGTGCTGAGCTTTGACGTGGAGAACTCCATCAAGACCAAGGAGATATATGTCATTGGATGGGCAATTTACGACGGCAAGACGACCCGAACCGGCCACTTTGCAGACGGGGAGAAGAACCTCCTTTCCAGGTTCGTTGAATTTGTAAATGCAGAAGATCCGGATGTTATCACGGGCTACAACATCGACGGGTACGACATGCCGCTTCTGGAAGAGCGGATGAAAGCATCAGGGATCAAATTTTCCATTGGTAGAGACAAGCTCCCCCCAAAGAGGATTATGAAGCAGTACTGGAGGCTTCATGGAAGGATAATAAGCGATACCTGGTGGAACGTGAAAAAAATCCTTCACCCCAAGAATGAGACTCTGAACGCTGTGGCCAAGGAAATGCTTGGGGAAGGGAAGGACAACATCAACAGATTGAAGATCGAGGAGGAATGGGCCAACCGCAGGCAGGAGGTCATAGATTACTGCATCAAGGATGCAGTGCTGACCCTGGAAATCTTCCGCAAGCTGAGAGTTATGGACAGGAACCTCTTCATGGCAACAGTGGCCATGCTTCCCGTGGACGACGTCACTAATGGAGGAACAAGCAATTATGTGGACTCCATCCTCATTAGAAGGGCAGACAGGGAACACATCGGGGTTCCCATGACCCTGTACTCCAGGAAGGAGAATCCGATCGAGGGCGGGTACGTCGAATCCATAGGTGCGGGCCTCTATGATAACGTCGTAGTTCTGGACTTCAAAAGCATGTACCCCTCAATGATCATGAAGTACAACATCTGCTTTACCACTCTGAGCGGGAACGGTACCATAGTTGCGCCGAACGGGGTGAAGTTCCTTGACAAGGGTAAGAGGGAAGGCCTCATCCCAAGAATTCTCAAAGATCTGATGGATGAAAGGGACCGCGTCAAGAGAATCATGAAGCAGTCCGGGGGGGATGAGCGGGATTACTACGACGGTATTCAGGGCGCAATCAAGATTCTCATGAATACATTCTACGGAGTGCTGGCGTCCAACTTCTACAGGTTCACAAACCCCGAGATTGGAGCAGCTGTCACGGCATACGCAAGGAATACAATCAAGGGGCTCATGGATCAGCTGCGGAGCCGTGGGTACAAGGTCATCTATGGCGATACTGACAGCATATTCATTGAATCGGGAATATCTGATCTTAAGGAGGTCGTCAAATTCGGGAAGGAGATCAGCCATGACCTTTCGCAGAGCGAGGGGGTTGTGCTTGAATTTGAAAAGGTGATAGACCCGTTTTTCTCCCATGGGGCAAAGAAAAGATACGCAGGGAGGATCGCATACCCGGAGGATCAGAGGGGCGAACTGCTCATAAGGGGGTACGAGGTGCGCAGAACGGACTCATTCGACCTCCAGAGCGAATCCCTGTCAGCAGTTTTTCAGTTCATACTTGACAGGAAGATAGACGAGGCCAAGGAATATGCTGCGGACATTGTGGGAAGGGTAATGAGGGGCGACAGTTCCATTCCCATATCCAAGTTGGTGATTTCCAGGTCCGTGAGGAATTTCTCGGATTACAAGAACGTGGAGTCCATGGCCACCGTCAGAGTCGCCAGGAAACTTACGGAGCAGGGCGAGACTTTCATACCGGGAATGAAGGTTTCCTGGATTGTAACAGACAGCAACAGGTCTCCGCAGGAGGTTGAGCCATACATCGAGGGGATGCCGTTCCTGTTCAAGCCGGATTACGAATATTATGCGAAACGGGTTCAGGAGACGCTCAATCGGGTGCTGGAAGGCATAAATGCGGAGATTGCGGTTGCAAAGAAGTCCGGCGCTCCCAATGCAACAGTGGAAGGCAAGGCGACACAGACAACATTCGATGCATTTCAGTAGTACTCTGCGGGGTCTATCATGTTCTGTGGTTTTCCGTCCAGGAAACTTTTGACGTTTGTGCAAGCCATGATGATGGCCTGATCCAGGTCTCCGGGCACCTCATCTCCAACGTGTGGAGTGAGGATGCAGTTTGCAGGCACTTCCTCTGAAATTCTAGGCTCGTTCCACCATACGTCTGTTGCAAAGGATTTTTCTGGATACCTCTTCATGTATGCCAGCATGTCGTCCTTGTTCACGACATCCGCTCTAGATACGTTCACTATGAGGTTTCCATTGAACATGGCCAGGGCGTCCTTGTTGATTATGCCCTTCGTCTTGTTTGTTAATGGTAGTGTTATGACAACAATATCTGATATCTGGATGAGTCTGGCAATGGAGACAGCGAACTGATCTACAAGAGGATCCTCTATCTGTCTTCTCGTGTACGCTATGACAGACATGCCGAAACTCCTGGCTATCTCCGCCATCCTTCTTCCTATTCCCCCGTAGCCAATTATGCCGAGCTTCTTGCCATGGATTGTATCAACGGGTTCTTTCTTGAATATTCTGTGATGCGTCTTATTGTTCAGGTCAATGATTTTCTTGGCAGATGCAAGTATAAGAGCGAAGGCATGCTCCGCAGTGGAATCGGCGAAAGCCCCCGGGTTGTTGCAAACAGTAACAGTTGGAGGGATACCCTTCAGGCCAAGTGCGTCAAGGCTTGCATAGATCCCCTGTATGAGCTTTGTGTTTTCCGTGACCTTATACTTGTTGGCTACGATCTGAATTTCACCGGTGGATTCCCTGTCAACAATACAATTGAGGCCAGTGATTTCCTGGCATTTCTTTAAGACCTCGGGCGAAACGTTGAAGGTGAAAAACAGATCCATATTAATCCTGATAAGTTGTAAGTTAGCTTAACTTGGCTTTAAAATTTTCCATGAGCGGCGATCGTTTGTAATTGGCAGTTTTAGCTCCTGACGCAATAAGAATCAATGGTAGTGAATAGAGATAAATGAATATAATTTTTATCACACATACATAAACGTGGGTCATTAAGAGGTAAGACCTCCCCCCTGCACAGTCATATTACCTGCAGGGTGAGACATGGCACATTCAACATATTAATAATACCGCTCAGCCATCCTGTTATGGTCAAAAGCGGGATGAAGTGGATCAAGAAGGAGAAGGACAGGGAAACCGAAGAACTGGTAAAGATTTGCCCGATGTGCAATGCCCGGTATGATCTGGAAAGCAGCTATTGCACCCATGATGGCCACCGTCTTATACTTGAGGAGGAGAAACTTCTGCAGACCGAGCATGAAAACTACAAGTGCATGGCGTGCGGATATGTCAACACTCCTCCTCTTCACGGTTTCTGCGTACTTTGTGGGGAACCCTTTGGAAACGATAGTCGCAGGGAGAAAACGTTTCTGTTTGTAGAAGGCATCTACCCCATCTATATAGATAGCTTCCCACTCGACCTGGATAGGAATCGTCTGGCCAGGCTTGAAGGTTCAGAATACGTGAATTCTCCCCATGTCAGGTTCATGAAAGAAGGTTCGGAGTTCTATGTGAAAGACATGAACTCTCTCAATGGAACATCACTGAACGGAAGAGTTATCGGAGGAAGGGGGAGAAAAAAACCCGAGAAGGAAAGGATATTCAGCGGTGACACGATAGAGCTATGCTTGGATGACAAGGACAGAGGGGTAATCAGGATACAATTCAAGGTTTTTCCGGCCTTGACCTGATAATATCCAAAAGGGAGGGAAATAATTGGCAAATGACACGGACTCATTTGAAAACGCATTTCATACCTTACTCATCCTCATAATTGCATTTATCGCACTGATTCTTCTCCTTGGCATGTTTTTTTCAATGTTCTCTGGGTTGACATCCACCCTATCGACATACGGGATGCTGGCTACTTTCATCATAATCGGTCTCTTTGCCGTTTCCTGGGTTCAGGGAGCATTCAATGTGAGCAGAGCAGTAACACATTCTTCAGAACACGAGTCAGGTAACCGGCTTATGGTGCCACTGGAATCCATGCTCGGGATAATCTCCGGAACACTGGGAATTCTACTTGTCATGGATATGCTTGGGTTCTGGGGTGTGGCGCTGTATTCCATATCTTTCCTTCCATATTCAATATTCACCGACAAGTTCTCCATACGCAGCAATATAGAGACAAAGAGGATCACGAAAGCACAGCATGCGGACTTCGGTATTGTGGCTTCCGTGGTGCTTCTGGTCCTGTTGGACACCCTCATTTACCGTTCAGAGATAGGACTCATAGGAATTGCGGCCTTCATTGCTGCGATCACAGCAGTAAACGTGCTGAGGGAAAAGGATCATGAGAACAGGGCCATTGAATCGGGCAACAGGGTGATCGTGCCTGTGGCCATGGTCGGGGTGGCTCTTGTTACGGACTATCTATACGGAATCCTTGTGCCAGGAGGGATTCTGGATTTCCTGATTCCTTTCTTCATAATTGCAGTATTTGGCATAATCATAATGAGGCTCAGGAAAAGATACGTCTTTTCAATGGCCGTCAGCGCAATTTTCTTCCTGCTGATGGTCTACTCACTGCTGGTCTATTTTGAACACTACGGGAGTTACATAGTTGTCTCTCTGATCACGGCTATGCTTCTATCTGCACTCGTTGGAAGGCATAGGAGATCCCTTGAGGGCGGATTTCACAAGATTCGGGAAGCATTCAGCCTCTACAGGTTCAGACCTGCGGTCTATCTCATTTTCTTTGTTTCAGGGGTTGGAATCGCAAATCTGTTTGGCCTCATCCCCTTTCTGAGTACCCTTAATTACTCCACACTTACCGATTACACCCTGCATTTTGGCTCACTTTCTGACCTGGTCACCATTCAAGCAGTTGAGGTCGGGATACTATGCCTGGTCGTTGTTAGCGCCATGGAGTTGCGTGGTACCAGGCTTCTTGACGCAATTCTGTTCACTGTAGTCATATTTGGACTCTACAACGGACTTTTCTCCATTCTTTCACTGCAGATTCCAGGTTTCTGGGAACCTCAGACCCTGGAGATCCTCATGGTGTCCGTCATTGTCACGGGCATCGTGGTGTATGAACCATTCTTCAAGTTCGCCAGGAGCTACACGTACAGGATACCATTTAAGATGTCCCTTCAGTACCAGCTTGGAAACGCGGCATACCTCAACGGCAGATATGACGTCAACATGGACAGAAACAAGAAGAAGAACAAGGATCTGCTGGGAGCAGGTGGATTTGCATACGTTTTCAGGGGAAGAGACGTTGCAACTGGAGAGAATGTGGTCATAAAGGTGCCGCGGGTATATGATGAGGAGTCAAAGACAGAGCGGGAGAAGAGGGAGTTCTTGCAGGATGCTGTGAGACAACTTGTAACTGAGAGCAAGATCCTATCCGGACTTGATCACCCGGGGATCGTAAGATACATTGATTACTTCAGGGAAAACAACGAACATTACCTTGTTGAGGAGTACGCAGATGGAAAGAACCTCAGTTCCATGCTGGGAAACGAAGGGAAACCGGGTAAGGAAATGGGAGAGAAGGAGGTCAAATCCATTGCTCTTTCCCTTCTTTTTGCGGTTAACTATCTTCACCTGCACGAGGCGTACCACCGGGACCTGAATCCAGGGAATGTTGTTTTAACGCAATCCGGCCCCAAGATAATTGACTTCGGTACATCCAAGTCTGTGACGGAGAGGCGGTCCACTGCTTTCTTCTCGCACAGCCAGAGGATTGGGGTTCCATGCTACCACCCACCTGAACTGGACATGGATGGCAAGATCAGGGTTTCCGCGTCGTACGACACGTACTCAGTGGGAGCGCTGATCTGTTCTATGCTTACGGGGAAGTTCCTTGACGATGAGGTCCTGAAATCGAAGTATGACTATGGTTTTATCAGCCCTGGCTATCTGGAAGCTGAGATAGAGCCCAAGGTCAGCTCAGAATTTTACTTTGCAATCAAGAAGAGTGTATCATTCAGCCCCGATGACAGGTACAAATCTGCCTTTGAGATGATTGCAGGCATTAACGGCTGGAAGGGAGAATTCCTCGTTTCAGATCTGGGTGAGATATGTCGGGTCTCCAGGAAGAAGGGTGTAGAGATAATACTGTCGTCAAGCGTTTTACCCAATGCAAATCACACTGAATATTCACAGCAGGACAAGTTCAACATACTCCAGAAGGGCAGGGATCCTCCCGTGGCATCTGCCGTGGTTGGTTACAGCGACTTGACTTCGGAATTCCAGGTAAAAACCGTAAGGGGGAGGTACATCTACTCCAGGAGAATCGGGGTGGTTCCAGAGAGAGGCACCATGTTCCCGCTTCATGTTGATAACATATACTCATTCAGCCAGGACGGGAAAGGTGGAGCATTCACATTTCACAGAATTTACTGAGGGAACGTTATGGATATCGGTTCGGTGAGCATCAAGGGCAGGGTCAGGGAAAAGGATGAAGATTCCACGTTCTACAAAGTGTCCAGCACAACCAACGGCTCCACAAACGAAGAGTCAGGAATGTTCGTTCTTGCCGACGGCATGGGAGGCGGCGAGGAAGGGGAAATGGCGAGCAGGATCGCAGTTGATGTCCTGAAGAACAACGCCGATCTCATACTCTCCGGAACCTTGGAGGAATCCAGAGACAGGCTGATCAACGCCGTGAAAGAGGCAAATCTATCGGTGATATCTTACAAGCATCAGCACGGGTTCATGGAGATGGGAACCACAATCACAGCGTGCGTTTACAGGGACAACCTTCTCATTGTTGCAAACGTTGGAGACAGCAGGACCTACGTAATCCACGATGGCAGCATAGCGCAGAGAACGGTGGATCACTCCTTTGTGCAGGAACTGGTCATGGGCGGAATGATCACCGAGGACCAGGCGCGGGTGCATCCCAGGAGGAATGAGATAAGCGTTGCCCTGGGGTTCAATGAAAACCTCGTGCCGGATCTATACGTATGGAAGCTTTTCAACGAAGACTTCGTTCTGCTCTGCTGCGATGGAATGTGGGAACCCATTCATCACCTCCTGGGCCAGATAACTGCCATGAATGGTTCGTGCATGGAGAAGGTGAAGATGATGTCTCAACTTGCAAATGAGATGGACGGTTCAGACAACATATCGGCGATACTGTTTTCAGTGACGTCCAAGAACGATCTCGAAAGGTATGTACGGAGACCAACCCTGCCAGTTCCCAGATGAGCATCAACCATGATGCGAGCGCTTCGACTGAATACGGTGTTAAATCTCACAGATGTTGGTGCCATTTTCTTCCGTATCTTACCACGGTCTCCGCCTTTTCAATAATATGGCCACTCATGAGCTTCTCAAGACTCCCTTTTCCAAGGCCTCTTTCCAGGTTTGGCTCCAGTGACGTCGCGTACAGCCTGAAGACGTACCTGTGCGGTCTTGAACCGGGCGGGCATGGACCCTGATACCCTGTTTTGTGAAAACTGCCCATCCCCTGGGCATATCCTTTGTGTGTTACCTGTTCTCTGGGCTGGTTCTCTTCTATCCCGCCCGAAGCAGGGGAAATGTTGTATACTACCCAGTGCACGAATGTCATGAGAGGGGCGTCGGGGTCCTCAACAACGAGGACCAGTGATCTGGCGCCAGAAGGCACGCCTCTCCAGGTAATTTCCGGGGAAACATTCTCTCCGTCACAGGTGTACCTTGTTTTCATTAATCCCTCTTCACCGGTATCCGGGAGGGAGACTGACATGGTCATTTCTGTCCAGTCACAGTCATGTTAATATGTTTTGCTCCAAACTCAGGTCACCTGAGTACCACAAATAATTAATACGGTGTGAAGATCAATCACCTTATCTGGTGCCAGATTTCATGGATTGTGAATCTTCTATCAAACTGATTATCCAGAAGTACACTACTATGATTGAGCAGAAAGAGAACGATCCCAATACCGATCCTAAAGAACTAGCAGAACAGACTTCGAACTTCATATCCTGGTTTGAGGAAATGATCAAGGGAGGTGTGGTGGACGGTGAAGATCAGACCTACACAATCAAGCACTGTATACTCAAGGTTATAGAGACTGAACCTGAGGACGGCAGCCACAGCAAACTGTTTGACGCACTGATGCTTTTCTCTGACGGCCGTCTGAAGGAACTTTTTGGAGTCCAGATATTCGAGTAGAATCCCATAGTGACCCTGCCAAGACTTATTTACTCAGTGAGGCTAAACGGTATGATATGCCGAGAACCGAAATTGACCAGAACATCAAGAATTTTCTTAGAACCCTCCCTTCCGAGGAAATTTACTTTGAAGCTATCCGGGATATAATGAAGGACCTCATCAAGGAATACGTACGGGAAAAAATAACCCAGGATAAGGAGCTGAAGGCAGAGATCGTTCAGGTTCTAAAGGATTTTATTTCGGCAAAAATAAAGGAGTACGATTCACTGGCCAAGATGGCCCGCGTCACCGCCAAGATCGGCGTCAAGATTGCCCCTGAGAGCCTCAAGGAGGAAGCCATCGGCGACTTCATGGATGTATTTCAGAAGGAATTAGAAGAGATCATCAAGAGGACTATGTGAATCCTTTACGATTCAAAACTCTTCGTAACCACAGACCTTGAATGAAGGTCAAAAAGCGTCATGATGGATGGTTTCGGGCTGAAATTCATCATCTTCTGGTACTCTGTCTGTGACTGCCATGTGGATGAGTTAACATACCTGACGCCCTTGTAGTTTCCCAGTGCATGAGAGTGGACATGGCCGGTTATGAATATGTCCGGGACCTTTTCTATGACGTGGAAATCCTCACTGGCCGGGATCAATGGTGTCTTCCCGCCATACCGTGGCGCCAGGTGTCTTCTCTTAAGAAGCTCTTCAATAGCGCCGCCAATGGTGTCGAAATTCATTCCAGGGATAAGCTCGACCATGTCATTGAGGGACATACCATGGTACACCAGGACGTTCCTGTCTTCAAGGAGTAGGTTGTATGGGTTTGGCAGGAGAACAGTGTTAGAGGGGAATTCCTTCCTGATCTTCTCCGGAAAGACAGGCTGTGGCTCGGCGAGCCTGACAATATCATGGTTTCCTGGCATAAGGAATACCGTGATATCATCCGGAATTTCTGATACGTACTCCGCAAGCTTCAGGTACTGCTCCATAGGATTCAACACCTCAAGGTCGTCCTCCTGCCCGGGATATACGCCTATGCCATCCACCACGTCTCCGCTAAGTATGATGTATTTCAGGGTTTCAGCCTCCTCACCTGAGGACTTTATCCAGTTGATCATGCGCCTGAAGTCCTGCTTCCTGAATGTCTTGCTGCCCACATGAATGTCTGAGAGGGACGCCACATAAGCCGGCTCGCCCACAGGATTGTCAATGAATCTGTTGGGGATGTCCGGTCGTATGATCTCATTGGCAAACACCACCGGATCTCCCTTTCCGTGAGAGACGGAACCCACGACCCCTATCACCTCATCATTGAGGATGAGTTCTCTGGCTACACCGCGGTCCTTCATCAGGATAACGGTGATCTGATCCTCGTGATCCTCCAGGACCACTCGCTTGTGCCCGTTCAATGTAATATTCACATCGGATACCATGCCGATGATCTTCACCTCTCCCTGGACTTTCTTGGCAGATTTTATTGGAAACGAGCCTCTCATGGCACTGGACAGAGAGATAATTTTCTTCAGCTTGCTGTACCTGGAGAGAAAATAATTCCTGAAATCGTCCACAGAGCTTCTGACCCTTATGTCCGGCGCATACACCTCATATCTCTTCTGTGTCACGCCGGAACCGTTCCGGAGTATGCTTATAACTTCGGATTCAGAAAGATATCCATTGGAACGCACGCTTTCGCTCAGCATACTTTCAACCAGAAGTCCGGTGTTCGACTTCAGTATCCTATCCAGGGCCTTTGGATCCACAAGTATCCCATGGGAATGAAAGTATTCCAGAATTCGACCCCGGTCTCCGTAAAGCGGATCCATGAAAGCCACAGTCAATCAAAAGATAAAATGGATATGTAGCCTTATGGGCGATCTGGATACACGCAGGATCTGGGGCTCATTTCCCGACATGTTTTGCCATTCCGAGGGAGAAGGCGATTCTTCTGGCAGCAAATGATCTGTCCAGGTTGGAGAGGAAATATCCCAGTCTTGGACCCCTGTCACGGCCAATGAATATCTTGTAGAAGGCAGAAAACCCAACGGCGGGATCGACGCCGAGCCCCTTTATGATGTCATGAACCGTGTTGTGTATGGAATCTGCGGTCCAGTCGATTGCATCCATGCGTGCCATAAATGCGGACAGAATGCTTTTGCCTGCTTCATCAAGGCTCACGGGATCATCCTCCTTCATGAGCCTGAATTTTACACTTTCAGGGGCATAGGTGTCCAGCCAGTATCTGGCGACTTCTATGAGGTGTTTCATCTCGCTGTCTATGGTATTACCTGAATATCCACTTTTTTTAAGGGCATTCAGGAGTTTGGTCCCTCCAGGATATATCTGGATAAGGTTCACGAGATGCCTGAAACTCACCTCCTGCGAGTATGGTTCCCTGCCTATGGATGAGTACCATACAACATCCCTGAAATCGGGATCAGCTACAGAATCAGTTCCAAAATATGCTGCCAGGTACTTTTCGAACTCATCAACAAGGTTCAGAAGGCCAAGAGCTGGATCAAGTTCGATATGCCTGGACGGATTGTTCTTAGCAATGAGAAACCGGAGTACCATGGGCGGGGTGAATCTGACAAACTCCTCGGCAGGTATCACATTGCCCGTTGAGGAGTGCATAGCGCCCTTTCCCTTCAGCAATATCCACTCGTACAGGAGCGGAGCAGGAGGCGTTTTGCCGAAGATCTCCTGTGCAATGGCCTTGCCAGTATCGTATGATCCTCCGGCGGCTCCGTGGTCTTTGCCGAATGGTTCAACAGTTACATTGAGGATTTTCCACTTTGCCGGCCATTCAAGCCTCCATGGAAGTTTTCCATCATCTCTCCTTATATCAGCCCTGCCCTCATGCTGGCAAATAGCACAGCGATAAAGTACGAAAGGATCCTCAAATCCAGTCATCTTAGTCTTTGCAATGGATCCGCACTCGGAACAGATTGCCTGATAGGGAGACCAGTCTTTCTCCAGTTCTCTGCCTGAAACCTTCTTGAGTATCCCAGAGACTATGTCTTTTTTGCCGATAACGGTCCTGATGGCATCGGCAAACTTTCCCTGGGCGTAAAGCCCGGACGTTCTAATTACGTCGACCTTCACGTTGATTGTGTCAAGCGTCTCCAAAAATGGCTTGAGAAAATGCTCCGAGTACGACCCGTTTCCATCTGGCGAGGGAATCCTGTAAATCGGCTTACCCACATACTTTTCATAATCACTGCTTAGAAACGGATAAACCTTCCTCAGGGGATCCATGTCATCGCACAGGTATATGAAGTCAGCCTCCAGACCTCTCCTCAAAGCCGCCTTGTAAATCATGTCCCCGGTAAGTATTTCCCTCATGTTCCCTACATGAATGGGCCCGGATGGCGAGATGCCAGTAGATATTCGCTGTACACCGCTCAGGCTCTTTGCGAACGCGTCCGCCCAGTGCATCTATTATGATTCCCCAATAAGGTTGGTTCGGAAAAGTGATCTTACTCTTACCCCGAGAATCTCGTCGGAATGCAGTTTTGATGCAAGCACGACAACAAGAACGACCTTTCCTCCCTCCTTCTTCACATCGGTTATGGTCCTCTTGATGGTCTCTCCGGTGCTTGCCACATCATCCACAATAACGACGCTCTTCCCGGAAACTCTTGCAAAGTTGCTGGAAAATAAACCCTCCTCCCTGGCAGGATGAGGTCTGTAAACTATGATTTCTTTGTCAAGGAGATAGGAAACCATGGTCGCAAATGGAATGCCGTTTATTGTAATCCCGAGGATAGAGTTCACTTCAAATTCCTCGTTTCCAGCTTCTTCCTCAATAATATCGGCAATGATCTCTGAAATGCTGGAAATTCTGTTTCCAAAGACGCCAATACTTCTCCACCCCACTCTGACATCCCTCACTTTGGATTCTTTGAGAAACTGCTTGCTAAGGAGCCAGGTAACTGTGTTGACCGATATGTGAAGCTCAGTAGAGATATCTTTGTCTGCAAGGCCTTTATTTTTTAGTTCGAGGGCCTTTGAGTACAGCTCCTCTATGCTTTTCATGCCTTAGAGATGTTTACCGCGTTCTAAAATATGTTGCTTCTTTGCTAAAGGCAGGAGTCTACACAGGAAATTTATTGGCTTGCCGCTATTTTCCAAGTTGCAGTGCTGGCTTCAAAGAGCAAGGGCGGGGGCACCGATTTAAAGTTAAAGGAGATCCAGCAACTCCACTGATATTTTCCTGCTTATGGCCTCCATATCCTTGTCGCTCATAGCTTTTCTTTCCCAGTTTATGTGGCTTCCGCAAAAACGTGGTATTATGTGGAGATGATAATGCATGACCCTCTGGTTTGCACACGGCCCATTGTTCTGCCCAATGTTGATGCCGTCGGCTTGAGTGGCCTTTAGGACGGCTGAAGCCATAATCTTTGCAATCATCTGTATGTTGAGGAATACCTCATCATCGATGTCGAACACGTTGACGAAATGCTTCTTTGGAGCAATGAGCACGTGACCCGCCTCTACGGGAGCATGATCCATAAAAGAGATGACCGTGTCATCCTCATAGATGAAGAACCCTTCTCTCTCTTTTATGACTTTTTCACAGAATACACAGTAATCCTGCTGCATTCCCACATGAGAAACCATTCTGATATAAAGAGACATGGAACGATACGCTCAAATCTTGGTTGACACCACTAACTCCAATTACACGACCATGAGGCGCACACATCTGTCAAAGATAAAATATCAACGTGCAATGGCTCCCCATGGCACAGGGCACCATTAAGGTCAATCCTCCACCACCACAGCCCATCATGGCTCCACCTGGCAAATCTGTAAAGTACAAGGGTGTGAAGCACACACTCCTGATAATGAGCGGGAAGGGTGGAGTTGGTAAATCCACTGTCGCAGTGAATCTAAGTGTAAGCCTTGCAAAAAAAGGATTTTCAGTGGGCCTTGTGGACGCAGACATCAACGGGCCAGACGATCCAAAGATGCTTGGCGTGAGCGACATGAAGCTATACGCCGACGAGAGTGGCATAGTTCCAGTCAAGACAGAATATGGTGTGCGTGTGATCTCAATGGCATTCATGCTTCCGACGGAGGATACCGCCGTCATATGGCGCGGTGCCTTGAGACATAAGGCTGTGCAGCAGTTCCTTGAAGACGTTTCATGGCAGGATACTGACTATGTCCTGATAGATTTCCCACCGGGAACGGGTGATGAGGCGCTCACCGTTTCGCAGCTCGTACCAGATTCCGATGGTGTGATTATAGTGATAACACCCCAGGAGGTTGCACTCCAGGATGCAAAGAAGGCTATTTCATTTGCACGGCAGATGCACCTGGATGTTCTGGGGGTAATAGAGAACATGAGCGGATTTATTTGCCCTCATTGCGGAAAGAATGTAGACATATTCAAGAGCGGCGGAGGGGAGAGGATCGCAAAGGAAATGGGTGTCCAGTTCCTGGGCCGAATTCCCATATACCCCGACGTGGTTGAAATGGCAGACATGGGAATACCGGCAGTCATCCGGAACTCCAACATGATGGAGCACTTTGGATCCATCTCGGAGAAGATCATTGCACAGCTCAAAAAAGACCAGCACTGATCTGGTATGTAAGCACACACATTGAAAATTCGACGTTGATCATTCCACCAGGCAGGGTAATGGATGAAGTTGCTGGTCTTGAAACGAATTTCCTCGCGCACATCTTGAGTTAAGTTCATGTTGAGGTTTAACTGCAGCCTCGCGACGGTTCATGAAACAAAGAGGCACGGATCTAATTTTTTTGTAACCTTTATGGTATGGTAATTCAAACAAAGATTTTCCCTGACTATTGATGGATTGACAAAGAGGTCTATGCCCATAGTATATTCTGATTGTAAAATAGTTGAGCGGATGACGGAAGATGTAAAGGTTAAAACCGTGGAAACTCCCATCGAAAAGATAGTTTTTGGAACAGTGGCTGTGAAGCATAAGGAAAATGCATTCGTGTCTTACGCTAAAAAACTTGGACTGGAAAAGAGGAGGAATTATCCTTTTCCTTGATTTCCAAGATCCTCAGAAATGGCTTAAAAGGGAGGGCTCAACCCAGAACTGGTCCTGGTGAAGTAGAGACCTCCAGTCGCTTGCTAGGTAGAGGAAGTCAGACCGCTCCCCGGATCGCACACAATGAGATTACACGAAATTTTAATACGCAAACTTCACTTCTTCGTGCGTGAAAGCTGCCACATCAGGCGGAGATCGCCTTTTAGCGAGTCTGGTGTTCATACACAACGGTTTTTCCCCGACATTGCTGTTCTTCCTTGCCGGAGCACTTGATCTTGTGGGATCAGCAAGACTGGAAGTTTACCTGATTCCGGGATTTCTCATTGGAGGCGTTTTTTTCTCTTTACTGGGCGGCGTCGGGGGGCTCATCCGGCACGGGATCTTGTACGGACTGGCAACGTTTTTGCTCATGTATGTGGCTCTTGTTGTCCTGGTCTACAACTACAAAACCTTACTTCCAGTGGAGGGCGTTCTGTATTCATTCCTGGCAACATCATTCTGCTTTCCATTCATCACTGTTGCCGGAATACGTGCAATTCCGCAATTCTTCCAGACGAGAAGGGCAATCAAAGCTGCAATTATGGGCATATCCCCGCTGGTAATCTCCCTGGGGCTAGCGGTAATATATGTGGCCATGGCGCAGAGTGGTATACAGGAGGTAATGCTGATATTTCTTGCTCTCCTGATTGCATTATCCGGAGTTGCAGCCATTCTGGCTGGCAGGCCAGTGACAGGCAAGGGATCGGCGGAAGCGTGAACAGCAAGATCGTATCGTCAGCGTTAATTGCCATATTTCTGCTCACGCTCTTCGTACCTCTGGTTCACGGGGCAGAAGCCTCGCCCGACTCCAACGGCACAAGAACACCCATAAAGCACGTTGTTGAGATTATGATGGAGAACCATAGTTTTGACAATCTTTTCGGGGTCTACCCCAGTAACACACTTGGCACAGCCAATACAGACGTTGCAAACATAACCAGGCCGGTTAATCTCATAAGCATAAACAACTCTCCCGGGCTTCAGGCAAACCCTGAGGGCACATTTACGACTCCGGATCCCATCGAGGGATACGCTGCCTATCATCTTGACTGGAATAACGGCCTTATGAACGGCTTCAGGGCCAACTCGGGACCACAATCAATGACCTATTACAGCGCCTCCCAGTCCGCGCCGGAATGGGTAATTGCTGAAGAGTACTCACTGGATCAGTGCGATTTTGCCATGCTCACTGAAACCTGTCCAAACAGACTGTACAACCTCGCTGGTTACTCTCCCGTAATCAACGATTACGGACCGCCTCCATATATACCGTATGCTCAGTCCATCATGTCTGAACTGGATTCACGCTCCATAAGCTGGGGCTATTATGTTCACGATGCGTCAAATGGTTACTACCCGCTAGCATACTTCCAAGGCATACAGCAGCACCTGCAGAATGTCCACAGCTGGACAGACTTCTTCTCTTCACTGGGAAACAACTCACTTCCATCGGTCAGTTGGGTCATGCCCATTGGCAGCGGTGGAACAGGATACTACTCACAGGGCCCCAATGCAAATGTCATGGTGGGACAGATGTGGTTCCTGTACATTATAAATGCAATAATGAAGAGCCCCTACTGGAATTCCACTGCCATCTTTCTGACATATGATGAAGGCGGCGGCTACTATGACCAGGTGCCACCCCCGTATTTCCATGGAGTCCAGCTTGGGCAGAGGGTCCCCTTCATGGTGATCTCACCGTACGCGAAAGAAGACTACATATCAAGCTCTGTCCTGGATCAAGGCTCTATTCCGGCTTTCGTAGACTATAACTGGAAACTTCCGGCACTAAACGACTTTGTATGGCATTCAAACATCCCGCTCGACATGTTCGATTTCAACGCTCCCTACAAGGCAGGAAATATATTGAGATCTCCGATCAACCTTGCAGGTATGGGCCTTCCTCTGCCGGACCAGATAGCATTCACCCCTAATTCCAGCCTCGACAGGAATTACTCTTCGCTGTTCCCGGCAGTTCTTCAGATCCCGTATTCACAGTTGCCTTATGCGCCCGTGGGTAGCGAGAATCTCTCTCTCAGTAACATAAGTTCAGAACTCTACGTAACCTCTAACTATCCATACGTGCCATTCTACTACAGCGGAGCGATGCTGTACGCGATGCTGATTCTGTCAGTTATGGTATTAATACTGGTTCCGGACTTTGCACGAAAAAAATCTGGAAAGATCAGGTGAGCGGCATGGGCGAGTTCAGCACGTACATCATAGCGAATCCAGCATCTGGAGCATTCAGCACCCAATTTCTGGATAGTGTTGTGAGGGACCTGGAGTCATTCGTCCCCAAGGTCCATATGACGCAGTCAACTGGAGATGCCACATTATTTGCGAGGAATTGCCCTGACGGCTCGCTGATTGTTTGCATAGGAGGTGACGGCACACTCAACGAGGTCGTAAACGGTATGGCCGGTTCTGACAAGACACTGGTAATTGCGGGCGGTGGCACGGGATCCGATCTGGGCAGAACTCTGGGCTTTGTGCCGCCAGGAAGCATTGGGAGCAGCCTCAATAACCCGCGGCTCTCCATGATAGATCTTGGCATGGTGAGATACTCCAACGGAACAAGGTATTTCGCAAATGTCATGGAAATAGGGTTTGGGGCCAGCGTTATGATGAGGGTTAATTCAAGCAGAGGGGGAAGGATAAATCCATTCACTCTTTCCGTACTGAAAGAACTGCCACACCTGAAAAGCTACCATCTCCACATTGACTCAGATCCTGAACACAGGGACTTGGAGGCCATTGAAGTGGTTATAGCCAACTGTCGCTATTTTGGAGGGGGCATGCTGGCTTCACCGCTTTCAGATCCTGCAGACGGGTCACTCGATCTGCATGCAGTACCAGCAATGTCCAGATTGAGCCTGATAAGACGTTTCGGCAAACTCAGGAGCGGTGAATATGTCAAACTGGACGAGGTGGTGAACATCTCTTCTTCTGAATTCAGGATATCCGGTGATGCCGCTCCATTTGAAATCGACGGTGAGTGCATAGGTTCCACGCCGGTTGAGATTTCAGTCGCAAAGGGTGCACTACGCGTATTAACTCCTGGCAGTCATGAGCAAGGCAAAGCGATCACTTAATACGCAGTTGATCATGGTTACACCATGCCAGTTTTTCCAAGCAATGACTGGGTAAACAGTTTTGTAGAAGAGATCAACAGGAACAGAAAATACGAGGACACCGCAAAGGACTGGGAAGGAGATTTTAACTTCGTGGTGGAAAAGGATCAGAAGTTCCACGAGACCGTGTACATCTACCTTGACCTGTACCACGGCAAATGCAGACGGGGTGGCCTTTACGCGGCAGGAGAAGCACCAAAGGCTGCGTTTTATTATTCCGGGCCTTACCAGAACTGGGTCAGGCTCATCAACGGGGAGTTTGATCCGCTCAAGGCTGTACTTGTGGGTAAATTCAAGTTGAAGGGATCGATGATGAAGATTATGCGTTATACTGCAGCAGCAAAGGAACTTGTGCGAACCGCCAACCTGGTTGACACCCAGTTTGAGTGAGAATATGTGGTACTACCGCTCTCCAACCATTGTATTCGGGGAGGATTCCCTCTCTTTCCTAAACTCCGTTAAGAGCCGGAGGTGTCTCATCGTGTCAGACCGTAACCTTGAGAAGGCCGGTATTGTGGATAACATAAAGGAGCTGCTGCCCGAGGACTGCAGGACAATGATATTTTCCAGCATAGACCAGGAACCAACGTTCTCGCAGATGACATCTGCAATGGACTCGATCATGAAGTTCAAGCCGGATCACATAGTTGCTGTGGGCGGAGGCTCTGTCATAGACACAGCCAAGGTGATCCTTTTCAGGTATGCCAGGCCTGATCTTGACTTTTATGATCTGACCCCTCTGGAATATCTTGGTATCAAGGAGGCTGCAAAACTGATAGCCATCCCTACTACCAGCGGAACAGGCTCGGAATGCTCGTGGGCCGCAGTGGTATCCGACGAGAGGGAGAAGAGGAAAAATGAACTGGCCTCATCGGAGATACTTCCAGATTATGCCATCCTCGACCCTGCGGTTGTGACAGGGCTTCCCCGCAAACAGACGGTTTCAACTGCAGTGGATGCAATGACCCACGCGATAGAAGCATATGTCAGCACATGGAGGAATTTTTACTCAGACGCCCTGGCAGAAAAGGCCCTGGAGCTCATAACAGGAAATATTGCTGAAGTTCTTCATGATCCTGGGGATATTCAGGCGCGAAATTCTGTACACATAGGCGCATCAATGGCAGGATCCTCATTTTCAAACTCCCAGATAGGGCTGGCTCACGCGCTTGGCCATGCACTGGGAGCCATATTCAAGGTCCCCCATGGTACGTCGGTGGGTCTTTTCCTCCCTGCAGTGGTTGAATTCAACAGCACCGTTGTGCATGACCGGTACGACCGCCTGAACTCAATATTCCCTGAATCGATGAGGGATAAAACCCTGGCCGGTTCCCTAAGGAAGATATTCGCAACTATGGGACAGCCCGTTCACATATCGGACGCAGGCATAAGCAAAGACAGCTATAACGCCGCAAAACCCAGCCTCGAGAAGCTCGCCATGGAATCAACAGGGCTGGTGGCCAATCCAAGGGAATCCGAGTCAGCGGACATACACATGCTTCTTGAGGAGGTTATGGGATGATATCCAGGGACAGAATTTACGGTAGTTTCATCGGCAACGAGACGGTTCTTGAGGGTACGGAAAACACTCTCACAAGCCCGGCAGACGGATCAGCAATTGCCAGGGTGTTTTTCGCCACCAATGAGTTGGCCAGAACGGCCATTGATGCTGCATATGACGCTCAGGATCCATGGTCAAAGACGTCGCTTAAGCAGAGAAAAGCACTTCTCGGCAAGCTGGCAGACATACTGCAGGAGAGGTCTGAAGAATATGCCATGCTGGAGACCATGAACACAGGCAAGACCATCAGGCAGAGCACATTCATGGATATTCCTCTGGCGATAGAACACCTCCGGTACTTCGCAAATGAGCACGAATTCAGGGTGAAACGCAGGATCAGTCACCCGGAGTTTCCAGGCACTATGGGCGAGATCCAGTATGCGCCCATGGGAGTTGTGGGTGCCATTGTACCCTGGAACGTCCCGCTACTTATGACCGTGTGGAAAGTCGCTCCGGCCCTTCTGGCAGGAAACACCCTTGTGGTGAAACCTTCAAGCTATACTCCACTCACCGCACTGGAACTCTCCAAGGATGCCGCAAGAGCTGGTTTCCCGCAAGGCGTTCTAAACGTAGTCCCGGGGAAGGGCAGGGAATTGGGGGCAGCACTAACTTCCAGCAGGAAGGTCAACATGATCAGCTTCACCGGTTCAACTGAAACCGGGCAGGAGATCATGAGAGAATCATCGGCATCAATCAAAAAAGTCACACTGGAACTTGGGGGCAAATCACCCAACATCGTCTTTGAAGACTGTGACCTGGAACACGCCGTGTCGGGTGTACTTTTTGGAATATTCCTCAATTCTGGACAGTTATGTGAATCAGGAAGCAGGCTTCTAATCCAGCGCAGTATCCGTGACAGGTTTGTTTCACGCCTGAAGGAGAGGCTTTCATTGATGAAGGCTGGAAACCCCTCCGACTTTGAGACTGACGTAAGTGCAATCACCAACAGGGAGCAGAAGAACAGGATAGAGCGAATGGTGGAGGAAGGCATAAGGTCAGGTGCGGAGGTCGAATACAGCAAGAACATGTCGGACTCACCTTCAGGAGGCCTCTACTACCCTCCCACACTCCTGAGCTCAGTGACTCCTGATATGGTAGTGGGGAAGGAGGAGATCTTTGGGCCGGTTCTATCAATAATGGAATTCTCGGACGAGGAGGAGGCAATTCGCATGGCTAACTCGTCAAGATATGGCCTTGCCGCTGGCGTATGGTCCAGAGACAGAGTGAAGTGTCACAGGGTGGCCAGCAAGCTTCAATCCGGAACCGTGTGGATAAATGAATATCATCTCCTTTCTGCCGCAGCCCCCAGAGGAGGGTTCAAGGACAGCGGCATCGGGAGGGAACTTGGCCTGGAAGGTATACTTGAATACACCCAGACTCGGCACATCTTCATCAACGCTGGAGAATCAGACCTGGATGAAGCCGCGTATGGCCTTATATTTTCCGGGGAGAAGTGATGTCCCCGGGAGGTTTATACGCCAGCGACAAATGAATTTCCAATGCCTTCTGTTTGGCGCCACACTAAATTATTTCGTCATTTGCAGAATGAGCATACGGCAAAATTTATAAAGCATGCCACGGTCATAATGTCCATATGTACACGACAGAAACTCGTGAATACGAGTGCAGGAAGTGCGGGCAGTCCCATGACTCGGAAACAGAAGCTGTCCAGTGCGGCTGCGGCTATGACTGAACGGTTCCCCGGTTCCCTGTATATCCGAACTTCATAGCTTGTGCCGTACCGGGTCGCCTGGCCTGAAATACGGTTCATGGAAGCATCTCAATCATTCAGGACAAATTCTTTTTAGAGGCGTTAGGCTAACACTTCGTTGGGCGGCAGCAACAGTCTGGTAACAGTCACCATACTGAAGAAAGAACAGGATAAATCTGAAATTGCAGGCAGACTGCAGCATCTCATGGAAGCCAATTTCCCGGAACTTAAATCCGTGGCAGGATGGGACGGAACAGTAACGTTCAGGGATCCTGGCAATAACCTGGAACTCTTGAACGTTCTCTCAGGTACAATTGACGCTTCAAAAATCTCCACTGATCCGGGTTTGAGGTTGCTGAAGTCTATCGGGAAATCCAGCCTTGAGATCGCAGCACTCAGGAACGGATCAGTACCACGTATAGTTGACGCAGTGGTCACCCCGGACTATGATGATGTGGAACCACTGCTGAAAACAATGAGATCAGCAGGCATAAAAGGGGTTGTATCCGGTGGCCTCACGGGCGTCACCGGGGGCTTCAGAAGAGAGAACTGCAGGTGGCTCATATCCATTGATACTTCCAGGCTGAAGCATTTCCAGGCCGCAGAAGAATACGCCAATGCTGGACCTGGGTTGACCGGTAGTGAACTGGAGACACTGGCAAACCGCATCGGCATGACCATCGGTCATTTTCCAGAGTCATTTGCCGACTCGACTCTTGGGGGCTGGATCGCCACTGGAGCTTCCGGACAGGAATCTAACTTCTATGGCGATATCGAGGATATCCTTATGGGCACCACTCTGTACAGGTCGGACTTGACCATCAGGGATATCCCATCACCCAGGGAATCATCGGGAATCAGGGCCAAGCAAATTGCGCTCATGAGCGAGGGAAGAAACGGCATAATTGGTGACTCCACCATCAGGATGCATAAAATTCCCGAAAAAAGAACATATGCGAGCCATTTTTTCAGGGATTTTTCTGCTGGAATCAGGTTCATTAGGGGTCAGATGGAGTTTCCAGCCATAGCAAGGCTCTCAGATCACGTAGAGACTGCATATATGCTTGAGCTTGCTTCCGATCAGCACTCCAGAAACATCATTCGAACGTTTCTTAGGGCTCACGGGATAAAGTATCCAGGTTGCCTGATGGTGACTGTGGATAACGGGCGCAAGACATGGCACAGGGTCAAAGGAGCAGCAAACACTGGTGGCAGCATCGCAAGGAAGTGGGAGGAAAACCGGTACGGAAGGCCAGAGATTGGTAACTGGCTCTGGACGAAAAGTCTCACTCCTGACACCATGGAGACATCCTGCATGTGGAAGGACGCGGAGAAACTATACAGTGAATCTACTAAAACATTCAGGGAAGAGATAAGCTCTCTGGGAATAGGGGGGATTATAATGGCACACATATCACACCTCTATACACTGGGACCTGCCATTTACTTCACCTTCATCCTTTCAACCAGGGAACCGGAGACACATCTGAGCCAGATAAGGGATCAGCTCGAGAACCAGTTCATATTGAATGGGGGTTCAGTCACGCATCATCATGGGATTGGGAGCTACTTCAGGCGATATGTGGGCAAGGAGAAGTTGAATATCCTGCGAATGCTGGAAGATCCAGTACTGGGGGATTGTTCATGAGGGAGTTCTCCTATAGGACCAGGCAAGAGGACATAGATAATCTGGACGGGAAGGCTTTCGACGTGCTCATTATTGGTGGCGGAATAATTGGCGCAGGGATTGCAAACACACTGTCAGAGGCAGGTATTTCCGTGCTTCTTGTGGATAAGGGGGACTTCGCAGGTGCCACGAGTTCCGGCTCATCAAAGATGATACATGGCGGATTGCGGTATCTGGCACAGGGAAGACTGAGACTGACAAGGCACCTCCTCAGGGAGCGCAACTACCTTGAATCACACGTGGATTTCGTGAAGGCCAAGAATTTTGACATTCTCATAGGAAATGGGATGTGGAATAGGTCCGCGATCATCGTAGGCCTCTTTCTTTACAGGCTCCTGGGTGGAGGAAAACACTCCAGATATACCACGAATGAGGGGAAGTATCCCGGAAGCATAGACGGATACTACACCTTCAAGGACTGCGTTACGGATGATGCGCGGCTTACTGTTTACAACGTGGTATCTGCACATGAAAGAGGAGCGACATGCCTGAACTACGTCAGATTCGTGGGGCATGAAAAGAAGGCCGATGGCATTCATGCGGACCTTCTGGATCTTGTTTCAAGAAGGACGTGCAATGTAAGGGCAGGGGTGATGGTGAACTGTGCCGGTTCATGGGCAAGAGATGTCCTCGAGTTTCGGGGAGACGTGAGAAACAGAATGAAGCTCAGCAAGGGAATACACCTGATTTTTCCCAGGGAGATATATCCTGAGGATAATGCGGTGGTACTCAAGTCTCACATCGACGGCAGGCAATTATTCCTGATTCCAAGGGGGGAGGTGGTCATAGCTGGAACAACGGATGCATTTACTGATGACCCGGACGACTTCACTGTTTCACCCAAGGAAAGAAACTACGTGCTGGAGAGCATAAAATTCATTGCCCCCGAGACCTCAGAGAACAGAATACTCAGGGAGTATGCAGGCATAAGGACTCTGTATGGAGACTCCAGAGAACCAGGCAGGATGTCAAGAGATTTCAGGCTGGTGGAGGGTGACCACTCGGTTACAGTCATTGGAGGTAAGGTCACGGACTACAGGAGAGTATCCCGAAAGGCATCTGCTGCAGTGTGCAGGATGCTATCGCGGAAAGTGAGGCTCTCCCGGACTCCTTCCATCCCGTACAGGAGAACACAAGACGACTCGCTCCATGAGATTCTGACACAAGAATGCCCGACTACTCCCGACGACATAATCTGCAGAAGAACAGGCGCATTTTACTTCAACGCAGACGGCGGAAAAACCATGAGGAATCACATCGGACTGTTGATTGGCGGCAAAGGGATAGAAGTTAAGGATGGATTTTTTCAGAAGCCAGGAAAGTGATCCATGACCTTCTATGAAAAAAGTTCCTTAGGCGATCCTTCTAGCCTCCTCTCCTTTATTAATTTTATTGAGTGTTCCAGCTTCATGACCTGACGGGTGTTCCTTGCCCTTGCAGACATCGCCATGATCTTCCGCTCCGTGAGGGAATCTATGCTGTCCACGAATTCAATGTTCCTGGAGAGCATCATGACCTGATTAGCGTTTAATTTACCTGTTACATTTTTGTCATGTTTCTGTCAGTCCGTAATTCCAAGGTTCTTCAGGCAGTAAAGTTTATTAGTCTATAATAGGTATACCTATTACCTATGGCAATCAGAAGGAGGAGGGTGGGGAACTCGACATACCTTGAGGAATACAGGTCCTTCAGGGTGAATGGAGAGGTCAGGACAGAGTTTGTCAGGTATATCGGGAAGGAAGAGGCCGGG